>VMSV01000024.1 GCA_013791935.1 Desulfobacteraceae bacterium | reverse complement strand
GACCCCGGGGAGCGTCCAACCCCGAGTGCAAAACTATGAGCTGACGAACAGAAACAGCATATAAGGCCCAGTCTCCGGGTAAGTCAGCACAACGTGACGAAGTCCGGGATTCAGGAGATAGGGTAAATGCTGCGGTTGTGTAGTGAAAATTCACGTTCTTATCCGGGGAGATCTGCCTGGCATGCGGTCGTAAGACAGCGCTTTGCATGGCAACATACAGGGTGATGAGGAAGCACCGAGCGAAGCGAGCTGACTGCCGAAGGCAGCCCGAAGGGTGGCAACATGCCATCAACACAGCAGCGGCCATAGTCGGTTCCGACGTTGTCATTGGCGGAATGACGAGCGGAAACGAGCTGCGACCCCCATATGCGGAGTCTATCGCGGAGGTCTCACCCCACTGAAGGGCCAAACGCGAAGAACAGTGGCATACCCCATGAGCTCTGAAATGCGATGAACCCGAACGGGGGGAGCAACTAAACAGGCGCGTCATGGAACAAGGTGCTTCTGATGATCAAAAGTAGTTGCCGTCAGTTTTTCAAAAAACTGATTTAGGTCATTACCCGGCTATGGCCCGGTATCTTCGCGAACCGCCCGGTGCGGACCACGCATGCCGGCTGGTGTGGGGGCTGGGGGTTAATAACTCCCGGCTACCCGATTGGGCTTCCCCCATTAATGAGCTGAAGCACTTTTAGGGATTGCAGGATTAATTAAACTCAATTCATTGGCTTCAGCTTGTTGTGCAAAATATAAATCCCACCTGAGTTGAAGGTTCAGCCAGAAATCGGGGGAGACACCAAAGTACTTGGACAACCTTAATGCTGTACTGGGGGTAACCCCTCGGCGGCCATTAATAATTTCATTAATTCTTTGATATGGAACATGTATAGAATCAGCTATCTGGCGCTGAGTAATGCCCATTGGTTTCAAAAATTCCTCAGAAAGCATCTCTCCAGGATGCGTTGGTGTTCTATGCGTTGGTATTCTAATCATGATAATCTCCCAAGTATTATTTATTAATGATAATCGGTAACTTCAACATCACCTGGACCCGATTCTGTCCATTTGAAACAGATCCTATACTTGTCATTAATACGAATGCTGTGTTGACCTTTGCGATCTCTTTTAAGTGCCTCCAGCTGATTGCCGGGAGGCACCCGAAGCTCATTCAGTGATGTAACAGAGTCAATCTGATCGAGTTTTCGGGACACAAAATTCGACAGATTTCTGGGGCATAGCCTCAAGGCAGCTTTTGTAGCTGTGCCATTAAACAAATCCTCGGTTGCCTGATTCTTGAACGATTGTATCATGGGGTCACAATAACACGGATATCATGCTATTTCAAGGGGGGAGTGGATTTTTGACATTTACAGAGGTCGGGCATTTACCGGTTGTCAAGGAATATGCCAAGCGCATCAAGTTGGTGGAAACCATAGACGGGATGGTCGATACTCAAATGGAACTGTCTCCCGGCATACCGGTTTTGGGTATGGTGCTCGATACGCTTTCGGGCAGGACTCCGCTATACAGGCTCATGGAATTCTTTGAAGAAAAGGATGCCGAGCTGTTAATAAGGACATGCGACCGGCTCTTGAAACAGGATTGCAAGCAGCTTGAACAAGCCTGCAAGGAGGCAATGGCCACGTCCTTTTTTTGTCATGCCGATGTCAACACTGCGGCTGAGAAACTCGTTTATACTGCCAATGGGACGTTCCACCGGATGGGAAAAACGCCCGACGAAAAAGCCCACAGCCTTTATGATGACTACAAAAGCCATCAGTATGCTTGTCATAACCATGGGCCGAAACCGCCAACTTGCAAGACCTTAAAAGATTATCAACTCCAGTACCTGGAAGCCATGGGCGACTGCTGATATCTTTACGGTACCATAATGGAGTAGCAGGTTTTATCATGCCAATACTTCAGATTTTAAAATTACCTGAAACTTCTTTGAAAAGGGTGAGGAATGTACGTTCGATGGCGGAGAACAAGGCTGACCGGGTGCTTTCCGATGAGCTGGTTTCGGTTGATCCGCTGAGCTTCTCCGCCAGGGTTTGAAATTCGGTTTCGTCAATACTGCCGTTGCCGTCTTCATCGGCATCGCTGAACATTTGGGAGAAATCAATGCCCTGACTCCCCTGCATACCACCCATCATTCCCCAGAATGTCAAACTGGATGGCGGTCAGGTCAATCTTCCCTTCCCCCAGAAATACTTCCCTTCGCGAGGCGTCCACAACCAGTTTCCGATCTATTCATAACGCAGGGCTTTGATGGGGTCCAGCCGGGCCGCTTTCCGGGCCGGGAAATATCCGAAAGTCACACCCACCGCCGCGGAAAAAAGAAAGGCGGCTGCAACAATGCCCGGTCTGAAAATAAAAGGCACGCCGATGAGTCGTGATCCGGCAGCGGCTGCGGCGAGACCGAGGATGATTCCGATCAGGCCTCCGAAAGCCGCCAGCACCACGGCTTCCACCAGAAATTGCAGAAGAACGTCCCGTTCCATGGCGCCGATGGCAAGCCTTGTCCCGATTTCACGGGTTCGTTCGGTCACGGAAACCATCATGATATTCATGATTCCGATGCCGCCTACCAGAAGGCTAACCCCGGCTACGGCGCTCAGCAGGGCTGTTAGAACCGTGGTGGTGCTGGTGAAGGTGTTAATGATTTCCTTCATGTCCCGGACATGGAAGTCATCCTCCTTCCCCGGCCCGATCCCTCTGCGCTCCCGCATTAATTCTTCGATATCGTTTTTTATGAATTCGGAAGGAACATTGTCCGCCACGGAAACAATAATGGCCCGGACATCCTTGTCTCCTGCGATTCTCCTCTGAAGCGTGTGCAGGGGAATGACAATGGTGTCATCCTGGTCGTCCCCGAAATTCGATTGACCCTTTTCCACCAGGGTTCCGATGACTTTGAAGGAGATTTTTCCCAGGCGAATGGAACCCCCTGCGGGCGGATCATTCCCGAAAAGATCTTTGACCACGGTTTGACCCAGAATGCACACGCATTGTCCTGCTTTTAATTCGCCTTCGGTGAACAGTCTGCCTTCGGCAAGCTGTCGTCCCTGAACGATAAAATAGGCATTGGTGACGCCGGTGACGGTGGAGGTCCGGTTGGTTTTGCCACGAATGGCCCGGCAGGGAGCTGTGACGGTGGGGGCTACGGCTTCCAGGCCTGCGATATTGTTTTCTATGGCCATGGCGTCTTCTGTTTTAAAAGGATCTGCCTTGGTTCGAGCGCCGCCGGGACCCCGCATGCCCTGACCGGGCATCACATACAGGATGTTGGTCCCAAGGCTGGAAATATCGCTGGTGACTTTGGCGGTGGCTCCGCTTCCCAGGGTCACCATGGTGATCACCGCGGCCACGCCGATCACGATGCCCAGAATGGTAAGAGAAGATCTCAGCACATTCCGTCGGATGGTCTGCTGGGCAAGCAGACAGGATTCCCAGAGAACCATGACATTACCTCCCGTTTTTTGAGTCTGTGGTAATTCGGCCGTCCTGAAATTGAATCCGTCTTTGGGCATAGGCCGCCATTTCCGCCTCATGGGTCACCATCACCACGGTGATTCCTTCCTTTGTATTGAATTCCAGAAGCATTTCCATGATTTCCCGGCTTCTTTCGGAATCCAGGTTGCCTGTGGGCTCATCCGCCAGCAAAAGCCTGGGCTTTCCCACCAGGGCCCTGGCAATGGCCACCCGCTGCTGCTGACCGCCGGATAACTCACTGGGGGTGTGGTGGGCCCATTTTTCCAGTTTTACGGAAGACAGAACTTTCAAGGCCAGATCATGGCGAAGCCGGCGGGGAATTTTTCGATAAATCATGGGCAGTTCGACGTTTTCCAGGGCGGATGTGCGATTCAACAGATTGAACCCCTGGAAAACGAACCCGATGAAATGCCGTCTGAGAAGAGCCCTGTGGTTGCGGGAGAGATCTTCCACGTGAACGCCGTCAAAATTGTAGGTCCCCGTGGTGGGGGTGTCTATGCAGCCGATGATGTTCAGGCAGGTGGATTTGCCGGACCCGCTGGGTCCCATCATGGCTACAAATTCTCCCTGTTGGATTTCCAGGTTAACGTGGTCCAGGGCACGGACGGTGGCCATGCCGCTTCCATAAACCTTGGTGACGTCCCGGAACTGGATCAGGTTTTCAGACGTCTGGCTCGTTCGTTCGATATTCTCATTTCCCGGCTGCAAGTGCATTAACGATCACCTCCATGTCTTTTTTCAACAAAGGGGATTTGATGGCTGTGATCGCACCATCTGTGGCCTCTATTTCAACAGCAACGGGCTCCGGGCGATGATCTTTCAGGATCCAGACTCTGGAGGACAGCTCCTTTTTTGACCCGGATTCTTCACCGGAATCCCTTCCGGAACTCTGGCTGCGCGGGGGTCTGGGAAGCATGAAACTGATCAGGGTGCGGTTGGCCGGGCGTTCCTTCGCAGGTGTCGGGGGAGAAAATCGAAGGGCCGCGTTGGGCACCAGCAGGGTGTTTTCAATTTTCTGCACGGTGATGTCCGCTGTTGCCGTCATTCCGGGCCGCAGAAGAAGATCCGGGTTTTCCACTTCAAGAATGGTCTTGTAGGTCACCACGTTTTCCGATGTTTCAGAACCGTATCGCACCTGACGAATGACAGCCCGGAAGGTTTTTTCCGAATAGGCATCCACCGTGAATACGGCCTGCTGCCCCTCATGAACCAGACCCACGTCGGCTTCATCCACATCCACCTGGAGTTCCATCTGTCTTAAGTCTTCCGCCAGGGTGAAAAGCACGGGGGCTTGCAGGGAAGCCGCCACGGTTTGGCCCGGTTCCGCGTTCCGGCTCAGTACGATTCCGTTGATGGGGGAGTAAATCACCGTTTTTTTGAGGTCGGTTTCATCCAGGGTCAGGGCCGCCTCTGCCTGGAGAACGGTTGCCTCTGCCGCGCCCACGGCCGCAATGGACCGCTCAAAAGCTGCCCGGGCCTGGTCCAGATCCTCCAGGGATGGGATTCTGCCTTGGGTGATTTCATGGGTGAGTTTCAGGCGTTTTAAGGTTTTTTCTTTCGCATTCCGGTCGGCCATGGCCTCCTGTTGATTGGCCTTGGCGGATGCGACTTGGGCTCGTGATTTCATGACAGCCGCTTTATACCTGGCATCATCCAGATAAACCAGGGGCTGATTCACTTTCACCGTGTCGTTGTAATCGGCTGTCATCTTCGTGATAATGCCTGAAAGTTCACTGCCGATCTCCACCTGATTGGTGGCCTGAAGGTTCCCCGTGGCCGTAACCGTGATCGTCAGATTTCCCGCCACGATGGGCTGGGTCTTGAAACCCCCGGTTTCTGTGGTTTTTCTTCCGCTCCAGAAAATGACGATCACCACTGCCACCACCACCAGTATGATGCCCGTCACCCAGAGCTTAAGGCGCCGTTTTCCTGCGGGGGGATCAAGGTTTTCAAGGGTTTCTTTTGCCGACAATCGCATTTCGTCCATCATAATGGGTCCCCTGTGGAATTTAAGGATGAATGGGAAACAGGCATCTCGCTGAAATTTTGCCAGCCACCGCCAAGGGCTTTGTAGAGCTGAACAAAATTGGACAAAACAGCCCCTTTGGACTGGGCAAGCTGGTCCTCAAAAGAGAACAGGGATTGCCGGGCATCCAGGACTTCGGTGAATCCGGTCATGCCCGTGGAGTAGCGGCTCAGGGCGAGTTCCGCAACGGTTTTGGCAGCATCGGCCCCGGATAAGAGCATTTCGAGTTTTTGCTGCTCACCGGCGTAACCCGTCAGCGCGTTTTCAACCTCTTCCACGGCAGTGAGAACCGTTCCTTCATATCGGATCAGGGCCTGCTGCTGGAGTTCACTCTGGGCTTTTATATTGTTGCGGATTGCCTCCGCGTCAAACAGGGGCCAACTGAATGAAGGGCCAAAGGACCAGACCCGGCTCGACCATGAAAAAAGCTTTTCCGGGGACAGGGACTCCAGTCCGATGGAGCCGTTCAGGGTGAACTTGGGGTAGAGTTCAGCCCGGGCCTGCTTTGTTCTGGCCACCCGGGCCGACAGTTCTCTTTCCGACTGGCGAATATCCGGGCGGCGTCTGATGGTTTCCGCGGGAATGCCGATGACCAGATGAACCGGGAACGCCGGAAGCGTTTTTACCTCAGACAATTCCCCATGGAGGGTTCCCGCGTGTCGGCCCGTGAGAACGGCAAGCCGGTTCATGGAGGCTTCCATGGCAGTATTCAGATCGGGAATTCCGGTTCGCGCGCTTTCCAGGCTGCTGATGGCCCGTGCCACGGACAGTTCATCATCCCTTCCGGTTTTGTAAAGGGCCCGGGCCAGTTCAAGGATTTCCTCCTGGTCGGTAATGCGTTTTTTCGCGACAGCCAGCCTTTCCTGAAGGGTTCTTAGTTCAATATAATTCACGGCGACTTCTGCCAGCAGGGTGGTGATGACATCATGGCGGTTCTCCATCTGTGCGGCAAGATCCTCCCGGGAGGCTTCCACGGATTGACTGACCCTGCCGAAGATATCCACTTCCCATCCCGCGTCGAAACCGGCCGTATACATCTCGGACCCTTGACTCATCCGGGCCTGGCCTTGGCCCTGGCCGCTTTTTCGAGCCGAGGCGCTGGCATCCATGGCCGGGAAAAGAGAAGATCGACTTTGCAGTAAATGAAAACGGACCTCCCGGACCCTGGAAACGGCCTGCCGGACATCGAGGTTTTCGCAAGCCGCCTGGTTCATCAAGCGGCTGAGGACCGGATCATGGAGGGCTTCCCACCATTTTGAGGCCGGATCCACCCCCTGCTGAGGCTCTTTCTTCAAGGCGCTGTTCCAATGTTCAGGGATGCTGATGGCCGGTTGGAGGGAGTTTTGGCCGGTGAATGCGCACCCCGTGAACATTGGAACCCCCACCAGCGCCCAGAGAAAAAAGCCCTTCATTCGGGTCTGGAAATAATTGATCTTCCGTGGTTTTTCGATTCTATGGTCCTCCGCCTTTCCTCTATCCGGAAGACGGACCCGCCAGTTTAAATTTAATCCATGTTTCAAAGACGTCTCCTTTCCCCTGGATTTCCTTTTATCACGATCTCTTGCGGTTGCCAATGGCTTCGAATTTTCCCTCCAGTGCATCCTGCAAGAAAAATGAAGAACAACATGAGAACGAATATAAGAATATTTTCACCGAACGGTTTGATCATGGCTTTGTCCACGGCCTCCATGGAAATCCTATAGGGTTGATGCTTCAGGGTTCCGTGACCTGATCCGGTGTTGATTCCGGCCTCCCGTGGTGACCCCGGCGAGGTCTTGCTTCCTCCCGGGTGAGATACCCGTCGTCATTGGCGTCCAATCTATTGAAAAGGTCTTCAGGGCCGCTGAACTCCGATGCACTCACCTTTCCGTCCTGATCCGCATCATCCTGCTCAAAGCCCATGGGCCTTCCTTGGGGCCTTTGGGCGGAGGCTTCAGGGGCACTGATGAACCCATCCCCATCCTGATCCATTTGGGTGAACTGGTCCGCACTGCCGGGAAATTCATCTTCCGCCACCAGATCGTCTCCATCCTTGTCAAAATGCTCAATGAATCCCGGCTTGTTCGCGTTAAGGTCGTTTTCCCCGGCCTCAGCTATGATAAGGCCGGCTCCCAACAGGGCCAAACCAGATATGATGATCATGAAGCATTGTATGTGTTTACTTCGCATCCTTTTTCCTCCTTTTATTTTTTCATCATGGGTTAACAAAAGAGTTTGTATAATATTTTGCCTGCCAATCTCTGGTTATTGAACCTGTAGAAAAGGAATTCGTGGCAGTTCCGAACCTCTTTATCATTGAAATATGGAAAAATTATGGAGAGATTGTGTGATTTATGAAGAGATCTGTTAACGTCATTGAAATCAGCCTGAAAATATCCTACCCTGACGCCATGACTTTTAAACTTTCCCACAAGCTGTTTGCCGCCTTTTTCCTGATTCTTGCTATTGTGGCGGGGACCCTGGTTTTATCCCGGGTTATTTTTTCTCTGCATTTCAAGAATTATATCCAACAGCTTGACAGGGAGAAACTGGAAAGCCTGGCCCCTGTTTTAGGAAATGCTTATAAAACCCATGGAAATTGGAATGAAATCAAATCCAATCCATGGGCATGGCAGCAGATCATGAATATGCCGCCCAATGGTGGAGCCTTTCGCTTCACGCCTTCATCGGAAGGGGGTCATCCGGAGGACCGGTTGCGGCCCACGGATGGAAGACCCCATGGACGGCCCCACGATGTTTTCCTTGTGGATGCCATGCATCGGCCGGTGATGGGAGAGCCCGGAGCAGAGGACTCAAAAACACTGGTGTCCATCGAGGTGGACGGCAGGATTGTGGGTTGGCTGGGAATGAGCCGGAAAGACCCTTTTCGTTCGGGAAGACCCGAGGTTTTCATGGAGCAGCAAGCCCGGCAGTTTTACATCCTTGGAAGTATTGTCATTGGTCTTACAGGGCTCATTGCCTTTATTTTTTCCCGGTCTCTGCTTAAACCCATAGGGCAACTTACCCTGGGGACCCGGGAACTGGCAAACCGGAATTTCAGTGTCCGCATCCCCCCGGCCACCGGGGATGAGCTGGGGCAGCTTGCGGATCATTTCAATACCATGGCCCGGACCCTTGAAAATTATGAAAAAACCAGGCGTCAGTGGCTGACGGATATTTCCCATGAACTCAGGACCCCCCTTGGGATTCTTCGGGGAGAAATCGAGGCGCTTCAGGACGGTATTCGGGAACCCTCTTCGGAAAACCTGTCCTCCCTTCACGCGGAGATCCTCAGAATCACCAAGCTGGTTGAAGATCTTCATCTGATTTCCATGGCGGAATCAGACAGCCTTTTTTTTAAGAAAGAGCCAGTTTGCCCCGCATTCGTCCTGGAAAAAACAGGGGTCCTCTGGGAGCAGCGTTTGGGGTCCGCAGAGATTCAAACCCAATGGCATCTGGACAGCATCAAAAACACATTGATCAAGGGGGATGCGGATCGTCTGGGCCAGGTGTTTTCCAATATCTTTGAAAATACCTGCAAATATGTCGGTTCTCCCGGAATGTTGAAAATTACCGGATTGCAAAACGGAAACCTGATTAAGCTCCTTTTCGAGGATTCGGGGCCGGGCGTACCGGAAGAAGCCCTTTCGCGCTTATTCGACAGGCTGTACCGGGTGGAAAACTCCAGAAACAGGGGTTCCGGAGGAAGCGGGCTGGGGCTTTCAATTTGCAGGCATATCCTTGAGAATCACAAGGGAAAGATATGGGCCCAATCCAATGACATGGGAGGGTTGTCCATCGGTATCCATCTTCCCTTGGCCTGACAGGGACAATAGTAAATAGTATAGGTAAAATGATGGCGGATGAACATATTCTGGTTGTGGAGGATGAAACAAAGATCGCTGAAGTGCTGAAAGACTATCTTTGCAAAGCCGGATTCAGGGTGACCTGCCTTGCAAGGGGGGATGAGGTCCTTTCCAGGATCAAAAGCCTGGATCCTGCCCTGATGATTCTGGATTTGATGCTCCCAGGCATGGATGGGATTTCCGTATGCCGGGAGGTTCGCAAATTCTCCAATGTTCCCATTATCATGGCGACGGCCCGGGCAGAAGAGTTGGACAGGCTTATAGGGTTGGAGATCGGGGCCGATGATTATATCTGCAAGCCGTTCAGCCCCCGGGAAGTGGTGGCCAGGGTGAAAGCCGTGCTGAGGCGGACCCGCACCGGAGAAACCCATCGGCGTCTTTCCGCCGGACCGGTCATCCTGGATGAGAATACCCGGGAAGCCACTGTGAACGGGGAACCTGTCACCCTGACCCCCAGCGAGTTCGGCCTGCTGAATGTGCTCATCGCTTCCCCGGAGCGTGTTTTTTCAAGAAACGAACTGGTGGATAAAGTCCAGGGCTATACGTTTGAAGGATACGACAGAACCATTGATAGCCACATTAAGAACCTGAGAAAAAAACTGGCTCAGAAGCTCCCCGGAAAGCAGGTGATTGTTACGCTGTACGGCGTGGGCTATAAATTGACGGTTTCGTAAAAGGAGAAGGATGGAAGACATAAGTCGCACCAAGACGGGAATTCAGGCCGAGATGCTGGCCAACCGGGTGAAAAAAAGATTCAAACATCTCAGTCGAAGGTTTGAAAAGGAGAATATCGAGGTTTTCCGGCTGTACGACTGGGATATTCCGGAAATCCGGGCTGTGGTGGACTGGTACGCAGGACATCTGGTCATCGGCGAGTACATGCGGAAGCAATCGGTTCCGGAATGGCTTCCGGCCATGGCCGAGGCGTTGGGCAACGCTTTGAACGTGCCCATGGAAAAGGTGCACCTCAAACAGCGTATCGCAGGCAAACCGGAGGGTAAACGATACGACCGGATCGATCATAAGGATTTGAAAATCGTGGTTTCCGAAGGGGATCTCAAGTTCCTGGTAAATCCCAGTGATTATGTGGATACCGGGCTTTTCGGGGACCACAGGATAACCCGAAAAATCATCAAGGGCATGGCCAAAGACAAAGATTTTTTGAACCTTTACGGCTACACCGGATCTTTTTCATGCTATGCTGCCGCAGGCGGCGCAAGAAAAACGGTTTCCGTGGACCGGTCCGAAACCGCCACACAATGGGCCGGGGAGAATTTTGAACTCAATGGGATCCCTAAGGAAAGCAATCGCCTGATCCATGCCGATGCCTTGGATTATCTGAAAAAGACCAAAAAGGCGGGGGAAGCCTTTGACCTTGCCGTGGTGGATCCGCCTTCCTACTCCACCACAAAAAACACAAACCAGTCCTTTGATATCCTGGGCGACCATCCGAAACTGCTGGCCGCAACCCTGGAGGTGATAAGACCCGGCGGGAAGGTTTTCTTCTCCACCAACCACCAGGGGTTTGAGTTGGATGCCTCAGGACTGAAGGGGGTTGAAGTCAAGGAGATCACAGAGGAGACGATTCCCGAGGATTTTGTTCGGAACCGGCCTCCCATTCATCGCTGCTGGAGGATGGAAAAGGTGATGAGTGATGAGTGATGGGTGATGAGTGATGAGGGATTTGCTCCTGTGCCATTACTGGATAGGACGGATGCATCCCTTGAGCAGTATGGGGAAATAAATGGACATATCTTTCAGGAGATTCTCTTCCTTGGTCGTATTCACCACATAGGTGAACACCCTGTCCGCTCCCACGAGCATGGGGTGGGATTTGCCGGCATAGATCAGGTTGCTGGCTACACCCTGTTCCGGTGGAGCAAAAAAACACGTTTGGGATGACCATGGCCCGGTTATGGATAAGGCGGTTGACAGGGCAAGGCACGGGTTCATGATGCTCAAAGTCTGAACCTGAACATAGGTTTTCAGCTCTGGCACATATTCCACGGTAAACTCCATCTGGCCTTTCTCCATAATCCTTTGGGGTTTCACGCCGGTGTCTTCCGGCCCAACCCAGCCTGTTTTCTCTCCGGTCCACCATAGGGGAGCCGTAAGGGTTCCGGCAAGGGCAGCGCTTTCCGGCCAACGAACCAGATAAACGGCTCGATCCCGGCTGTCTGCTGCAAAAACATGCAAAAACCCCTTTTCGAGAATGGGCGTGCCGGAGCCTACAATAAGGCTCTGCTTCCGGGGGCTGATCAGAGGGATCACCCTCCACTGGTCCGGTGATTTTTTGGGGTTTTCGATCATTACCGCCTTCCATCCGGATATATCAAAACCCAGGTCGTTTTCCGCCGTTTGGATTTCCATGAGAAAGATGAGCAAACGCTTGCCCACCATGATCCCTGAGCTCGGCCAGAACCAGTGATCTCCGGAAAGGGAGAAAAAGCCTGATGGTTCAGTCCCTTTCTTTTTCCAGAAGAATTGCATTCGGGCTTTGGAAGGATCATATCCCGTCTGGATGGCAATGCTGTTGCGCACAAAACCGTCTGCTTTGCGAACTCCGGACCCGGACAGATCAATAAAGCTGTCCCCGAACAGCCAGAGCACCCGGCCATGGCCCAAATCCACCGAACTTGCGCCATCGCCTCCAAGCCAACGGGAATCGGACCGGAAGATCTTTTCCGCTTCTTCCCATGGCTCGGCTTCAATACGAAATGCCGATTCGGCCTGACCAGCGCCGTCCAAAGCATGAATGACCGGAGAAAATCCAAGAAGGGCCAGGCATAGAGCAATGCCGAGAAGGATTCTACGAGGGTTCATAGATCTTGCGAAGAAAGTGAAAATGTTCATTAGTTGCGCTGCCTTTTTGTCCTCAACAAACCGTCTCTTCATAATATGGAGACGGCACCGTTGGATAAGCCAAGAATATATGGCGGAAGATATCTCGGTGTTAAAGGCGTATACCGATTCCCAACCGAGCTGGTGTTCCAGGTATTCGGATATGGTCTGCTGCAACAGAGTGCCTTCGGTATATCCGGCGGGGTCATGGGATTTCTCCTGATTTTTCTATGAAATTCCTACCCTTTGATGTAAGCCGGTATTTTTGAAGTCTGCTGCTGGGTTTTTCCGGAATGGTCATTTCCATCAGGCCCAGCCGGATAGCGGTTTGCTGGTAATGTTCCCGGAAATGCTTTTCATCCGAAAGTCCCATGGCATGCATAATCTCACGGCGGGTCATTTCTCTCTTCAGAACCAAAAGCATGAGCCGGACTTCGGGGGTGACTTCGGGGGCCACTTCGGGGGTGACTTCACCTGTACTATCAATACCTCGTCCTGACTTGACCCCAACTTGGGCCTCTTCATGGGCCTCAGCTTGGGCCTTTTCCATCCTCTCTTTTTCTGAGCCTTTTTCACCGGGACGTGGAAACGACAGGGTAACCCAGTCTTCTGAAATCTCAAACAAAGGTTCAGCCACGCCATAATCCCGGCAAAGATCCCGGATACGCTTGACCCCGCTGCCGATCTGCTCCACCAGGTTCATGCGGTAAAACAAGCCGAACAGCAACGGATTCCGGGGCACGCTTTTTTTGCCCATGTCTTCTTTCTTCATCCCGGCAGGCAGTCCGCCCGGGGTAATGATCTCCAGCCGCTCACTGTAGATGTGGACCTGCACATTGGCTGTGGACCGGTAGTCCCGGTGGGCAATGGCATTGACCAGGGCCTCGCGCAGGGAATCTTCCGGCAGCTCCAGGCGTTCATCCCTTCCCCTTGCATGGGGCACCAAGGCCGTATTGAGCTTTGACTGCATGTAGGTCATGCAGTCTTCATAAATAGTGTACAGATCCCCGGTAAAATCTTTGCGGTCCAGAATATGCACGTTGGTGGTGCCTCTGAACAGGGCGCAGGTCACCCCGGCCCGTAACGTATACCGGGTGATGTCGTCGCAGAGCAGCCAGGCGCCGGCAAGGGTCATGTTGCCGTCTTTGGCCAGGTGAAGGTTTTTCAGGGCGGTTACCATGTCCATTTTATCCGGTATGTTGGCCCGCTTTACAAACCGTTTCCAAATGGTCGGTGTCAAATCCTTGCCCAAATCATAGGCAGTACATGTGGTTTCATCAAAATGGATCAACCCTTCCTTGAAAAAGAATTGCCGGATTTCATTGCGGGACATCTGCTGGGAAGTGGCCCCTTCGCGCATGAAAAACTTACCGCCGAAGGAATAAGGCTTGATGTGCTGTTCCGGAACGGTTACGCACAGAATGCCCCCGGCGCTTGACACTTCCACGGCAATGGGCGGTTCTGCGGACCGGGCAATGGCCTGGATCTCGGATTTTAGCCGGTTGTGTTCTTTTACGCCCACCACCTGGCCTGTATCCGTAACCCCGATGAGAATCACCCCTCCCGTGGTATTGGCAAAAGCGCAGATCTCCCTTCCGAGACCGGAAGTGCCGGAGCGCTTGAATTCGGTGGTGAATCCTTCGCCCAGAGCGATTAGATTTTTAACCGCCGATGTTTTCATACTTAGACCCTATTTTTATCTCAAACATTTTTTCAGCTTACACAAGGACGTCTGATCACCTCAGACAAGCGAACAAAACGTATATCGTTTCTGAGATCTTTAAGTACCGCCATGTTATCATCCGGAAGGCCCCTCTTTCTTATCGAAACCGGTCAGAGCATATTTTCGGATGAGTCTCAATTTTAATATGTTTTCCGGGAGATGTGAGATTTTATGGGTTTGTTATATCACCTGAAATAATTTAATCAAGCAGAAGATAATTGGATTTATTGGGTATTTATCCAAGACCGTCATCATAGGAAAGAAACGGTGATGGGTTTCACCCATCCTACATACCGTGCCATCCATTGAATTCACGGCAGGGTAGGGGTAACACAGGAGTGAAAACTTCTTATTTTACCTTATCCCAAGGACTGATCCCAGCACCCTCTGCGGCCAAGATTGGATCCTTGCCGGTTTGCTTTTTGATTTCCGCCACCGCTTCCTTGATGCGAGTAATGGCTGGTTGGGACCGCAAACCAAAGGCTTGCCGACGGAACCGGGATTGAAATGTCCATTGATGTTTGAGATTCGAAGTCATCAGACTATGGCAGCATGTCTTTGACTTCCTGGGCCACAAGAGGGCTTTTCCTTACTGCAGCAACAAGTTTTTCCACAAATCCCGACGACATTTCCGCTTTTATCTTCAAATCATTTGTTTTTAGCTTACCCACCAGCTGATCAATGCTTCTTTGAAATACCTCATTGCAATTGATGATGGAGTCTGTTGTAAAAGATGTGTATTCACTTTCCAGGATTTTGACTGCGGTTTCACAGGGGAGGCCCAAGCGGGCAATCCGCTTTTCAACCTTTTCAATCTGAGAGGATGAGCAAACCAGGATTACGACATTGGTTGAAAGGGGATCCCGATTCAGGACAATAAAATAATGGGGTTCCTGTGAGCTGAATGTTTCTTCGGTGAAATAGAATACTGTGCCGGGTTTGATGGTGGCTTTTATTTTTATCTCATCGGGGATATCCAATTTCCGGCCTTAGCTCCACATGGCTTCAACACGGCTCATTTCTTTGAGATGGCCAATCAGATCCACCCTGTCTTCTTCTGATACCTCGATGTGGCATTGTTCACAGTCAGGCGGGTTTTCAAAAAAATCCTCATAATTCATCTTTAATCTTGAACTATCTTTCAACCCGTTTTCGTGCTTTTTCCATTCCGGCAGTTTGTGTGTCAGGTCTACAAGCTCGTACTTATCCAGCCCGCTGAATTTGTCCCATGCAAACGCCAGAGCTTCAAGGTCTGATTCGGAAAGTACTTTCAGGTCAGAAGGTTTTTTGCTTTTGAATCTGTAACGGTCAACCACTTCAATATATTCAGATGCATACTTAGCTTCAGAACCGCTTAAAAACTCGCTTAATTCCGCAATATCCTTTGACCCGGAGGGCACCGGTCCGAAATCCATTGCATAGTATTCATCATTGGTGATCGGCCTGCCGTATTTCCTCAAATGGTGCCTATCCGCAAAAAAAACGAGCTTTATCGCCTTCATTTTGTTGATCTGTCCACCGCTCTTTTCCGCAAACAAATTCAACACCTGAACGGCTTTTCTATGATTGAATTTGAGGTGGATACACATTTTTTTCACCTTTTCTCTTTTAGCGTACATTTTTTCCACAAACATTAATATGGAAAAGCTGCTTTGTCAAAGGGTTTTGCCGGATTTCGCGCCGTGTTTCCGTCATTTACAATGGGAAAAATCTTCCCGGTTAAAAAAAATAGTTGCTTCCTTTATACCCGATGTTGGATAGCCATAGCCACTTTGGATCCATTTTTAATATCGGCAATTCAGATCATTTCTAAAATCCCCGGATGATGAGAAAAGCGTGCTTTCCCTAATATTCCCGATTTAAGTTGATTATCAGCGATTACAGACTTTTTTACCCCTAAGAGAAAGGCTGCTTATTTTCATCGATTTTCTTTGTCCCAATTTCAGTATTCAGATGACTGTTGATATTTACGGTCATCTTATCCCGAACAGCAACCGGGATGCAGTAAATTCCCTCAATGAAGTTTCAACCATCCGCAACCACCAAAAACAAAAAGACTGTAACTTATTAAGATTACAGTCTTTTATTTCTTATGGTGGCGATGCAGGGATTTGAACCCCGGACACTACGGATATGAGCCGTATGCTCTGACCGACTGAGCTACATCGCCTTTTGCATGGGTTTTTCTTTATTTCGGGCCCGGGATTAAACCGCCGGAATAAAGAAGACGGACTCTTAACAATTCATGATTTATAAGTCAAGCTGAAAAGCGCCGTCATTTTTTTGCGGGTTCCGAGCCTGCCACCTTCACCTGGAATTCCTTTACCGAGCCGGGAAGATCCGAGAACACCACCATGAAGGGCACCATGCCGCCGGGCTTGATATTGATATTCGTCCTCAATTCCCCATCGGGTATCATGAGGAGCCTTTTCACGGTGGACATGTCGTCGTTCATGAGGCTCTGGCTTTTTACGAGATTCCCGCAATACACCACATCGCTTTTGATCAGGGTCTTGTCAATGCCCAGCACATCCACGGAAACCTGGACATGGCTTCGCTCTTTATTGAATTTGTTTTGGATATTGCCGGTAATCACCAGAAGGCTTCCAATCTTTGCATTGTCAATAAAGTTATTTTTCAGGGAAGATTCTATCACCACCATCTTGCCTTTTTCAGGCATGAAACCTTCCATGGACGGCAGTTTCAGCCCCAGTTGCTCGCCATACTTCATCACCCCGAAAGCGCCTCCTGCGAGGATGAGCAGCAACAGCAGAATATAGGTAATGGCATTGGACTTTTTTTCCGGTTCCCTGCCGTGTCTGTAGGCGGGGTCCTGCCTTACCGGTTTTTTTGGAGCGGCTCCGGCCCCCATGGCAAAGGCATCGGACTTTGCCTTTTCTTTGCTTTTCAGCACAAATTCATCAGACTTTTTCGGTTTTATCGGGGCTTGATCCGGCTCTTCCAGATCAAGTTCAAATACTTGTTCCGCGGGTTTGGCCGGAGGCTTTCGGACCGGGGGTACCCGGGTTTCCGATTTGATTTCAAACAGTGCGGCTTCCTCCGACTCGGACTCCTCCAACTCATCCAGGTCCAGATCCAGTTCCAACTCAAGGTCTGAATCTCCGTCGGCTTCCATGTCCAGCACAAAATCCGACTCTTCCGCACCCTCCATTTCAAGCTTTAATTCTTGATTCGGGTCATCATCAAACAGGACTTCGTCATCAAAATCAAACTCAAGCTCCAGGGCCTCTTCCTGCTGGTTCGGCAATAACTCTGAAGACGCCTTCGGATCATCCGATTCCAGGGACAAGTCCATTTCATCGTCTGTCAGATTAAGCTCCTCCGTACCCCGGGGATCTTCCATGTCAAGCAGGCTCTCCAAATCAGGCAAATCCAGGGAATCTTCAACCGGTGAAGGGCTTTTGCCGCCGGCATCCATTTCAAGCGATAGCTCCGGTTCCTGGTCCGTGATTCGAACGCTATCGGGGCCTTTCACTTCTTCGGAATCCAGCATTTTCTCGATGTCGGACAGATCCAGGGAGTCGCCATCGTCCATGGCTTGTTTGCCGTCATGGGCACCGGCCTCCGGCTCAAGGGACAGCTCCGGCTCCTGGTCCGTGATTCGAAGGCTTGCACTGCCTTGTGCCACCTCCGTATCCAGCATCTTCTCGATGTCGGACAAATCCAGAAAATCCAGATCATCGTTGAAATCGTGTTTCAGGGTCCCGGATTTTTCTTCCATATCCGCCAGGGACAGCTCGGGTTCTTCTTCAGTGATTTTGAGGCTATCCGGCCCGAGAACGCTTTGGGACTCCAGCATTTTTTCAATGTCGTTCATATCCAGGGATTCCAGGACTGAACCCATGCCATTTGACAGCCCTGAATCATCGGAAAACGACTCCAGTTCAAGATCCGGCTCAGGCTCGATGATGGAGTATGCCAAGGGCGGGAAAACCGTAAACACATGGCTGCAATTCTTGCACCGGACCTTGGAGCCTTTCTCCTTGACCAGACCCTCATTCAGCTCATAGCTGGTATCACATTTTCCACAGGTAATAATCATGAAAAACCCTCTCAGACCTTATTCTCAATTGGTAGGTTCCGTTTGAATCACCAGATGGTAGATCTCCGGAAGATTCCGGTATTTCTCATTAAAATCAAGCCCGTACCCCACAAGAAATCCTGTTTCAATGGTATGGCAGGCATAATCCGCAACAACCTCTCCAACCCGCCTTTCCATTTTATCAATCATGGCGCAGGTGCGAACCGTTTCAGGACCCAGGGATCGGATGTGCTCCACAAGATAGGCAAGGGTCTGGCCCGAATCGATGATATCCTCCACCAGCAGCACATGTCTGCCCTTAAGATCCGCCCTTATTTCTTTGGTGATCCTGACGGCCCCTGAGGAGTAAGTGTTTGAACCATAGCTGGATGCGCCGATGAAGTCAATTTCCACAGGGATGCAAAGGGCTCTTGACAGATCCGCAAGAAATATGAATGACCCTTTCAGCACTCCGATGAGGACAAGATCCTTATTGGTATAGTCCAATGAAATCTTTTCAGCCAGCCGGGCCACGGATTCTTGGATCTGTTTCTTTGAAAGAACACGCAACAATTCGGTCATCGCTGGAAAGTCTTCCTGGTTTTGATAAAAATCATGGCAAGCAAAAAGGGCGTTTTTGTTTAATTTTTTCAATAAAATTACATTGCAACCCATGCCCTTGTCAATAGAATTAACTTACAGTCCGGCCTCGGCCAGCTTCTCTATCAATCCCTTCTGTTCTTCCGTGAGATCCGCCGGGAAATCCACATCGATATTCACATAAAGATCCCCTCTTCGCTTTTCACTCATGTAAGGAATCCCCTGGCCTGAAATCCGCATTTTGGTTTTGTGTTTGGTGCCGGAAGGAATTTTCATGTTGATTTCCCTGCCGTCGGGGGTGGGAATGAGAAGGGTCGTACCCAATAATGCTTCTGAGATTTTGATCTTTTTTTGAATCTGCGCATCTTGCCCTTCCAGTTGAAACGTTCCGTCGCTCACTGCGGCCACTCGAATATACAGATCGCCGGAAGGACCTCCCGATCGGCTTGAGCCTCCTTTGGCCGCAAGCCGGAGTTTTTTCCCCGCAATGAGACCTTTGGGAATTTTAACCGTCAGGGTTTCCGATGCCCCTTCACGGTTCACGGCAATGGTCTTGGTGGCGCCGTTCATGACTTCCGAAAGGGATAGGGTGAGGTCATAGACCAGGTCTGAGCCTTTCACCGGCTCCGGCCTTCTTCCTGAAAAACCATCAAAAGGGTTCCCGCCTGCCTGGGAAAAACGCCTTCCGCCGCCTCTTCCGGTAAAATCCCCGCCGCCAAACCCGAATTCCTTCAGAATATCATTGAGGTTAAACCCCTTTAAAATATCCTCCTGGGAATACCGCTGCTGGAACCCTGCGGACCCGAAGGTATCATATTGTTTTTTCTTTTCCTTATCGCTTAAAACCGCATAGGCTTCACTGATTTTTTTAAATTTTTCCTCCGCCGCCTTATCCCCTTTTGAATGATCGGGGTGATATTTCATGGCCAGTTTTCGGTAGGATTTTTTAATTTCCTCGGGGGATGCGGTTTTCGCGACACCCAGAACTTTATAGTAGTCTTCGGACATACGCTCTCTTCCTAAAATGTATTCTCTTTTTTCGCCAGCCCCTCAAGGGCTTTTATGGCGATCATCAGCACTGAAATGGCCGCAGGCGTGATCCCTGGAATCCGGGAGGCCTGGCCCAGGGAAATCGGCCGAAGTCCGGACAATTTTTCCTTGAGCTCATTGGACAGGCCGTGGACCCCTTCATAGTCCAACGCCGCGGGAATCTTCATTCTCTCCAGGTCTTTGAATTTCTGAATTTCCTTGATCTGCCTGTGGATATACCCCTCGTATTTGATTTCCGTTTCAACCTGCTGAACCACCCGGGGGGAAAGGGGCAGGGACCCCGGCGCAAACTGAGCCACAAAATCATAGTTCAGCTCCACCCGCTTGAGCAATTGATCCAAACGGGTGCCGTTATCGATTCGAGGGGTATTTTTCTCATCCAGATAGTCATTGATTTCGGGTTTCGGAGAAACCGTGGTGTTTTTGATCCTGTGAATTTCCTGTTCGATCTCCTTTTTTCTTTCCCTCATCTCCACCAGGCTGTCCCGGCCGATGAGACCCAGCTCAAAGCCTTTTTCAAACAGACGAAAGTCGGCATTGTCTTCCCTTAACATGAGCCGGTATTCGGCCCTGGAGGTGAACATGCGGTAGGGCTCGTTGGTGCCCCGGGTGACGAGATCATCCACCATCACCCCCATGTAGGCTTCGGACCGGTCCAGGATAAAGGGGGGTCTTTCCTGAACCTGACAGGCGGCGTTGATGCCGGCCCACAGGCCCTGGGCCGCGGCCTCTTCATATCCGGAGGTGCCGTTGATCTGACCGGCGAAGAACAGGCCTGAAACCAGACGGGTCTCCAGGGTGGGAGCAAGCTGGGTGGGCTGAACAAAATCATATTCAATGGCATAGGCCGGGCGCATGATTTGCGCTTCCTCCAGGCCTTTCACCGACCTCACCACCTCCAGCTGGATTTCCACCGGAAGGCTGTTGCCCAGGCCGCTGGCGTAAATTTCCTCGGTGTCCAGTCCTTCGGGCTCCAGAATCACATGGTGCCTGTCCCTTTCGGGGAATTTTACGATCTTGTCCTCAAAGGAAGGACAATAGCGTGCGGACACGCCTTTGATGCTTCCGCCGTAGAGGGCCGACCGGGCCAGGTTGTTCCGGACAATCCCGTGGCAGCGCTCATTGGTGTATCCCATATAGCTCACCACCTGGATCAGGGGCAGGGCTCGGGTGGAAAAGGAGAAAGGATTGGGGATTTCATCGTTGGCCTGGGGTTCAAAAACAGAGAAATCAATGCTCGCCCGGTGCAGCCGGGGAGGGGTTCCGGTCTTCATTCTGCCCAGGGTGAATCCCAACTCGCCGAGGTTTCTGGCAAGCCCGTAGGAAGCAAATTCCCCGGCTCTGCCCGCTCGAATGGTGGTGAACCCGATATGCACCAGGCCGCTTAAAAAAGTGCCCGTGGCCAGAATGACCGTTCGGCTTTTAAAGCCGAACCCGGTCTGGTCCACCACACCGGTGATTTTCCCGTCTTCCACCGCCAGGTGATCCACTTTGGCCTGCTTGAGATCCAGGTTCTCCTGCCGTTCAATCACCTGCTTCATGGCCACATGGTAGCGGTTTTTATCGTTCTGGGTCCTGGAGGAGCGCACCGCCGGACCTTTTTTCGTATTGAGGGTTTTGTAGGCAATGGCGGTCTGGTCGGTGACTTTGGCCATCTGACCCCCCAGGGCGTCAATCTCTTTCACGAGCTGGCCCTTTGCCATGCCGCCGATGGAAGGGCTGCACGGCATGGCCGCCACCTTGTTGAGATCCATGGCGAGGAGCAGGGCCCGGCATCCCATTCGGGCTGCTGCAAGGGCGGCCTCACAACCGGCATGGCCTGCACCCACCACAATGACATCATACTCTTTGGAAGAATACCCCATATTCAGTTTCAACTCGCCAAACCTTCTCAGGCTGCATAATCAACCAATTGATTAACCCCATCTCCTGTGTTACGCTTTGGAAACCATCGCCCGAGCGAAACGGTTTTCAGGAAAGGTGTGACCGGAAAAAGGATTCCCGCCTTTCACTGCACCTATATATAGATGCTTTAGGACAAGGTCAAGCCATGGATTTTCGAAACAATCTTTATCATGATCTGAACACGTATTTCAGAAATCTTTACGGGGAGCGTGTTCACAAAATCACCCTGGATTCCGGCCTCACCTGCCCCAACCGCGATGGAAAGATCTCTTTTGGCGGGTGCATCTACTGCAACGCCCAAGGCTCCGGGACCGGAAATTTCAGCCGGGGGTTGTCCATCCGGGACCAGATTGAAAGTGTCCGAAAACCTCTGACCCTGCGGTACAAGGCGAACAAATTCATGGCTTATTTCCAGTCCTTCACCAATACTTACGGTCCTTTGGACTATCTCAAATCCATCTATGAAGAAGCCCTGGCCTGCGATAATATCATCGGTCTTTCCATCGGCACCCGGCCGGATTGCGTGGATGAACCCATCCTCTCCCTGCTCCAAGCCCTTGCAGAAAACCATCTCATTTGGATGGAATACGGGCTTCAATCCGCCCACGACAAAACCCTCACCCGAATTAACCGGGGCCACGACGTGGCCTGTTTTGTCCGAGCCGTGAACGCCACAAGGAACCGGAATATTAAAATCTGCGCCCACGTTATTCTCGGCCTTCCGGGGGAAAATATAAAGGACATGCTGGATGCTGCAAAGCTAATCGGAGAACTGGGGTTGGACGGGGTCAAACTTCATCTGCTTTATGTGGTCCGGAACACCCCCTTGGAAAGTTTGTACACATCCGGCGGATACAATTGCCTTACCCGTAAGGAATATGTGGAGATCGTCTGTGATTTTTTGGAGCAACTTCCTCCGGACATGGTGATTCACCGATTAACCGGAGATCCTCATCCGGCTGAACTCGTTGCACCGGCCTGGGCTATGGAAAAGGATGAAACCCTTTCCCTCATCCGGCAAACTCTGATCCAAAGGGGTTCGAAGCAGGGGACATTTTTTCTGAAATAACCTGCTCCTGAAAAAATTGGATTTAACCTTTTAAACAGAAATTCCGATAATAGGAAAGGCGGGGTTGGAAGAACCCTTCCGGACGATTGTTTTTTCAGAAACCTGCCCTAACCAAGATGAAGATGAGCCTTAACTTAAAAATTATGGGATTTTTTTTAAAAAAGTATTTCAGCAAGCCTATCGGGCCAGTGGATTTTCCCTTCGGGTACTACAGGGTCAACATAGGCACCGACCGTTTGCAACCCGGCATAGACAATGTCCATCTTGATGTGGCCATCAGCCCGGATTTCGCCAAAAGTGCGTCAAAAATTTCCCATCGAATCATCACCTTTCACGCAAATGCCGAACATATTCTCAAAAAGGACAAGGCCGTCTCCTGGATTCAGGAACGGGACGAATTTAAAAAACTCTGCGCCGCGATTTCCTTGAATGCGGTGAACAAGGCCAAAATGGACCGGGAGATGCAGGTGGACACCCTCGCCCAGATGGCCGTTATCAAGGCCATGATCCATACGACTCGGAAGGAATTTGACAGGGTCATCGCCGATTTCAACGAAGAGCTTCGTCTTTATGAATCTTCTGAAAAAGAAAATCCCATCAAGAGCGTGGTCCTGAAAGAACAGCTCAAAACCATTCAGCAGCAGAAAAACAACATTCTCTACAAAGCCACAAGGGATATTCTGAAACTCTTTCTCGATGGCCAGATTCAGGAAACAGAAAAAACCCGTGAAGCCAATTTCGGTCAAGAATCAATTTTCCCGGAAGAATTTCTCACCAATCCCATGCTTCTGGTGGAGAACCCCCTGGACGATTTTTTTATGATCGAGGAATATGATATCCTTCTGGGGCATCGCTTTGAAGACCCTCATCAATATGATAAACTGCTGTCAAACCTCAGAAATACATTGAAAGAGGTGGTTTTCAAAGATCCTGAAATCCTTCCAGGGGATGAGAAAGACCAGATCAGGATTGCGGATGAATGGATCAGCCATTTGGGCAACATGGATTTGCTATTGAATTATCCCCATACGGAAAGAAAATACGGTTCCCTGGGCAGGCAGGAGGCCAAATCCGAAGCAGGGGAAAAGCTGAAAGCAGAGATGTGCACCCAGAAAGCCGTTCTGGATAAACTGTATAAACGATTCAAGGAAATCGGATTGGTAAAAAGAGTGGATGCGTATTTCGAGGTTAAACCCATCTACCAGGAATATTGCCCTCCCTTGAATCCCCAGCAGGTCATTCAGTTTCTGATTTCATCCATCCATAGAAAAAGGATCCTGAACCACCTGAAACAGCTAAAAGGCTTTTACCCCAAAACCCTGGAACTCAGTCCTCTAGAGAAAAAAATAAAACGCTTGAAGCACCTGAAAGCCTCCAAGGAAAAGGAATATCTGATTCAGTTTCTGAAGAATTTTTCCCGGTTCCACAGGGATGTTCTCAATATGAATGCCGCAAATCAGGTCATGGCCAGGATCAACCTCATCTCCAATGAAAAGAAACTGAATCTTTCCAGAGCCAACAACACCCTTTATGAGTTTCTTCTGCCCCATGAAGAGGTTCATATTGAAAAACCCATCATCAACCACGTGATCATCAAATCCGATGTTCGGGGCTCCACAGATATCACCTATCGAATGAAAGAAAACGGGTTGAATCCCGCCTCCTATTTCAGCCTGAATTTTTTTGACCCCATTTCGGATATTTTATCCATCTACGGAGCAGCCAAGGTTTTCATTGAGGGTGATGCCATCATCCTTTCCATTGCGGAGCAGAAAGGGGCTCCAGAAGAGTGGTATTCCGTGGCAAGAGCCTGCGGTCTGGCCATGGAAATGGTCAGGATTGTTCAAAGGTATAATTCGGAAAGCCGGAAATTCGAGTTGCCCATTCTGGAAGTCGGGGTGGGGATTTGTTTCATCAACAGCGCCCCTGCGTTTTTGTTCGATGGCGACAAGCGGATCATGATTTCCGAAGCCATCAACATGGCGGACAGGCTATCTTCCTGCTCAAAACTGCTGAAGCGGAATCCGGCCTATGCGGAAAGCCCGTTTAACCTTTTCGTATTTCAAGACGAGTCTGTACCTGAAAATCCGCTGTCAAAAGACAACCCCTTCATTCGATACAATGTGAACGGCATCGAACTGAACCCGGAAGGATTTGAAAAACTCTCCCGGGAAATAGACCTCAAACCGGTCCATATTACCCTGAACGGGGAACAGCACCTGCTTTACACCGGAAAATTCCCCCTGATGAACGGCTCCTATCAAAGGTTGATCCTTCGGGAAGCACCAGTGGGAATCCTAGGGGGTCCGGGCGGGGGGATTTGCGGGTCAACAAAAGGGAATTATTATGAAATATGTACAGATCCCGGCTTGAATGAATGTGTGAAAAAAGGAACCCCTGGACAGGGTTCCTTTCCCGGTATCAACGGGAAAAATTAGAGGCTTTCACCAGATTCAGAATTCCGTCCAAGTTCCCTGCCTTGACCCAGTTCACAGCCCCGTCTTTACGAAACCAGGTCAGCTGGCGTTTTGCATACCGGCGGCTATCCCTTTTCAAGGTTCTGATCATCTCCTCTCTGGAAATATCGCCCTCGATATACTCCGCCATATGTCTGTATCCAATGGTTTGCATGGATTTCATGGCTCTGGAATAGCCTTTTTCCAGAAGTCCCCGAACCTCGGCCTCCAGACCATCCTCCAGCATGGCATCCACCCGCAGGTCAATCCGGTCATAAAGAAGGTCCCGGTCCATGTCCAGTCCGATTTTCAAAACCTCATAGGGTTCGTCTGCAAATCCATGGGATTGCCGAACCCGGGATATGGGAATTCCCAAGGTTTCATACACCTCAAGGGCCCGTAGAATACGATAGGTGTCATGGGGGTGAAGAATTCCAGCGGTTTCCGGATCAACCTCCTTGAGCCGAAGAAAGAGGGGGCCCGGACCTTTTTGCTCCGCCTCCAGCTTGAGTCGATTCCGAATGCCCGCATCCACGGGGTCGGACCGAAAGAGGCCTTGGCAAAGGGCTTTGATGTAAAACCCCGTGCCCCCCGAGACAATGGGGAAAATTCGAATTTTCCCCATTGTCTCGGGGGGCACGGGGTTTTACATCAAAGCCCTTTGCCAAGGCCTCTTT
>VMSV01000160.1 GCA_013791935.1 Desulfobacteraceae bacterium | reverse complement strand
TTACGCCACATTGATCAGAGTCCTTACAAAGAGCAGAAGACCCATTACAGTAAACACGATCCAAGCAATGCGATTTAAACGTTCAGCGGACAGACTTGTGGCCAATCGATGTCCAATGGCGGTACTGATCAGAACGAAGATGACGCACACACCTGCTGAGAGGACCACTTGAGCCGTCCATAACCCGGCATAGCCATAGGTGAAAATCTTAATGAAGGCACTGAGTAAAAATATCCGGATAAGGAAGCGCTGGGCAGCCTCCGAGGGCATGGTAGCGTATCCGTAAAGAATGACCGGCGGTCCGGCCACAGAGAGCCAGCCTCCTAGAATGCCTCCTAAAAAGATGACTCCGGCTTTGGTCAGACTCCAGGGTTCCCAATTTTCGTTGTTGATGTGGTTTCCATCAAGCCGAGGTTTGGGGGGCCGAAGGGTAAAAATGACCCCGGTGAAGAAAATCACCATGCCCAGGGCAAGCTTGATTCCCCAGTCCGGCAGGTGAACCAGCAACCAGGTGCCCAGGTAAACCCCGAGGATCATGGGAAAGACCAGCACCGGGGCGAAAAAGGATCGGAGGGGAATTCGTCTTCTTCGAGCCAGCTCCGAAAGATTCACTCCTGAAACCAGGGTGGTAAAAGGCATCAAAACGAGGCTGGGGAGCAGCCAGGCCAGACTTATCACCATAAAAATACCCATGCCGAAAGCCACGGTTCCCTGGATGAGCCCCCCGATAAAGACGACAAGGAAGGTGCTAAGGATGGTGATAAGATTCAGGTCCAAAATTGAAGTCATAGTTTAATAATTGACAATCATTCGAAAAGCTGAATGCCTGTCTCTCAGATTTTTTCCTTAAAAATGAACTGGAAGACTATTGCAAAAAGCCCGGGCTGTGTCAATCATTCTATCCTTTGTTTCATCTTCCGAATGGACCGGTTTATCCGTTGGAAAAAGGAATGTTATCTTGTTTTTTATTCGGATTTATAGGACAATCTTTCAAAATTTTTAGACTCATAATAAGGGAGGGCAGGTCATGGTCAGCCAGAAAAGCATGGTATCACTGGTTCATACGGCAGATCGAAAAACTGGCGTTGAACAATCCATCAAGGCATTAAACATCAATCCGGTTAAAAACAAACACGTGCTCATCAAACCCAATTTTAACACAGCCGATGCCACACCGGGTTCCACCCATAACGATACCCTGGCCGCCCTTGTCAAAGAGGCTTGGAATATGGGCGCCAAAACCGTCAGTGTGGGAGAGAGGAGCTTTCCCCTCACCCTGGAAGTGATGGAGAAGAAAGGCATTCTGCCGATATTAAAAGCGCTGGAAGTCAAGATCATCAATTTCGACGATCTTGGAGAAAAAGACTGGGTGGAGTTCAAACCCGAAATCAGCCACTGGCAAAACGGGTTCCGCATCGCCCGACCCATCTTGGACGCCGAATGCCTCATTTCCACCTGCTGCCTGAAAACCCATCAGTTCGGTGGTGTTTTTACCCTGTCCCTGAAATTGCATGTGGGAGTGGTTCCCACACGCCGTCATGGGTTCAACTATATGCAGGAACTGCATACCTCTCCAAACCAACGGAAGATGATTGCGGAAATCAACGCACCGTTTTCCCCGGATCTTATCATCCTGGATGGGGTTGAAGCTTTTGTGGACGGGGGCCCTGCGGAAGGAAAACGGGCTCAAGGGAATGTTTTTCTGGCTTCCACAGACCGGGTGGCTATGGATGCTGTGGGCGTGGCTGTTTTAAAACACCTTGGAAGCAATGACCAGATTATGGCTCCTGGAATATTCCAGCAGGAACAAATCGCCCGGGCCGCGGAAATCGGACTGGGAGCGACCTCCCCTTCCCAAATCCAGCTGCTTGCCGCCAGCCCTTCAAGCGCCGAATACAGGGATAAAATCGCAAGGATTCTGGACAAGGGGTAAAATCGATTAGAAAGATATCCCTCAATTCCGATGAAGCATGTTTTTAGCTGAGCTGATTTCGATATAGGATGCCCCATTCACAGAACCAAAATGCCCTGCCAATACGGTGATCAGGCTTTCCTCTGCAAAGCGGTCCTCCTCGATCAGCCGGGTTAAGGCTGTGAGCAGAAACACATGGGAGCTTAAATCCTGTTGAATAAAGTGGGCGCAAACCCCATAGGACAGGCCCAGCTCCCGAACCACCCGTTTGCTGTAGCACTGGGCGTAGATAGGATTTTTACCCCGGTAGGCGGCAAGGCTCAGAATGGTTTTTCCACTGATGGTATCTGCAATAAGTGCCTTGGTGTGGAGCCGCATGGAGGCTTTTACCGCGGCCTTGGCCAGATAGCTGGTGACGGAATGATCCGATTCATAGGGAATATCGTTAAATGTATCATGGCCGGATTCGACTTCAAGGGCCACCCGGGTCATGACCTGCACGGCTTCAAGGGGGTATTTCCCGTTGGCGGTCTCTCCCGAAAGCATGATGGCATCCGTTCCATCCAAGCACGCATTGGCCACATCCGATACTTCCGCTCGGGTGGGTCGAGGTGAATGGATCATGGATTGCAGCATCTGGGTGGCGATGATCACCGGCTTACGTCTTTCGATGCACTTGCGGACGATTTTCTTCTGGATCAGAGGAATTCGTTCTGCGGGAATCTCGATGGCCAGATCCCCCCTGGCCACCATGACGGCATAGGCATGGTCCAGGATTTCGTCTATATGGTCAACACCCTGCTGGTTTTCGATCTTGGCAATGATTTTGATGGGACTCTTTTTCTCATCCAGAATTCTTTGAACCGCCAAAACATCTTCCTTATTCCGCACAAAGGAGTGGGCGATGAAATCGACTTCCTGATCTGCAGCAAAGCGGACAAATTCCTCATCCTTGGC
>VMSV01000093.1 GCA_013791935.1 Desulfobacteraceae bacterium | reverse complement strand
GTCCTGTGGCTTCTGTTCTCCGTGGTGTACATCCTCATGCCCAATACAAAGGTACGCTATTCATCGGGGTTGATCGGAGGTATTCTGGCAGGAACAGCCATTCAAATCGCCCAGTGGGCCTACATCACTTTTCAAATCGGGGTTGCAAATTACAATGCCATTTACGGAAGTTTCGCGGCCCTTCCCCTTTTTCTCCTCTGGCTTCAGATCAGCTGGACTATTGTGCTTTTTGGGGCTGAGGTCGCTTTTGCCCATCAAAATGCAGAAATGTTTGAATTTGAGGAGGATGAGGCAAAGATGAGCGGCCATTTCAGAAAGCTTCTGGCCCTGCTGCTGGCCCGCCATGTCATCCACAGGTTCGCATTGAAAGAACCGCCCCAGACGGCTGTTGATATCGCAAAATCCCTGGAAATCCCCATCCGAATGGCCCGAAACCTTCTGGACGATCTGGTCGAAAGCGGGATTTTATCCAGGGTTCTTTCGGAAAATAACGGGGAACCGGCCCATCAACCGGCCCTGGATATTCACCAGATCAAAGTCCAGGACGTAATTTGGGCCATGGAGACCAGGGGAATCAGCGAGGTCCCGCTGGCCAATACAACCCCCGAATTCAGCACCCTTTCAAAGGCCTTGAAATCCTTTGACGATTCACTTCAAAAGGTGCCCGAAAACAAATTATTGATTGAAATATAAAAAATGATCCCCATCAACCCAACCCTTTCCATTGACGACCATGAAATCAAAATGGAGTTCATCCGGTCCTCGGGACCGGGGGGCCAGAATGTCAACAAGGTTTCCACTGCGGTTCTTCTTCGGTTTGATGTGATCAACTCCCCGTCGCTGCCGGAATCTGTGAAAAAACGATTGATTCGATTGAGCGGAAGTCGGGTCTCCGAGGCCGGGATTCTCAACATCAAAGTCCAGGTCCATCGAAAACAGGACCAGAATCGAAAGGAAGCGATCCTGCGCCTGGTTGCCTTAATTCAACGGGCTGCTGAAAAACCCAAGCCAAGGCACAAAACCCAGCCCACCTTCGCCTCCAGGCAGAGAAGGCTTGAAGCCAAACAACATAACAGCAGAATTAAAACTCATAGAAAGCCCGTAGGAAAAGATGAATTCTGAAGTTTTTGCCCCGAATCGCATAGCCGTGGTTTCAGACACCCACGGTCATTTGAATCCAGCCTTGCTTGAAGACCTGAAAAACGCAGACCTGATCATCCATGCCGGAGACCTGGATGGTCCGGAGGTATTGAACACCTTGAAGATCCTGGCCCCTGTGCTTGCCGTGCGGGGGAACATGGATCGGGGGGGCTGGGCGGAAGACATCCCGGTCATGGAAGTCACCCCCATAAACGGAATGCTTTTCTATATGATTCACGATCTGGCTCGAATGGATCTGGAACCGGAATCCATGGGGATTCGATTTGTAATCAGCGGGCATACCCATCGTCCTCTGGTAGAAGAAAAAGGCAATGTGATTTACCTGAATCCTGGGAGTGCGTCCCTTCCCAGAGGCGGTTTTCCGCCCACTTATGCCCTGATCCATATTCGAGAGAACCGGTTGAATGTGGAGATCAAGGATATATGAGTAGGGAACAGGCATGCAGCTATATTGTAGGGAACAGGCATGCCTGTTACTTACAGAATTCTCAGTCGCGTAGCACAAAAACCTAAGGGCCGCCATGAACAAAATTCCTTTTTGGATGATCGGTTTTATCTCGGGTGTTGTATTTCTATTGCTCCTTTGCTTCCGGCTGGATTTTTTCAATGGGCTTAAACCCGATGAGTCCATTTCCTCCCCCGCATTGAAAGCTGGGTTTGAACTGGCCGGAACGGATACCTGGATGAACATTTTTATGAACCGGCAAAAAATAGGCTATTCCCGCCGTGTGCTGATAAAAAAGGAAGCGGGCTATGATTTTACAGATCGCTCCTACTTGAAGTTGAACCTCATGGGAAGCCCCCGGGATCTGTTCATGGAGACCACCGGGCGATTCAATCCTGATTTTTCCCTGGCTTCCTTCAGCTTTGATCTGTCCTCGGGTTCCCTGGTTTTCTCCACCAAAGGCCGGGTGAAAAACCACGTGCTGGAGATGGAAACCCCGGAACGGAAAATTCAATTTCCCCTGGAAGGATCCGTTTACTTGCCCGGAGCCCTCATGGGGGCCCTGAAAGCCCTGGAGCCGGCCCAGGGGAAAACCATGGAATTTCAAATTTTTGACCCGGTTGTCGGGGCCGGACAAAAAGTTTTGGTGCGTATGGAGGGCCAAGAAACCCTTGAGATATCGGGCAACCCCACGCCTTCCAAAAAGATTTTTATGGAGTACAAGGGCCTTGGCCAGCATGCCTGGGTGGATGAATCCGGAGAAGTGATCCAGGAAACCGGCCCCATGGGTCTCAGGCTGGTCAAAACCACAAAAGAAAAGGCCCTTTCGGGATTTACCGTTACCTCCATGGAGGATTTGACCCGATCGGTTTCCGTGGCCTCCAATAGAATCCTGACCCGGCCTGAGGAACTGGCCTCCCTTCGGATTCGGCTGTTGAATCTGCCGGGCAGTTTCCAGGTCAACGGGGGAAGGCAAACCTATGAAAACAAGGTTCTCACCATCACCAAGGAAAACCTGGATGACCTCCCGTCCGTTCCAGATCCTGAAGCAAAACAGTTTCTTGAGCCCTCCCCCAATATCCAGTCCACCGACCCCGGGATGAAACGACTGGTATCGGGATTGATATCCAATGCCGCCTCCGACCTGGAAAAAGCGAAGATCCTTGTGACCTGGGTTTATGAAAACATAGAAAAAACACCGGTGATCTCCATTCCCGACGCGCTGAGCACTCTGAAAACCCGCAAGGGGGACTGCAACGAGCACGCGGCTCTTTTGGCTGCCATGGCCAGGGCCGCAGGCATTCCGGCCCGAATGGAAACCGGCCTGGTTTACATGAAAGGGCGTTTCTACTACCATGCCTGGAATGTCCTGTATCTGGGGGACTGGATCACGGCAGATGCGGCCCTGGGACAATTCCCGGCGGACGCCACCCATATCCGGCTGATTCGCGGGGATCTGGCGAGCCAGTTCGACCTGGTTCAGGCCATGGGGAAAATTCAACTGGAGGTATTCCATGATTGAACTTCAGGATCTGTGCAAGACCTTCGGCGACATCCATGCCGTGGATCACATCAACCTTCACGTGACCCGGGGGGAGATCTTCGGGTTCATCGGTCCCAATGGTGCGGGAAAAACCACCACCATCCAGATGATGGGAGGGCTTGCGGCCCCCACCTCCGGATCTGTGGTCATCCATGGGATTCCCATGGCCAAAGACCCTGTTGCGGCCAAGAGAAAAATCGGCCTGATTCCGGACCGGCCCTATCTGTATGACAAATTGACCGGGTTGGAATTCCTCCGGTTCACCGCGGACATTTACGGGGTTTCCTCCGAAAATTTCACCCCGGAAGCCCACAGGCTTCTGGAAATTTTTTCCCTGAAAAACCGCGAGGACGAGTTGATCGAATCCTATTCCCACGGCATGAAACAGCGCCTGATCATGGCTTCGGCCCTGATCCATGATCCCGAAATCCTTATTGTGGATGAACCCATGGTGGGGCTTGACCCCGGAGGCATCGCCCTGGTGAAAAATCTTTTCAAAACCCTGTCCACACGGGGAAAAACCATTTTCATGTCCACCCATACCCTGGTCCTGGCTGAAGATCTCTGCCACCGCATTGGTGTAATCCACCAGGGACGGCTGGTGGCCACCGGAACCCTGGGGGAATTGAAAAGCAACGCGAGGTGGTCTGACGGAAACCTGGAAAGCATATTTTTTGAACTCACCGCATAGGCTTTAAATGAACCTGACCCTGATCCTGACCCTTATGAAACCACGGCTTCGTTCGGTGGTGAACGCAGGCAGAAACACCCGGTGGTGGGTCCGCCTATTGCTATTCTTCGGCATCGGAGCGTCCTTCTGGCTGGGCATTCTGGTCGTCACTCTTCGAGTTTTGAGGCATATTACGGGCATTGTGGAAATCGGAGACATCCTGGCCTATAAACTCCTCTCCATGGTTTTCATTGTTTTTTTCTCCCTCCTGGTCTTCAGTTCCCTTTTGGCCTCTCTATCCAAACTCTACCTCAGCAAAGACCTGACCCTGGTTCATGCCCTTCCGGTCCCTTCGGAACAGGTATTTCTTTCACGATGGCTGGAAAGCACCTTTGACAGTTCTTGGATGGTACTGGTTTACAGCATTCCGGTGCTGGTCTCCTTTGGCGTAGTCTTTCATGCCGGGGTATTTTTCTACCTCCAAATGGGCCTGGCCCTGATCCCGTTCTGCCTCATGGCTTCGGCCATCAGCGCCTTTGTGATTTTAATCGTGGTGGTGATCCTTCCGGCAAAACGGATTCGTGGCATCCTGGTATTCATAAGCCTGCTGGCCTTTGTCGTATTATACGTGGCCTTTCGTCTGGCAAAGCCGGAAAGGTTGGTGGACCCCGAAGCTTTTTCTTCCACCCTTCTTTATCTTCAAAACCTGAACACCCCTTCTTCTCCCCTGCTGCCAAGCACCTGGATTTTCGATAGCATGAAAGCGGCCTTGGCCGGAAACCTGTCTGAATCCTTTTTCCATCTCTCCCTTCTCTGGAGTGGAGCCTTTTTCATGGTTTTTTTAACCATGGCTGCTGCAAAGCCCTTTTATTTCAAAGGTTTTTCAAAGTCCCAAACCTCCACCTTCAAAGCGCTGAAGGCCAACGGACAATGGCTCCACAGGATTTTTTCCCGGCTCTCCGGACCCACCCGGGCCTTTCTCATCAAGGAGATCAAGACCTTCTTGCGGGATCAAACCCAATGGTCCCAGCTTTTCCTCATTGCAGCGCTCATCGTGATCTATCTGTATAATTTTTCCGTGCTGCCCCTGGAAAAATCCCCCATCAAAACCATTTATCTTCAGAATCTTCTGGCCTTTTTGAACATGGGCCTAACCTCCTTTGTGCTGATTGCCGTTACCGCAAGGTTTGCTTTCCCCTGCATCAGCCTGGAAGGCAGTGCTTTCTGGATCATCAAGTCCTATCCCATCTCCATTCGATCTTTTCTTTGGATCAAATATTTCATCTACCTGATTCCCCTGTTGTTACTTGCGGAACTCCTGGTGATCGCCACCAATCGGTTATTGCAGACAACGCCCTTCATGATGACCCTGTCTTGCTTAACGCTTCTGGCCATCACCCCGGGGGTGACGGCTTTGGGGGTGGGGCTCGGAGCGGTATTTCCTGATTTTTCATCGGAAAACCCGGCCCAGACCGTTACCAGTTTTGGCGGGGTCCTTTTTATGCTGATTGCCTCCGCCTTTGTAGGAGCCATGCTGATCTTGGAGGCCGGGCCCGTGTACACCCTGATTCTTTCGGAAATCAACGGAAAACCCATCACAAATTTTCAGTGGCTGTGGATCTGGGGGGCATTTTCAGCAGACCTGGTTCTTTCCATACTCACGGTTTATCTGCCCCTCAGGTTTGGAGAACAAAAACTTTCCCTTCATTTTCCACGGGAACCTGCCCCCTGAAAAACCCTTTTTCATTGCCGGTCGGTTCTTTTTAGGAATAATTTTCACCGGACCACACCCCGGATTGACAATTCCATGGCATCTTTTTATAAATTGCGCTAAAGCTATCCCAAAAAAAACCGATCATAAAAAGAGGTCCCTGCAAAGGGACCTCTTTGATAAATTTGAAAGGCAAGACCAATACCATGCCAAGAGATCGTCAACCCATTGGATCTAAAATGAAAAAAATTCTCGTTGTGGATGATGAAGAGCCCATAAGACGGCTCATCAGTGATATTCTGGAAATGGAAGGCTATGATTGTGTTACGGCTGGAAATGCCAAAGAGGCCAGAACTTGTCTTGAGCAGCACAACTTCCAGCTTATTTTAAGCGACATCAATATGCCCGGAGAATCCGGCCTGGATTTCATGCGGTATGTGTTTAAAAAATATAAGGATATCGCAGCCATCATGGTGACGGCCATGGAAGACCCCCAGGTGGCGGAAGCTGTTTTTGAAATCGGTGTGTATGATTACATCACCAAGCCGGTGTCCCGGAGCAGTGTGCTCATCAGTGTGGCCAATGCGTTAAACCGCAGGGATCTGGAAATCTCAAACCGGTCCTACAGGGACGGTCTTGAAAAAATGGTGGCCGAACGAACCATCTCCCTGGAACAAACCATGGCCCAACTCAGAAAAGCCATGCAGGGGATTATTCATACCATTTCCCTCACGGTTGAAACCCGGGACCCCTATACCGCAGGGCATCAGAAACGGGTGGCGGATCTGGCCAAAGCCATCGCCTTGGAGATGGCTTTGACCGATGAAGCTGTTGAAGCCACCTATCTTGCAGGGTTGATTCACGACCTGGGGAAAATATCCATTCCCGCGGAAATCTTAAGCAAACCCGGCAAGCTCACACAGAATGAATTCAACCTGATCAAAGACCATCCCCAAACCGGATACGACATTTTAAAAGACATTGAATTTCATGCCCCCATTGCCCTCATGGTGTTGCAGCATCATGAGCGGTATGACGGCTCCGGATACCCCGGAGGTCTTTCCAACAGCCAGACCCTTCTGGAATCCAGGATTATCGCCGTGGCGGATGTGGTGGAGGCCATCGCCTCCCACAGGCCTTACCGGGCAGCCTTGGGCATTGATATCGCCCTGAAGGAAATCTCCAAAGGCGTGGGCACCCTCTATGATCCGGATGTGGCCAAGGTTTGCCTGAATCTGTTTGCCGGGAACCGGTTTACCTTCTGAAACCATCATTCATCAGGGTTGACCCCGGAGAGATTACCACCAGGCAGTCGGTCCGGGTCTTTTTTGTTCCATGAATTTATGAAGACCGGTTGAAGCTCTATCGGATAAGAATGGAAGTGACTTCTCTCGGTTTAAGGACTGGAATGTTGGTCATTTTAGGCTACCATAACGGTTTGGGTTCCGACAAATTCAGCATCAAGTTTAGGAGAGCCATCTTCAAGTAGCATCTCGATGACTTCTTTGAGGTTTTTGTTGAGTTCATCAAGGGTTTCGCCCTGGGAATGAGCCCCCGGAAAACCCGGAACATAACCGACATAAATGCCTGTTTCCGGACATTTCTCAACCACTGCTGTGAATACATTCATGTTGTTTTTCCTTATTAAAATTCCCCTGAGACCCTTTCCGGGATCTTCTTTTTCGCCTAATATACCCAATTCCGCCCTTGCCCTCAACAAAATTCAAATGGATTCCTTGGCCGTCACCTCCCTTTGGCATCTTGTTTTCCTGTTGCGTCATAAAAGCAATCCCCGTAAATCACTTTTTTTAAGGAGCCGTCCTTCAAGCGAAGCATAAGGGTTCCGGTTTCATCCACATCTTCGGCAAATCCCTCGTGGGTGTCCTTTAAGGTGGTGATTCTCACGTGCCTTTTCAGGGTGCCGGTGTGCTGTTTCCAGAGGGCAATCAGATT
>VMSV01000167.1 GCA_013791935.1 Desulfobacteraceae bacterium | reverse complement strand
AATGCCATGAACCCGGCGATGGAAAAAATGGCTTGTTTTTTAATAAAAAATAGATCGGTCCCATATTTCTTAAGCGCCAAAGCCGAGCTTGCGCTGTAAACCATGACAATGCCCATTCCCACGAGAAACAGAACGGGGAAGAGCAGGGCCACATCATATTTGATCACCGATTCTGTGTTCCGTGGAGGCATATTTCCCATCAACCCCTTCACCGTTCCAATTCGGTTACAGCTTTCGCAAACGCTTCCCCGCGTTTTGCGTAATTTTCAAACATATCAAAACTCGCGCATCCCGGGGAGAGAAGAACAATATCTCCGGACTTGGCTTTTTCCCGGGCTATCATCACAGCCTCTTCCATGTTGGAAGCCCGGAGGACGGGAACCACATCCTTTAGAACCCCGAAAATCCTGTCCGCCGCTTCCCCGAGAACCACCAGGGCTTTCACATGACGGTCCACACAATCCTTCAATATTTCAAAAAATCCCCCCTTGTCCCTGCCTCCCATGATCAGAATTACCGGTTCGGTAAAGGTTTCCACCGCCTTTTTAACCGCATCCACATTGGTGGCCTTGGAATCATCATAAAATTTTACCCCGTCCCGGGTGGCCACATGGGTGATTCGGTGAGGAAGCCCCTTGAAGGAGTTTATCGCCCCCTGAATCCCTTGGATCGAACCCCCGACCGCCAGGGTGCAAAGGGCGGCTCCGGCGATATTTTCCCGGTTGTGAAGCCCCGGAAGAGTCGTGGCGCTCAAATCCAGCTCCTGATCCAACCCCGCTGTTCGAAGAAGAATTTTTCCCGACTGGATCAAAGCCCCTTCCTTTATAGGATAGTCATGGCCTGCTTCATGAAGATTAAAGAGCATTTTCCGGCTTTTCACCTTTGCCAGAAACGGATGGGCCGCAAGATCACGAGCATTCAATATGGCAATATCCGATGCCTCTTGTTGGGCGAAAAGTCTTGCTTTGGATTCGGCATAGTGCTTCATGTCTCCATACCGGTCCAGATGATCATCGGTGATATTGAGCAGAATGCCTGCTTTGGGCCTGAACGTGCTGGTGGTGTCCAATTGGAAACTGCTCACCTCCGCCACCACCACCCGGACTTTCTCCTTCTGGTCCAGGTATTCGATGAGCGGATTGCCGATGTTGCCTCCCACGAAATTTTTTATTCCCGATGCCGAGAGCATAGCCCCCACCAGTTCCGTGGTGGTGGTTTTTCCGTTGGTGCCGGTGATGGCCACAATGGGCTCTTCGATAAATCGTCCGGCAAGCTCCATCTCCCCCATGAGGGGAATATTTCTGGACAGGGCCCTTTGCACTGGTGCAATGGTATGGGGCACCCCCGGACTGATGACGATGAGATCGGCACTTTCAAAGGTTTCGGGCTTGTGCCCTCCCAGCTCCAGACGAATGCGGCTCCCTTCGGAAAGCCTTCTGATTCTTTCAACATAAGGGGCCAGTTCTTCTTCGCAGTCCCTGTCCGTGACGGTGACCACGGCATCCCGTCTTGCAAGAAATTCCGCCACAGCAGCCCCGGTGCGCCGAAAGCCCACCACCACGACTTTTTTCCCGGAAAGCTCCAGCTTGTGCTGTGGTTGTTTGATCATGAATCCAATTACTTTCTCCGTTTAGATCAATCGGTTTTGATCATCGGATTTTCAAGGTGCTCATGGCCACCAGGGCTAGAGCAATGGAAATGATCCAGAAGCGAACAATGACTTTGGGCTCCGGCCAGCCCTTGAGTTCAAAATGGTGATGAATGGGCGCCATCCTGAAGATCCTTTTGCCATGGGTCATCTTGAAAAATCCCACCTGAAAAATCACAGACAGGGCTTCGATGACAAACAGCCCGCCCACGAGAACCAGAAGCACTTCCTGTTTGGTGATCACGGCAGCGGTTCCCAGGGCGGCTCCGATGGGAAGTGACCCCACGTCTCCCATGAAAACCTCGGCCGGATAGGTATTGAACCATAAAAACCCCAATCCGGCACCCACCATGGCACCGCAGAAGATGGAGACCTCTCCGCTTCCCGCCACATAATTCAGCTGAAGATACTGGGCGATCTTGACATTCCCGGAAACATAGGCAAACACCATATAGGTGGAAAAAGCCACCACAGCCGGCCCGATGGCCAGTCCATCCAGCCCATCCGTGAGGTTAACTGCATTGGAAAAACCCACGATCACGATCGCCGCAAAGAAAATATAGCCCCATCCCATGTCCGGTGAGGCATTCTTAAAGAATGGAATTGTTACCTTCGTGTCGAATTCAGGAAGGAGAAATAGGCTTAACCCGGCAAAAAAGGCCACCAGCACCTGAAGCAGGAACTTGCCTTTGACGGTGAGCCCCTTGCTCTGCTTTTTGACCTGCATGAGATAATCGTCCATAAAACCGATGCCCCAAAAACCCAAGGTCACCCCCAGCATGATCCACACATAGATATTGGTCAGGTTGGACCATAACAGGACGGAACTCACCACCGAGCCGATGATGAAAATCCCGCCCATGGTGGGGGTGCCGGCTTTTTTCAGATGGGTTTGGGGGCCGTCCTCCCGGACAAACTGGCCGATCTGCATCTCGGTCAATTTTCGAATGGCCCAGGGACCGACGAGAAAACAGATGAGAAAGGCTGTTAAACTAGCGTAAATGGTCCGGAAGGTGATGTACCGGAACACATTAAAAGCCGAAATGCTCGTATGTAATGGATAGAGAAGGTGATAAATCATTGACCGTCCGTTTTCGCTTTTTTAAGCCGCATTTTTTCCATTGGCTCCGGATGGAGAGTGCCCCATCAAATGATTCACAAAATATTCCATTCGGGTGGAACGGGACCCCTTGACCAGAATCCAGTCCCCTTTTTTCATCCATCCGATCACATCCGCAAGGATCTCTTCCCGGGTTCCCAGCAAAATGCGGTCGGAATCCATCCCGGAAGCGAGCGCCCCTTTTGCAACATCTTCGGCATGAATCCCGGTTAAAAAAAGCCTTTCCACATCCATTCCGCTGATGAGTTTGCCAAGGGTTTCATGGAGTTCAGCCGCCTGGGGACCCAGCTCCAGCATATCCCCCAGACAAACCGCTCCCCGTTTTTTCTTTTTCAGATCCATCAGGGCCAGGATAGCGCCTTTCATCGAGGCTGGATTGGCGTTATAGGTGTCATCCACGATGTTCACCCCTGAAGGAGAGGTGAGCACGTT
>VMSV01000050.1 GCA_013791935.1 Desulfobacteraceae bacterium | reverse complement strand
TAGGGCCGGATTTGATTTTTCAAGCCGAACAAGCCCTTTTTCCAAGGCTTTTTCCGCAGCCTTCTGCACATCCGAATCCAGGGTGGTATAGATGGAAAGACCCAGACTTTCCAAGGCCTGGGGTGAATAGAGGGCCTGAAGCTGGGTGGATAGATAATCCATAAAATAGGGGGCTCTGCTGCCATGAATGGCATTCACAGCAGGCTCCACGGGTGTTGCGATCAGCTTTTGCCTTTGAGACTCATCAAGCCATTCGTTTTTCACCATGGCCTCCAGCACCTGATTACGCCTTTGTCTGCAGAGTTCCTTATTAATGTATGGGGAATACCGGTTGGGGGCTCGAATAAGGCCTGCTATGGCAGCCCCTTCCGCCAAGGTCAAATTCTCCACGGGCTTGTCAAAATAGAAAAAAGAGGCTTCCCCGATGCCGTTGATCCCGGAGCCGCTTTTCTGGCCCAGATAGATTTCATTGAGATAAATCTCAAGGATTTCCTCTTTTTCATACATGAACTCCATGGTGATGGACATGAACAGTTCTTTGATTTTTCGGGTAAACTTCCTTTCCGGAGTGAGAAAATAGTTCTTGGCAAGCTGCTGTGTAATGGTGGAGCCGCCCTGTTTTAAGGCGAAGCTTTTCACGTTGATAAAAACCGCCCGCAGGATTCCCCTTACATCCATTCCCCTGTGTGAAAAAAACCGAGTATCTTCCGCTGCAAGAATGGCGTGGATCACATGCTTTGGAACCTGGGCGATGGAGACCAGCTGTCTTCTTTCCCGGTCCGAACCAAAGAACAGCATGATCTCTTCCGGTTCAAGTTCCAGAAGGGGAAGGGGTTGACCTGAAGTCACATCCAGAATCGCATCAATCTGCTTGTTCCGGAACACCATCCGTACAGGAAGGCCCCGTCTTTTGGAAAACGGGGTTTCAAGATTGTGCAAAAAAACCGTGATGGTGTTCCCTGTGGATACATACTCTCCCATTTGGCTTGGCTTTCCACTGGATGGCCTGTACCCCAGCCGGGAGAGTTTATTGAGAATGGCGGATTGATCGAATTGCTGACCGGGATAAAGCAGAAGCGTGTCCGAGTAAACTTTAGACGGAATACTCCAACGCCTGCCGGAAAACCTTTTATCAATTTCCATGGAAAGGCCGAAACAATAAATCGAAACCGTCACCAGTGAAAAAATTAGCAATAAAAAAGCCGACAGTGCAATCCAGGATCGGAATTTGTTTTTATTTCGTGTTATTCTTTTTTTCTTTTTCTTTTTCATTTTTTTCGCATATCAAATTTTTCATTGTTCGCTTCATAATGCACCTGGAGCCAAAATTCAATCCTTTCCGGTAAAATGCAAAATAGAAAACCATAACTTATTTCATGGATCCAATGAAAAAGTTAAAGTACACTTGGATTAAACCGATATCTTGATCGAAGCCTAAAATTTTGAAAACACATGAAATCGGACTTGTCATGAAAAACATTCTGATCGTTGAAACCGACCCGTTATTCAGGGAAACCTTTGTGGGATTATTAAAAAACCAGAGTGGCTTCCTGAATGTTTTTTCCGCCAAAGATTTGGACGAATCCCTGGCCGTGATCGATCAGCTTAAAATCCATATGGTGATCATCGGACCCCAGACGCCGGAAATGGAGGCCTTTAAACTGGCCAGCCACTTGGTGCAGAGCTATCCCGATAAGCGAATTCTGGTTCTTGGAAATGATCCGTCCCCCATGTTCAAAATCAGCTTCAATACCCTTCCCAAGTTGGTTCTGTTTGAAAAAATATCCGACATCGGCCTTCTTACAAGGAGAATTTTTGCTGAACTCAAGATATGCCATGGCGGACGCATTCATGGAATCAGTCTGCCGTCCTTTCTTCAGATGATGGTCCTTGAAAAGCGGAGTGGTTGTCTTCAGGTTTCCACGAAAAAGAAAACAGGGTTGATTTTCCTTTTAAAAGGAGAATTGGTTTCCGCGAATCTGGGAGGAAACAACGGGTCTGCGGCGGCTCTGGACATCCTCAGTTGGAAAAACGTCTCCATTGAAATCGATTACACGTCTCCTGGTGTGGCCAGGGAAATTCATGTCTCCATCATGACCCTTTTAATGGAGGCCCTCAGGCTGGAAGACGAAAAACAAAACGCTGTACAAGAAATGCGCCTGCATGAAAGATTCGATTGCATGATAGCCATGGACTATGATCACCAGGACTGGAAAAAGCACTGTTTTCTATGGGATATCAGCCTTGGCGGAGCCTATATTGAAACCGAGCAACCCCTTTCCGTGGGCACGTTGCTGATGCTTGCCTTGCCTTCCCGAACCATGAACACCCAAACCATGAATACCCAATGCAAACTCAGTGCAAGGGTAGTTCGGCGGGATAAAAAAGGGGTGGGAGTCAGCTTTGAAAACATAACCAGCGAGCAGAAAAAAATAATTCTGGATCTCTCCGATACCGGCTTACATGACCTGCTCTAAGATACAGAGCAGCCCATCCACGTGTAGTATGAAGTTGCAGGCCGGAAAATGTAGCCGGATGCTCAAACCCAAGCCATGAAACTCCTTGCCTTATTCCTTCTGATTCATTATTCTTATCAGCTGTATTAGAACCCTCCCTATAAATTTTAAATCGAAAGTATTATGAAACCATTTGTTCTCTTAAATTTTAGATTGTTTTTATCCAAACGGGTTATGGCCTGGATGGCGGGGAGTTTGTTTTTATGGTCCTTTTCCGTTTTCGGGGAAAACACGGGTTTTGAATATGCCGCGTCTCTTCCGTCCCTGCTGAAAAATGCACGAATATCAGAGCCCTTGTCCCTATGTGGAGAAATGGCCGAGTTGGACAGGATGGATGCCCGGGAAGATATGGAAAAGGAAATGATTCTGGCTCTTTTTGATGTTCCACAGGTGATTTTATGGGCCAAAAGGGCGGCAAGATATTTTCCCATGATTGAAGAAATGCTGAAAATGAACGGCATGCCGGAAGACCTGAAATATGTTCCCATCGTGGAAAGCGC
>VMSV01000158.1 GCA_013791935.1 Desulfobacteraceae bacterium | reverse complement strand
TTAAAATTTTGGTCCGCCTCGAACTCGAACAAATTCTCTCATCTCTGGATGGACACAAGTTAATGCCAAAACGTAGAAGAACCTGACCATGAAAGAACCGGGGGATTCAGGGAACCGTTTCTGAATCGTTCATACTGAAATGCCGAAGGGGACAGTGATGATTATCAAATGCTGGGGCTCAAGAGGATCCATCCCCGTATCCGGAAGGGAGTATGATCACTTCGGCGGAGACACAACCTGCCTTGAGATTCGAACCAAAAACGATGAGATCATCATCCTGGACGCAGGCACGGGAATTCGACGCCTGGGCAAGCAGCTGATCGCAGAAAAGCGTTTCCAATACCATTTGATTTTTACTCATGCCCATTGGGATCACATTCTGGGGTTTCCTTTTTTTAAACCCATCTACCTCAAACAGGCCCAACTGATCATTCATCAATGCCCGTTTGAGGATGATTTCGTTAAAAAAATGATTTCAAAAACCATATCCCCTCCCAATTTCCCCTTGAGATATCAGGATATCAGCGCATCCATTCAGTATAAGGAGGGATGCCCTGATCCGTTTACCATAGGTTCGGTGAAGATCATTCCCATAGAACTGAGTCATCCCAACGGAGGCAAAGGGTATAAATTCATTGAGGACGGAAAAACCTTTGTTTTCCTGACGGATAATGAGCTTGGGTATGTTCATCCGGGAGGACTCCCACGGGAAGATTACCTTGATTATATTCAGGACGCCGACCTCCTGTTCCATGATGCGGAATATACCCCGGAGGAGTACAAGGTTTACAGGGAGTTCGGCCATTCCTCCTTTACCGACGCACTGGATCTGGCCCTGGATGCCGGAGTGAAAAAACTGGGGCTCTTCCATTTGAACCAGGACCGGTCGGATCAGGACATGAACCGGATGATCAAAACCTGCCGAAAAATCATCGCAGACCGTGGTTCCAACCTGGAATGTTTTGCTGCGAGAACCGATATGACCTTTGATCTGGTTTAAGGTTTTGATGCAGTATGGATGAACCCGAGATGATGAAAGATCAAAGCCTCTGGATTCGAAAGGTTTCCCTTTCCCCTCCTTCCCTGAAAGACAATACTGCGGATGTGGACCGCCTGGTTCATGCCTTAAAAACAGAGCTTGAAACCCGAACCATTGAAATCGATCTGCCCCTTGCCCGCAGGATTCCACATCTTTTGAGAATCTTTGAATATGAGGTTGCCTGTATTCTTTTCAGGGGCTCGGAATCCTGGCATCTTCTATCGGTAAAATCTCCTTCCGATCCTCGAATCACCGCAGGTCTGGCTGTGGACTTGGGTACCACCCGAGTGGTTTTGAGGTTGCTGAATCTTTTGAACGGGTCTGTGTTAGGGGAGACCGCCTTTGACAATCCCCAGATTGAAATCGGTCCGGATATTCTTGCCCGGATTCATTTTTCGGATATGGATAAAGGTTTGGAAAAGCTCAACGCTCTAATTCTCGGGGGCTTGAACGAGCATATCCAGCGCTTGTGTGCGGAGTCGGGTTTGGAGCCCGGGGATATCTATGCCCTGTCGCTTGCCGGAAACACGACCATGACCCATCTTTTTATGGGACTTGATCCCCACTGGATCATCCGGGAACCCTATATTCCCGTGATGAACCGAATGGGTCTCTATCTTGCCGAAGATCTGGGGATTCATATTCATCCCAGGGCCAGGGCGATCATCTTTCCCAATGTGGGGAGCTATTTCGGAGGGGATCTCATGGCAGGGATCCTGTATTCCGGGTTGAATCGTCGGGAGGAAACCGCCATTCTGGTGGATGTGGGAACCAATGCGGAAGTGGTGGTGGGCAATAAAAACTGGATGATCGCCTGCGCCGGTGCTGCCGGTCCGGCTCTGGAGGGCGGCATGAGCCGAATGGGTATGATGGCTGGGCCGGGAGTGATCGACCGGGTGGAAATCGATCCTGCAAACCTTGGATTCCGATTCCATACTATTAATGATCAAAGGCCCAGAGGGATCTGCGGATCCGGGGTGATCGATCTCGCGGCTCAGCTGTTTCAAAAAGGCATGATGGATATCCGAGGCCGATTGGTCCCGGCCCGATGTGGGAACCGGCTGGTTGAAGAAAACGATATGCGCCATCTTGTGGTGGTTTCGGCAGAGGATTCCGCCACAGGGAAGGATCTTCGTGTGAGCCAGGCCGACCTGGACAGTCTCATCCGTTCCAAGGCTGCCATGTATTCCATTCTGGAAACCATCACCATGGCCGTGGGCCTGAATTTCAACGATCTTACCACCTTTTATGTGGCGGGAACCTTCGGCTCTTTCATCAACCCTGCCTCCGCCATCACCATCGGTATGATTCCGGATCTTCCCCTTGAACGGTATGAATCCATCGGAAACAGCTCTCTGGAAGGGGCAACCATGATCCTGACGGGGAAAGGGGGGCTTCAGGAAATGGATGAGATCCGGAATGGAATCACCTACATGGAGTTGAACGTCAACCAGGATTTCATGAACCGGTTCTCCGCAGCGAAATTTCTGCCCCACACGGATCCATTTCGCTTTCCCAGTGTGCTCAAACCCTTGGGTACTTGACTCTTACGGGCTTTTCAGCAAGAAGTGGCGGATATATCTGGGGTCAAGATTATTTAATGTTACCCCGCCCAGTTCTTCTTCGATCTCCTTGAAAATATCTTCGAGAACGGGCCCGATTTTGAGGGAGATTTCATCCTCCCTTAAACCGGTTTTTCCGGCCATGAAGTTCAGAAAATCTTTTTTTGCAGATTGGGAGATTTTCCGAGGCCTTGCTTTTTGCGTCCATATCCCTTTGAAAAAGGTCCTGAAATCCCCGAGGGAAAGGGGCAAAAATTCATCCGAAAGACCCAGTCGTCCTTTGGCCCATGATGTGAGAATGAGGTTTTTATGGGTGAGTTCGCCGGGGGCCGGGCCGGAATCGAATGTAAAGTCCCACAGGGATAAAAGCTGGTCCATGGAAACAATATCGTCAACGATGTTTTCCATGCGTTGGATCTCCTCCAGGGAACCAAACTCCCGATACAAAGACCCGGCTTTGAACGGGTCGAAAAACAGGGGTTTTTTGATCAGAAGTCCTCCCAAAACCCCCATCCACGATTCATCCCAGAATCGGAGGGTGAAGCCCTTGCTTTTAAACCAGCTTTGGTCCATCCATTTTTGAACCCGCCACTTCAGCGCCATGGCACAGCCAAATCCCATTCTGAAAACCCCGGACACGGGATAATCATGGATCAGGGGTGCCGGATTTTCGGCCCGGGATTGGATGTCTCCTAATTTCTCAAGGCCGATCTGGATATAGCTGCAGGCTTTTTTCACAATAGCGGTCAAATCCTCTCGGGTTTTCACCACAGTCTGGTCCGCCGCAGCAATACGGTTGCATAGAGAGGCAAATTCTTGTTGGATCAGATCCATGTCCCCTTTTCCAAAGAGAAGATCCAGGGCACCCGGCAATAAGGAATCTTTTTGAATCAGTTGGAAAGGACTTTCAGAAAATCCAACTCGGGGGTCGGCTTTTCGCAGGCTTTTTTTCGTGGTCTTCCGAATTCTTTCCAGTTGATCAAAAGACAGGGGGGCATAAATTTCAAGGGCCTCTTCAAGGGGAGGAAACCCTTTTTCCGATAATCGGACGTTTCTCCAGCGAAAGGCTTCTTCTTCGGCTTCCGGTGAAATTATCCAGGCGGATTGCACCATGATTTTCTGATAGATATCGTGATTTTCAAGGGCCATTTCCCGGACCACACGCTCAACCCGTTCATAGGTTCCCTTTACGAGGTTATTTTCATCGGAATCCTCCCCTTCTGTTGAATCCGGTTCCGGTGTTTTTGGATCGCCGTCAAGAATCCGATAATAAAGGACGTCGTCAAAAGTGGAGAAAGCGTTTCCGAAATCCGATGGGTCCTCATCATGCTCCCGGAGTCTCACCTCAATGGAATGGTGAAGAAAGTATTCCAGGAGTTCTTCTTTTTCATACATCAACCAGTTTGTGAAACGATGGGAATCCGCTTCCAGCATAAAATCCATCCATTGGGCCAGGGCATTCAAATCCATCCGGTCTTTGTTCCAGATCTCCCGGTCAAGAATATACTCAAGCTGTTTGGATGAAGCCAGGGCAAGAATGGGCAGGCTATCTTCCACGCCGATTTCATGAAGTAAAAAATATAGGTCTTCTTCAGGAAAAGAGTGTACCAGGGGCAGGGGGTTTTGGATGGATAATATTTTATCCAGAGCCTCCTGGTGCGGTAAGGAAAAGACTTCTTTTCGTTTTTCCTTTAAGTCACCTTTGCGCATTAAGGTCAATCGGTCTGATGAGTTTTCCGAAGGGTTATCGTTCATAAAACACCTATAGGGATCTTGTTATATTTTTGTAAATACCATTTTGCCTTTATCAGGCCTGGGGCAAACCCGCTTATTTTTCGCTTTTCAACGGCGCAAACTTGATCAACATGAGAAGGCCGGGGATGGCAATCAGCGTGCAGAAAATAAAAAAAGGACCCCACCCGAACTGTTTGGCCATAAAACCCGTGGGCGCGGAGACCAGAACTCTGGGCACTCCCATGAGGCTGCTTAACAAAGCATACTGGGTTGCGGTGAATTTTTTGTGGGTGATGCTGGCCATGAAGGCCACAAAGGCGGACGTCCCCATGCCGCCGGTGAAATTTTCAAAGGCGATGACGCCGGACAATGCCGTCACATTGTACCCGATTTTTGCAAGAACCGCAAACCCTGCGGTGGAAACTGCCTGAAGAATTCCAAAAATCCAAAGGCATCTTCCAATGCCCAACTTTAGCAGAAGAAGCCCTCCTGCGGCCAGCCCCAACAGTAGGGGCCAGAACCCGAACAATTTCACCACAGTCCCGATTTCCGATTTTGAAAATCCAAGCTCCATGTAAAACGGGGTGGTGATGGCCCCGGCCATGGTGTCCCCGATTTTATAAAACAGGATAAATGCCATAATCCATAGGGCATTGGGCCTGCGGAAGTACTCCAGAAGGGGTTCCACGACGGCTTCCTTAAGGGTTCCGGGTATGCCGAAATCCGCTCCTGGTTCGGGGGTGAGCAGGGTGGTGATGATCCCCGGAAGCATGCAAGCCGCCATGATGGCATAGACGGCGGAGAAAGGGATGTGGTCCGACAGGATCAATCCTCCCCCCGATGCCAGGAGCATGCCGATGCGGTAACCGTAGGTGTAGAAGGAAGAACCAATGCCCAGTTCCTGATCCAGAAGATCTTCCCTGCGGTAGGCATCCACCACGATATCCTGGGAAGCGCTGAAAAAAGTGACTAAAAAAGCGCAGATGCCCAGCACCAAGGGATGATTTGCCGGGTGGGTCATGCCCAGGCCGAAGATGGCCATCATCAGGAAGACCTGGGCCATGAGCATCCATCCCCGTCTGCGGCCCAGGAAAGGGAAGGAGTATCGATCCAGCAGGGGCGCCCATAAAAATTTGAGGGTGTAGGGGAGCCCCACGATGTTGATGAGTCCGATCATCGCCAGATCAATGCCTTCATCCTTCATCCAGGCCTGCAAAAGCGTCAGGGTGAGCAATAGTGGGAGTCCGCAGGAAAACCCCATCATGAAAGCCGAAAGCATGCGGCGGTTAAAGATGCTCTTTAAAATGGACTGTTTTTGGATCATGGTCATGAATTCCGCCTTGCCGGGAGAGCCCCTTGCATCAAAAACAAAGGGCAACAGCATGGCCGCTGTTGCCCATTTTATTCCGGAAATGAGATTAGCCTTGAGCGGCCATCAAATTTGCGGGAGAAACAACGGGGCCGTATTTTGCCTTTAACGCCAGAAGTCCCTGCTTTTGCTCTGTGAGCACTTCAAAAAGTTTTGCGGGGATTTTTTCTTCCTTGCTGTAGGCAGCCACTTGAAGGTCGATACGGCCAACGATGTTGTCAACATACAGGGAGAATTGTTTGATATAGAGCTCTTCCGGGTAATCCTTGTCGAGGATGGATTTGAAAAGAGATTTTAAATCCTTGTATTCCGGGATATTCCCAATGGGCGTTTGGATAAAACCCACCTCTTTGTGGACCCCCTTGTCCAGCCAGGTCAGCCAAACCTTAACATCCCGCTTTTCTCCGAGAAGTTTCTTGGACTCCCCGCCTCTTGCCTCATGGGTGAGAAAATAATTCAGGCCGGCCATGATGGGATGCTTGTCATCTTTGATGTCGGTGCTGTTGAAGAAGATGAACTGGGCATTCATGTATTCTCCCAGAGAACCCGGAATAAAAGGTGCATTGGCCCATGGGGCTCTTTTAACCCCGGACGCGCCCACTTCCGTTGCTGTGGCTGCGGAGACAATGCAGGCTCCGATGACCACCCCGTGGTCCGGATTCTTGGCTACCCAGATGGGGGGCATGGTATCGCTGTCCCTTCCGCTGTACGTGATGACCCGGGTTTCCGCTCCTTCGGGAGATTCCGCCAGAGGAGAATAATTGTTCAGGGCTGTTGAAGCCACGGTGCAACGGGCATTGGGATGGGATAGAGGAATGGGTTTGCCGTTTTTATCCTTCATGCCTTCGGTCCATTCTCCCTGGAAATTAAACCCTTTCTTCGGGGAGGCTTCCCCATTTCCCACCCAGTGGGGGATCTTGTTTTCATCCACCAGGACGTTGGACCAGATGACTTCGGAGCCGTTTTTTCTCAGAATGTCCATGAGCTTCGGATCCCCTTCCCAGTTCACATCTTCAACGATGCCGAAGATACCGCACTCGGGATTGATGGAACGAATGGTCCCATCTTTTGCGATCCACATCTGGGCGAGGTCGTCCCCGATGAAATGATGCCCCGCCATGGCGGTTGTGGTTTTCCCGCAGCCGCTGGGGGCGGCCCCGGTAAACCAGGTAATGCGGCCTTTGACGCTTTCGATGCCGGTGATGAACATATGTTCTGAAAGTTCCCTGCCTTTGTTCTGCAAAACCGCCTTGTCCACGGCAAACCGGTGGTTTCCTTTTTTTAGCAGAAGGGTGTTCCCTGCATAGGTACAGTTGAAAGCGTAGGTGGTCTGGAATTTCCGGTCCATGAAGACCCTCGCCTTGGGCAGATCTTCCGACCGATTCAACCCTTCGCTGTGGATATTGGTGAAAAAATGGCCCAAGCGTGTTACTTCCGCATCAAAATGTTTGTAGGAATTCCGGTAAAGAATTTCAGCGCTATGGGAAACATAAAGGGAACTGGTGATTTCAAGGGCGGGGTTGGATGCGGGGGCACCCACCGGTCCCCGTGAGTAAAACCCCACGATCATGGTTTTGCCCTTCATGATGCCTTTCATTTTATCTTGGATATCTTCGTAGGCTTTATCCCGGAGCATTTTGTTGGCCAGGGAACTCACCGCCTCGCCTTCATTGTAAATATAATAGGTGCGGTCAACAATTCTTCCCTGCTCGTCCTTAAGGTCATAATGAATGGTATGACCCTCCATGGCCAGGGGGGCTTCCTCCCCTTTTGCGAGGCTTGCCTTTCGAATATATTGCCGGTCCGCCTCGGTTCCGGTGTTGATGTAGATTGAATCCGGCTCGCACATGACCATGGCGTTGGCGATTTTGATCAAAACTTCGGGATTCTGAATATAAAGGAGTCTTGCAAGATGCTCTTCATTAAGTCTTTTATTAAATACAGCCTTTGCTTCTTCAAGGGTGTCTACTCCGCCGAGGGTTTTTACAATGTCGAACATCTCTTTTTTTCCCGCCATAGATCTGATCTCCTTGTCATCGAATTCCTTTTCAGTAAAGAATTCGTTGGAATTAAGGGGTTAAAAAAACTCCCATTGACAAATGGGAGTTTTGCTGGATTTAATCCGTGATACAATCAAATTTTTCCTGAACAGGCAATTGCTGTTGGATCCATTTCAGGATTTTCTCGAATTCATCTTGAATCTCATGCAATGTTTTTCCGCGATGGCTGATCTGGTTTTTTTCCTCAAGGGTCATTTGGGCAAAACTTTTTTTCAGGGGGGGGTAATAGAAGACGGGGTCGTAACCGAAGCCGTTTTGGCCCGTCATTTCCATTGATATTAGGCCTTCACAGGTGGCTTCGTAGGTTAGGGCAGGGCCTCCGGGAACGGCAATGGAAACCACGCATTGAAAATGCGCCTTGCGGTTTTCGATATTTTCCATTTCCTTAAGGAGTTTACGGCAGCGGGCTTCATCGTTAAGACCCTTTCCCCCGTAACGGGCTGAATGAACGCCGGGGGCCCCGGAAAGGGCTTCAACCACCAGTCCGGAATCATCCGCCAAGGCTGGAAAACCTAATATGTTTGCCGTGAAGGAGGCCTTTTTGTAAGCATTATCGTCAAAGGTTTCGCCATCTTCTATAACCGGAGGGATGGGGCCAAAATCGTTGAGGCATTTGAGGGTCACCGGATAATTTTTAAGCAGGCTTTGAATTTCAAGAACTTTGCCCTGATTTCCGGTTGCAATTACAAGAGTGATGCCGTCTTTTGCCATTGCTTTTTTCGCGTTTTCAGCAATTTGTGTTATTGTCTGTATTTATTTATGATTCTAATATAACATCCAAGAAATTCCTTATAAAGCAAGGCTGGCGCTTTGTAAAGGATTTTAAAAAACATTTTACCAGGCTTGTCCTGCTAAAAGGCAGTATGTAAAAAAACCTTTACACGGTTGAGCGTGCTGTTATATTAATCGTCCCTTAACCGGAAAAAAGACCATTCGAAGGAAGCTTACATGCATAAATTATTGGGGCATCAATCAGGCGAAAAAGTATTCCTGCTGGGCAATGAAGCCATTGCAAGGGGAGCCATCGAGGCTGGTGTTGCGGTCGCCACCACCTACCCTGGAACCCCGTCCTCGGAGATATCCGCGAATTTTTTTGATATTTCCAGGGAGAGTGATCTGTATTTCGAATACAGCACCAATGAAAAAGTAGCCCTGGAGGTGGCTGCCGCAGCGGCCAACAGCGGTGTGAGAAGCATGTGCATCATGAAGCATGTGGGGATGAATGTGGCGGCGGACGCCCTCATGACCTTGGCGTATCTGGGGGTCAAGGGGGGACTGGTGATTCTCACCGCCGATGATCCCTTTATGTTTTCCAGCCAGAACGAACAGGACAACCGTTATTATGCCAAATTGGCCGGCTTGCCCATGCTGGAGCCCTCATCCGTGGAAGAAGCGGCGAAAATGGTGGGGGATGCCTTTGATCTCTCGGAAGCCCTTCAAGAGCCGGTAATTTTCAGAACCACCACGCGAATCAACCATTCCACCGGAGTGGTTACCATTGGAGACATCAAGCCGCCCTACTCCAAAGGGGTGTTTAAGAAAGATCCTTTTAATTATGTTGCCGTTCCAGCCGTTTCCAGAAACCTTCATGTCAAATTGTTGCAGAATCTTGAAAAGGCCGAAGCCCTGAGTGAAGAATCCATTCACAACCCTGTATCAGGGAAGGGAAAATGCGGCATCATCTGCAACGGGGTGAGTTGGTTGTATGTTGCGGATGCCCTGAAGGAACTTGACAAGGAAGACCAGGTGACGGTCCTTCGCATAGGTTTTTCCAACCCCATGCCCAAAAACAAAATCGTCCGGTTTTTAGAGCCCCTTGACAAAGTACTGGTGGTGGAAGAAGGGGAGCCCTTCATGGAAGAGGCTGTCAAGGCCATGGCCCAGGAAGCAGGGTTAACCCTCCCCATTTTCGGGAAAAGTAAAGAGCTGTTTTCACGACTTTTTGAACTGGACCCGGAAACGGTGAAAAACCGAATGGCCGCCTATTTCGGTTTTCCGGTTCCGGCCAGGGAAAGATTGGATTTAACCGACTTGCCCAAGCTTCCCCAGCGTCCCCCCAGCTTGTGTCCGGGATGCTCCCACCGAGCGACTTTCCATGTCATCAAAAAAGCTGCCGGGGAACAGGACTTTATTTGCGCCACGGATATCGGATGCTATACCCTGGGATTTTTCCCTCCTCTTTCCATGGGGGATTTTCTCATCTGTATGGGTTCTTCCATGGGTACGGGGTGCGGCTTTTCAAAAGTCACCGGCAAAAAAACCGTATCCATCATCGGGGACTCCACCTTTTTTCATTCAGGCATTCCCGGTTTGATCAACGCCGTATTCAATAACCATAACCTCACGGTGGTGATTCTGGACAACGGCACCACCGCCATGACCGGCCATCAGCCCCATCCCGGCGTGGACATGGTCCAACAGAAGCTTGAAGGATTCAATCGTATCTCCATCGAGGCCATGGTCCGGGCCGCAGGGGTTTCCCATGTCTCAGTGATCAAACCTTTCCGGGTTTCCAAAAGCATCGAAACCATGAAGGACGCCCTGGCTTATCAAGGGGTTTCCGTGGTGATTTCACAGGAGATATGCACCCTGTATGCCAAGGGTTTGAACCTGAAAAAGCAAAAGCCTTTTTATGTAACCGATAAATGTAAAAATCACCGGAACTGTATTGACGAGCTGGCCTGCCCGGCCTTTTACCTTGAAGCGGGCAGGGTGAAGATTGATGAATCGCTTTGTGTGGGATGTGCGGTCTGCGCGCAGGTCTGTCCGGAAAACGCCATCCTGCCTGTGAAGACCTCATAAAAAAAGACAACAGGATCAAACAATGGAAACAACTCGACTGATTATTGTTGCAGTGGGCGGCCAGGGAAATCTCCTGGCCTCAAAGGTGCTGGGAGAGGCGGCCCTGGCCACCGATATTCCGGTGAAAATGAGCGAGATTCACGGTATGGCCCAAAGGGGTGGGGTAGTGGAGTCCTCCATGGTGTTCGGACCGGCACAGAGCACGATTATTTCCGATGGAAAGGCCGATATCCTGGTGGGATTTGAACCCATGGAAACCCTGCGGGCTTTGGGAAAATGCCATGGGAAAACCATCGTCATCACCAATCTTTCCCCCTTGTCTCCGTTTACCGTCACCACCGGCCAAGGGGTTTACCCCGAGATTCGGGAAATCCAAAATTTGATTCGTGAAAAGACCGGAAAACTCATCACCCTGAATGCCAATGCACTGGCGGAAAAAGCAGGCAATACCATGGCGGTCAATATGGTCCTGCTTGGGGCTTTGATCAGCACCCGGGTTCTCCCTCTTCCCCTGGAATCCGTCAAACAGGCCATTGCGGATAAAACCCGCAAGGCCTTTGTGGATGTCAATCTCCGGGCCTTTAACCTGGGGTATGAGGCGGCGGGAAAAACCGGTTAAATTCAGCCCGGAAAACAAGACCTGAACCAGCAGGCTTCAAAACAGACCCTTTCAAAAACATCCTTATGCTGTGCGAACTTTCCATTAAAAATTTCGCCATTATTGATGACCTTCAAATCCATTTTCTCCCCGGTCTCACAATTTTAAGCGGTGAAACCGGGGCCGGAAAATCCATCATCATCAATGCCGTGAACCTGCTTCTGGGAAGCCGTGCTTCAGCCAGTCTCATCCGTTCCGGCTGTGATATGGCCGAGCTGGAGGCCTCTTTTGAGATCGCACCGGGGAGCCGGACGGAAAACACCATGAAGGAGATGGGGTTTGATTCCACGGACGAGCTGATCCTTCAGCGCCAGATCCTGCAAAACAACCGGAACAAGATCTATATCAACGGCAGAATGGCCACCATTCAGATGCTCACCGCCATCACGGAAAACCTGGCCAGCATATCCGGTCAGCATGCCCACCAGGGGCTTCTCAAAGAGGACGCCCACTTGGATGTTCTGGATGAATTCGGAGGCTTGATGGATTTGCGCAAGGGCCTGGCCGTCAAGTACCGGGAACTGATTCCTCTCATTGAAAGAAGAAAAGCCCTGGATCTTCTCCAGCAGAAAAGATTTGAACACATGGACCTGCTGGCGTTTCAGGAAAGGGAGATTCTTGATGCCGCCCTCGGACCTGAGGAAGATATTCTTCTGGAGCAGGAAGGGCTGAGATTGAAAAACAGTGAGGTTCTGTACCAGGCCGCCTATGATTGCGCAGGGATCCTTTATGAGGCGCAGGGTTCTGTTTATGAACGTTTGATGGAAGTGAAAAGAACCCTTGAAAAAAACCTGAAAATCGATCCGCTTCTGGAAAAGATTTATGAAAGCATCAATCACACCATTTACCAGGTGGAGGACGAAACCGGTGAACTCAGGGGGTATCTGAAGAATCTTCGGGTGAATCCCGGCCAACTTGAAAAGGTTGAGGACCGGCTGGATCTTATCAGGAAATTAAAGAGAAAATACGGGGGATCCATCCAGGCCATCCATGAAAAGCTTGAAGCCATTCAAAGGGCCCTGGCGGCCCTGGAGACCCTTGCCGACCAGATGGCGCAAACCGAAGCTGAATTGAAAACGGTTTATGATGAACTGGCAAAATTAGCTATGAATTTATCTTTGGCCCGGGCCAAAGCTTCCGTTGCGTTTTCAAAAAAAGTCAAGGAAGAGCTTGCCGATCTCATGATGCCCGGCACCCGGTTCTTCGTGCGAATGAGCCCCATTTCCCACAACTCCACAAATCCCTACCTTTCCATGGAAGGAAAAACCATCACCGAATCGGGTATGGATCAGGCGGTTTTCATGATGGCCCCGAATGTTGGTGAAGTTGAAAAGCCTCTGGCGGAAATCGCCTCGGGAGGGGAGCTCTCCAGGGTGGTCCTGGCCCTTAAGTCCATTTTGGCTAAAACAGACTCCGTGGAGACCCTGGTGTTTGATGAAGTGGACGCAGGCATCGGTGGCGAGGTGGCCAATGTGGTGGGCCAGAAATTGATGTCCCTGGCCGGATTCCACCAGGTTATCTGCATCACCCATCTCCCCCAGATCGCTCGATTCGGAGAGCATCATTATAGAATTTCAAAGCAGGTGAAAAACCAGAGAACCCAGACGGTGATGGATGCCATGAACGGCCATGGACGGGTTGAGGAAATCGCACGCATGATTAGCGGAAAGGACATCACCCCACGAACCCTGGCCCATGCCGAAGAAATGTTGAATAAAAAATGACGGCCTACATCGTCCCTCCATTATTGTCGCTTTTGAGCTTTCTTTGCCTTGGCGGCATCATCATAAAACAGGGAAAATGGACCAAAACCGATTTTCTGTTTTTCATCATCTGCCTCATCGGCACTTTCCTCTATATTGATATGCTTGTGGTCTTCGCTCTAAAGGACGCCGAAACCGCCCTTCTGATTCGAAGGATTCCCTATGTCCTGGTGGTATATTTATTTCCGGTCTATCTCCATTTTTTTTTCGTTTACCTGGACATTAAAAAGCAGACCTGGATCATTCCCGCTTCCTATGGGTATGCCTTTGCGCTCATGTGGTTTACCCAGTCCTCCCTTTTCCTTGCAAGCATTAAACAACATGATTTCGGGTTTTTCCCGGTCGGCGGCCCCCTGTACCCTTTTTTCGGTTTGATCTCCATGGTGATGATTATCTATGTGGTTGTGATCACTTTGAAAGCCATAAGCTTGGAGAAGAGGGCCGCCAGAAGAAACAAGCTGAAATACATGCTGGCCGGGGCGGGCCTTTTGGGCCTTGTGAATGCGGGCAATTTTCTACCTCTGATGGGCCTTTCCATTTATCCCCCCGGCAATCTAAGCTTTATCCCCCTTGGAATTTTCGGCTTCGGTCTTTTCAAACATGACCTCCTGGATTCGGGCCTGCTCATACGAAAGGGTCTGATCTATTCCATTCTCATTTCTTTTCTCACCTGCCTGTACGCACTGATCATCATTGGAACCGATTATTTGTTAAGCGGGTCCGGATTTTCAGAATCCATCTATTTCCCTGTTGTATTTTTCGTGTTTGTGGCAGTTGTTTTCGGGCCGGTTAACCACAGAATAAAGGCATTGGTGGACCGGTTTTTTGATAAGGGGCGGTATGAATACCAGAAAACCCTGAAAGACGTTAGCCGGAAAATTACTTCGGTGATGGACATAAACCTTGTGGTGGATCAAATCATCCATTCCTTGAAGGAGTCCATGAAAATTGAAAATATTTTCCTGTATTTAGAGTCGCCTTCCAGGGACGGGTATAAGATCTATGCTTCTTCTTCGGGGGATGAGTCATGTGCTCCTGATTTTTTCCAAAACGGGACGGCCCTGGTGGAAGCTTTGGAAAGGGGTAGAAAAACCATTTTCATGTCCAAGGTGATCTTAAATCACAGGCTCGGCAAGGGCATAGCCCTGGATCTTGAGGCCTTGAACGCCGCCATGGTGACTCCCCTGGTCTTTCGAGACCAGCTGAACGGGTTTTTGTCCCTGGGCGAAAAAACATCCGGTGAAGGGTATTCTCCGGAGGACATTGATCTTCTGGAAACCATGGCCTTGCAGGGGGCCCTGGCCGTGGAAAATGCCATGGCCTACGGCAAGATCGAAGCCTTGAACCGGAGCCTCGAGGAAAAAGTTGAAATTCGAACGATGGAGCTTAAAAACGCGCTTCTGGAAAAAGAGAAGACCCAGGACCAGTTGATTCGGTCGGAAAGCCTTGCCTCCATCGGCCAACTTGTGGCCGGAACTGCCCATGAATTGAACAATCCCCTTGCCGCATCCATCAGCATCTTGCAGTCTTCCATTGAGGATTTGAAGGATTCGGGTTCAGATTCTCCCGTGGATGAGAGTTTTCTTGAAGATCTGGAGTTTGTCATCAAGGAACTTAAAAGGGCCGCGAATATTGTTAAAAGCCTGCTGGGTCTTTCCAGGCAGACCCAAGCCTACACGGAGTTGGTGGATATCCATGCCGTCATAAAAGATGCCCTGCAAATACTGCTGAACCAGTATAAAAACCACCCTGTTGAAATCATAGAGAATTATGCCGAAGAGATTCCCAAGGTGCCGGGAAATTTCTCCAGTTTGGGGCAGGTCATGCTCAACGTGATTCAGAACGCTTTTCAGGCCCTGAAGGACACCGGAGGGGAAATGATCCTCAGGACTGAATACGAAAAAAAAGAAAATAGGGTGGTTATTGAATGTTCAGATAATGGCCCCGGTATTCCGGAACACCTGAAACGGGATATTTTTAAGCCATTTTTTACCACCAAACCCGTAGGTCAGGGCACGGGTTTAGGACTTTATATCTGCCATGAGATTATCCATCGGCACAAGGGGGAAATAAAGCTGGTAGATAATCATGGAAAAGGGGCAAAATTTGTGATAAGTTTGCCCACCTGAACGCTTGGCCTGACCAAAGGCAAAGCCCGTTTTTAATAAGAAAAGAAAAAGGATTTGCAATGCCGATCTATGAATTTAAATGTCTTAAATGCAACGACTGCTTTGAAATACTCATTATGGGCCGTGATGAAACGGTTGAAACCAAATGCCCCAAT
>VMSV01000105.1 GCA_013791935.1 Desulfobacteraceae bacterium | reverse complement strand
CCGGTTGATATTGCCTCCGTGCCCCAGGGCCACGGATATCGTCTGCATATCCATGCACAGGGCGGCTATGGAATCAATATCCCCTTTGATTTCTTCCACAGATCTCAAGGAAAACTTTTCATGCTTGTACATCCCGCAGAACGTGCACTGGTTCCAGGGACAATTCCTGGTGAACCTCAACAGCAGGGACGAAGACCCGCCTTCACTGGGTGGCCGGTACATGCCCACTTCAAAAGCATACGGTCCGATCAATTCTTGGTTCATTATTTTAATTCCTTACGAGTTATTTTATTTTTAAAAGAAAGTACGCCCGGGTGCGATTTTTAAAACCTGGCGCACACGCAGATGCGCCCTAGGAAAATATCTTTCCGGGATTTAGAATATTATCGGGATCAAAGGTCTTTTTGATCCCCCGCATGAGCTCTATCTCCATGGGAGACTTGGTTTTCAGAAACAGGGGTTTCTTCAATACGCCGATGCCGTGCTCACCGCTGCCGACCCCGCCCAGTTGAATCGCCGCGTCGGTCATTTCGTTGTAAATCCCCTTGGCCAGGTCCAGCCAGCTTTCATCCGGAACCTCATCAGGCTTGATGAACATGGTGTGAAGATTTCCGTCTGCAATGTGGCCCACCGTGGGAATGAGCATGTTGTATTTGGTTTCCAGCCGCTTCAGCTCATCGATCATGGCCGGAACCTTTGAAAAGGGAACCACAAAGTCTCCGGGGTTGCTGTAGATGCGTTTTCCCAATAGCCCCAGTCCCTGGCTGTACTCTTCCCGGACCTTCCAGATGTTTTCAGAATCCCGCCTGTTTTCGGCCACAAAAACATCTAAAGCCCCGTTTTCCAGGCAGATTTCCCCGGTTTTTTCATAGGTCTGTTCCAGTTCTTCCGGGGTGCTTCCGTGAAGCTGAATGATGAGATAGGCTCCTGCATCCTCCCGATCCGCAAAAGGCACTTTGATATCGTGGTATTTGGCCGACTGTGTGAGACTCAGACGGTCCATGAATTCAACGGCCACGGGCAGGATGTTGCCGTCCACAATGACCTTGGATACGGCCTGAACCGCCGTGTGGGCATCGGGAAACGGCACGATGAGGTCAATGGAGGACCCGCCGCCGGAAATGAGATTCACCGTCACGCGGGTCACAATGCCCAGGGTGCCTTCGGAGCCGATCATGAGCTGCATGAGGTCATAACCCCAGGTGGACTTGCGGAAGCGCCCCCCGAGCTCCAGAATCTCGCCATTGGGAAGCACCACTTCCAGGCCCAGGATGTGTTTTCTCGTGTTTCCGTATTTGATGACCTTTCCGCCGCCGGCGTTGGTGGCCACATTCCCGCCGATGAAGCTGCTTTCCGTGCTCATGGGGTATCCGGCATACATCAACCCCTGTTCAAGGACTTTCTTGCACAGTTCATTTGTGATCACGCCGGGTTCCACCTCCGCCACCCGGTCCACGGGGTTGATTTCCAGTATCCGGTTCATTCGCTCCAGGGAAAGCACGATGCCGCCGTACACGGGAATGGCAGAGCCCGCCAGGCCGGTGCCTGCGCCCCTGGGGGTGACGGGAATTTTATATTTGCCGGCCAGCTTCATGATTTTGGAAACCTCGGAGGTTTCGCCGGGTTTCACCACAACATCCGGAATGTGAAGTTCTCCCGTGAGCAGGGAAAGGGTATCCATGCCGAAAGGCTTTAATTTTTCCTCATCTCGAAAGAGAAAGTTTTTTTCACCCACAATATCTTTCAATGCCAGTGCAATGTCTTCGGTCACTTTTCCATAGGTTGCGTCCATCCGGTTCAGGCTCCTTTTTGCTCGTGTTTAATTTTTTCAATTAAAACCGGAAGGATTTCAAACAGGTCCCCCACGATTCCATAATCCGCCACACTGAAAATTTCCGCATCCGGGTCTGAATTGATGGCCACAATGGTTTCGGCCGAGGACATGCCGGCCAAATGCTGAACCGCTCCTGAAATACCGCAGGCCATATAAAGCCTTGGACTGACGGTTTTGCCGCTCAACCCCACCTGGTGGGAATAGGAAATCCAACCGGCGTCGATGGCGCTCCGGCTGGCTCCAACAGATCCATGTAAGAGGGTTGCCAATTCATTGATCAGGGCCAGGTTTTTTCCGTCTTTGAGGCCCTTGCCGAAGGCCACAATGGTTTCCGCATCCTGAATGGGAACCCCGATGGTTTCTTCCCGGATGAAATCCAGGCGCTTGACCCTGGATGGGTAGAACTTGTCATCAAATTCTTTAACGATCATTTCACCTTGTCTGTTCTTGTCCTGTTCCAAAGGCCGTTTGGACTTGGGCCGGACTGTTGCCATCTGGGGCTTGAAATCCGGGGTTTTGATGGTGGCCATGATATTGCCCCCCACCGCAGGACGGGTCTGGATGAGAAGTCTTTCCTGCATATCAATGTCCAGCTCCGTACAATCCGCCGTGAGTCCTGCTGTGACCTTCACCGCCAACACCGGCATCAGGGTCCGTCCCATGGTGGTGGCGGAAGCAATGAAGACCTCGGGTTTTTCTTCATGGATCAAAGCGGTGAGAATGGCCGCAAAAGGGTCCACGGTAAAATAAGTCAGGGCAGAATGGTCCACCACCATCACCCGGTCGGCCCCGCCATAGATCAACTCCCTGGCCTTGTCCCTGATATGATGGCCCAGAACGAGAACCGTGAGATCTACCTTCAGCTTGTCGGCCAGCTCCCTGCCCCAGGCCAGAAGCTCATAGGATACGGCATGGATCTCGCCGTCCCTGACTTCCCCCAGAACCCAGACGCCTTTGTATTCTTCCTTGCTCTTCTCTTCCATGCTTTTTCCACTCCTTGAATCTTGGCTCGTCCAATGGGCGAACACAAGGTTCGCCCCTACATAAACCCCATTCACCCTTCACCCTTCACCCTACACAGTTCACGGTTCACGGTTCACCCATAGCCCTTCACTCTTCACCCTTCACTCTTTACCCTTCACTCATTTCCCTTCACCGCCCTTATATCATTCCCTTGTCCTTAAAAAACCCCATCAAACCGTTCACTGCCCCTTCCGGATCATCCTTAGCGGAAACCACCCTCCCCTTTCGGGTCACCCGGGGCCGAAAAATCTTCACCACCCGGGTGGGGGAACCCTTCAACCCCAACTTGGTTTCATCCGCGTGGATATCCTCTGCAGTAACCAGGGGAATCTCGGCGTTTTTCGCTTTCATCTTTCCCTTGAAATTGGGCATTCGAGGATCGTTGATTTCCTTCACTACACTCACCAGAACCGGCATCCGGGTTTCAACCCTCTCGTGGCCCCCCTCAATTGCCCGTTGGGCAATGAGTTTACCCTCATGAATCTGCTCTATTTTGCTCACATAGGTCAGCACCGGAATATCCAGATAGGCGCCTACTTCCGGCCCCACCTGGCCGGTTTCCCCGTCTGTGGCCCGCTCCCCGCAGAGCACCATGTCAAAATCCCCGACCAGGGATTTAATCCCTGCGGACAGGGCATAGGCCGTGGACCAGGTGTCCGACCCTGCGAATTTCTTATCGTTGAGCACATACCCCTTGTCGCATCCCAGGGCAATGGCGCTTTTCACGGCTTCCACGGCTTTTTTCGGGCCCATGGAAATCACCGTGATCTCAACCCCGTCACCCAGCTTTTCCTTGATCCGGACCGCCTCTTCAATGGCGTAAAGATCCAGAGAGTTCACCTCGGAAGCCACCCCGTCTCGAATCATGGTTCCGGTTTCCTCGTCCATTTTCACATGATCCGTTGCCGGAACCTGCTTCACCAGAACGACAATTTTCAATTTGATCCTCCATACAATATTTACCACAGATTCCATAACCGTCCGGACTTGGCCATCTCAAGAAATCTGAATTCAATTCAGCCTATTCAAACAGCAAGGTCATGCTCTTCCTCGACAATTTTTCCCTCTTTTAATACAACAACACCGGAACCAACTCGTTTAGCTTTTTCACGGGCCTTTTCTGAGGCTCGCTTCATTGCGATTTCAGCCGTTATAAAATCGGGATCACGTTTTTTTTTGTTATTACCAGCCTTAATACGTTCAGCACTCATGAATTACCTCCACGACCGCTGAGAGTTGTTTCAAAGGCAAAGCTCTCACCACGCCGGACGTTTCTATAAATCTCCTCCAGCATCAAGCGTCCGGTCTTAAAAGCAACCCGATCCGGATCAAAGGGAGCCAGTCCTGCTGCAATCAGGTCGGCATTGACAAAAACAGGGCAATTGGCTTCCTTGGGAAGGAACTCTTCCGCAAATGTAGTTTTGCCTGCTCCATTAGGTCCGGCAATGATGATGATTTTTTTCTCGTTTTGAACCGTCACCCATTGCCTCCGATAAAAATCTCTCTGTCCAGGAATGTTAAGTTATTTATTTTTTCCTGTCTTTTTTAGCATTTATGCTGATAAAAAAAAAGGGATTTCACCTCTTGTTCTTACACAGAAATTATTGTAAGCCTTTTCCTGCACTTGATCCGACCCGGGCAATATACACAAAACGACCTATTTCCGGTTCCAAACATTGGAGGAAACCATGCTCAACGACCTGCCCTATGCAAAACCCCATGATGCGGGAATGTCTGAAAACCGTTTGAGCCGCATCAAACCCCTGGTTGAAAGTTACATCAATAAACAGCTCATCCCCGGAGCCGTGACCCTGGCAGCCCGGCATGGGAAAATCGTTCATTTCGATGTTCAGGGATACAGCCATGTGGAAAAAAGCAAACCCATGGCCTCGGACACTATTTTCCGTATGGCCTCCATGACCAAGCCCGTAACTTCTGTTGCCTTGATGATGCTCTATGAACAGGGAAGATTTCAGCTCCGGGACCCGATTTCCAAATACCTGCCAGCCTTCAAAGAAATGAAAGTGGCCGAATCCACGGTGGGTAGAGGCTATAACTATGTTCCGGCCAAACGACCCATTGAGGTGAGGGACATCTTGACCCATACGGCCGGCTTTGCCACGGAATACAACCCCAAGCTTCAGGCCGAATACCGGTCTGTGGCCAAATTTAAAAGCCGGAATGAAGTCATCGGGGATTTTGTGGACCGGCTGGCCAAACTTCCTTTGATCCACCAACCGGGCGAGGTGTGGGATTATTCCAGGGCCACCTGTGTGGTGGGCCGCCTGGTGGAAGTGCTGTCCGGCCAGACCCTTGCAGAGTACTTCCAGCAGCATATTTTCGAGCCGCTGGGCATGACGGACACCCATTTTTTTCTCCCCGAGGAAAAGCTGCCCCGATTTGCCGCAGCCTACGAACCCGGAGAAGATTTCAAAATCCGGCTCAACGATGCCCCCTCCATGGAAAGCTTCTACCTGAGCAAACCCGGGATTTACTACATGGGCTCGGGCGGCCTGGTGTCCACGGCTTCGGATTATTTCAGGTTCGCCGACATGCTCATGCAAAACGGAAAAGCCGGAGATCAGCGCATCCTTTCCAGAAAAACCGTGGAACTTATGACCATGAATCACATTGGAGACCGGCCGGTATGGTTGACCGGACCCGGAATAGGATTCGGGCTGGGCTTCAGCGTTTGCCTGAACCGGGGGGAAACCCACGCCATGGACACCGAAGGCTCCTATTCCTGGGGCGGAGCGTTTTGCACCTACTGGTGGAATGATCCCGCAGAAAAGCTTTTCGGCATGATGCTCACCCAGGTCCGGCCCTACCTGCATTTAAACCTGCGGGCGGATTTCAGAACCGTCGTAACCCAGGCGGTGGATGATTAACCAAGGTCAGCACCAAAAGATTTTTTTAATAACTTCATTTTAGTTTCTTTTTTTGAGTCCCAGAACTTCTAATTTAAATTGAGGAGGATAGGATATGGATTACAATTTTACCGAAGAACAGAAAGCCTTGAGACAAGAATTACGGAATTTTTTTACGGCGGAGATGAAAAACGCGCCACCTGGCATCTCCGAGGGGGAATCGATTTACGACACGGACGAGGCCTGGGCCTTCACCCGGCACATGGCCAAGACCCTTTCGAAAAAAGGCTACCTCACCATGGCCTGGCCCAAGGAATACGGTGGCCGGGATGCATCCATCATCGACCAGATGATTTTCTCTGAAGTCATTGCGGAATACGGGGCTCCCGGGGTGGATGGATTCGGCGTCAAAATGTTTGCCCCCACCCTGATGCTTTATGCAAATGAAGACCAGAAGCAGCGGCTCCTGGTTCCCATCGGCAAGGCCGAGGTGGTTTACTGCCAGGGCTGGAGTGAACCGGATGCGGGCTCGGACCTGGCTTCGGTAAAGACCCTGGCCATCAAGGATGGCGATGAATATGTCATCAACGGCCAGAAATTATGGACCACCGGCGCGCATCGGTCCGATCGCATGTTTTTGCTGGCCCGAACCGACCCGGAATCCAAAAGAAACAGAGGATTGTCCGTGTTCAGTCTCTCCATGGATACACCGGGTGTGGAAGTCCGGCCCATCCTGTTCCTGAACCAGGCGCATATCTACAATGAAGTGTTTTTAACCAATGTTCGGGTGCCGGCCTCGGATCGAATCGGTCCGGAAGGGGAAGGCTGGCGGATCACCCGATCCACCATGAATTTTGAACGATCGGGAATCGGCATGTTCATTGAGGCCAAGCAAACCCTTCAGGAACTGGTGGCTTATATGAAAAAAACAAAACGATCAGGGAAGTATTTGTATGAAGACTCCGCGTTGAGGCGGAAAGCCGCAAAACTGTGGGCGGAAACGCAAGCTGGCTTGTCCCTTTGCTATAAAATTGCCTGGCAGCAACATACCGGGGGTCTGGACATCTCCCCGCATATTGCCTCTGAAAGCAAGGTGTTCGGTTCGGAAGTCCGGCAGCGAATTTATAATCTCGGCACTGAAATTCTCGGACTTTTCGGCCCATTGAATCAATCCAAATGGTCAAAGCTCGACGGCACCATGATCGGGGGTTATCAAAATGTTTTGATCGCCACCATTTCCATGGGGACGTCTGAAATTCAAAGAAACATTATTGCCTGGACCGGAGCTGAACTCCCCCGGTATAAATAGCATCTGATAAACAAGGAGGAGCAGACTATGAATCTTGACTTTAGTACCGAACAAAAAATGATCAAAGACGAAGCCCTTAAATTTCTGAAAAAAGAGTGTTCATACGATCGTGTGAAAGAATTGGAGGAATCCGAACCGGGATATGATCCCAAGATGTGGAAGAAAATGGCGGACCTGGGGTGGATGGCCCTTTTGTTTCCAAAGGCTTACGAGGGAGACGGAGGGCAGTTCATGGAAACCGCCCTCCTCCTGGAAGCCATGGGCTCCATGGTGGTTCCCAGCCCTTTCTTTTCCACCGTGATTCAATGCGGTTTGATTCTGACAACAGCCGGTTCCGAGGATCAGAAAAAGACCCTGATCCCCGCCATCATTAACGGGGATCTGATCATGGCCCTGGCCCAATATGAGGAAAGCGGCAGCTACGCGATTTCCGACATCGCCATGGAAGCAAAACCCCTGGCGGATGGTTATGTGCTTAACGGAACCAAACTCTTTGTCATGAATGCCAATATCGCCCACAAACTCGTGGTGGCTGCAAAAACAGGGGCGGACAAGGTCAGCCTGTTTCTTGTGGATGCCAAAGCACCGGGAGTCAACATCCATAAATTGCCCACCATTGCTTTGGATAACAACTGTGAGGTGATCTTTGAAAATGTTTCCGTTGCAAAGGCCTCCATGATCGGAGATCCGGGAAGTGCGGAGTCTGTGTTGCGGAAAATGAACGCCTTGGCAGCCGTGGCCAAATCCGCGGAAATGCTGGGGGGGTGCAAAGCCTGTATCGACATGACCGTCGACTATGCCAAGCAACGGGTTCAATACGACAAGCCCATCGGCGGATTTCAAGCCATTCAGCATTTTGTTGCCAATATGCTCATCGATTATGACACCAATCACAATTACCTGTACCGCGTGATCGCCCAAATCGATAACGATCAGGAGTATGAAATCGATGCCTATTCCTTAAAGGCCAATACCAATGAAGCCTACAAATTCATCAGCGAACGGGGCGTGCATATTCACGGCGGCATCGGCACCACCCGTGAAGCCAATCCCGGCCTGTTCTTCAGGCGGGTCAAAGCCGATGAAGTGATCTGCGGCGACACCCCCACATTTCTGGATGCGGTGTTTGAAGGGTTGATGGCGAAAGCCGGGTAAAATAGCCCCTGTAAAGCTCAGCGCCTTCAACCTTTACAAAACAGGCTCACACGGAGACGCGGAGACACAGAGAAGATATGATGAAAGAACAAAGGACCATAACCTTGGCCTTCTTTTCTCCTCTTCATCTCTCTGTCTCCGTGTAATCCGGGTAGTTTGAGATTGAGTTATATTATTCTGTCATCAGTGCCGTGCACTGAACTATTTCGGAAGGGGATCAACCCCTTCCCTTCATGATCAGGACATTACTTCACCCGTAGGGAGTGGGGTTTATCCCCGCCCGCATATCCTTTCCGCGAGAATGATTAAAATCAACCAATTTTAACCGACTATTTTAGATTGATTTATTAGCCTGATGTTGACAAATCAAACCCAATACATGACCATACCGTACTGAAAACAATCCTTCGCCAGAAGGATGGCGGCAGACTGATCACCGTAGCTCACTGGTCGCCGAAGATGCCGTCGGATGTTACGCAGTTAATGGTCCTCCAAACCAAGAATTCTGAACCCATACGCAATCAAGTTGATGGTGTTTTGGCCTCACTCAAGGTTGAGAATCAAAACTGAATGTCGAACAATGCTTTGCACTGGACGGGTTAGGCGAACTTGCACCACAAAAACGACACACGTCACACAGAAGAAAGGAGTAAAAATAACAATAATGGGGTCACCCATTAATGTGCTCAAACCTTGATTTGTGATTTAATAACAATATTCACAGATCAAGGTTTGATCCGGACCTTTACAAGCGCCTCAATCGAGCTGGATTTGGGACTTGCAAAGCTCATATTTACAGGGTAGGATCTTCGCACCTTTTAGAATATGTGCCGTGCCCGCAACACAATCAGACGCTCCAGCAGACGGGAAAACATTCCCGATACCCATTAAGTTAATGCGGGACTCCACTGTTCTTCTTCCCGCTGCTGAGCTCAAAGTTTGATGGAGCATGAAATGACAGACAACCCAGAAAAAGATCTTAAAAAATCAGACCAGAGCGAAAAATCTGCCTCTAGAATTATTGCATTTCTTGCTCTGTATCTCGCGCCAGTATTGTTCCTATATTTTATCATAGCCCAATGGCTTGCTTTCGAGCTTCCAAAGGGCGCAACGGGCGTAGGCCATAGATGGATTTCGATTTCCATCCAAGTTCTTTCTGAAGAAATCTTGAGAAACCATTTTGCAGCGGTTGTCGGCTTGCCAATGGCGGCAATTTTTGCATTGTGGGTTGTTACTATTCTCAGGTCAAAATCTGGACCGATTGAGTTTGATGCATTTGGATTCCGGCTTCGTGGTGCCTCAGGACCCGTCGTATTGTGGGTTTTGTGCTTTCTCTCCATATCTTTTGCAATAAAGCTATTGTGGTGAAAACGACCATAACCATGATGATTCAGGTGACAGCGCATAAGTCGCGCCACCCCTGGGCAGCCTTCTTGGGTCGCCTTCTAATGATAGGTTTCTATGATACGCAATATTTCACAAGAAGAAGTATTTGATCTTTTCTTTGATCTCATCATTGATATTGAGATGGGTGATCATTTTGATAAGACAAATGAAAGTCATCTAAAATGGCTGGAACAAAAGGTTTCAAGACGCTTTGGCTGTGGCGCTATCTTCTATGGCTATTTTGACACGGATAAAGCACCAATTGGCATAGGATCAGTTGTTATCGAAGATCATCCGATATTTCAAGGATACAGTGAACTTCTTGACTTGGGCGTAATTCCAAAATTTCGAGGATTAGGCTATGGCACCAAACTGGTTCAGCATGCTGAGCACTTATCAAGGGATGCTGGTCTATTTTGCATGTATATTTCAACATACGCAGGCGATGAAATAGCTATCTCATTCTATACGAAATGTGGTTACACGCCTGTTGCTGTATTACCAGACGTCAATGGGCCTAAAGACGAGGGAAAGTTATATTTAAGAAAACGGTTATATCGGGATAGAGAGTGACCTCACGGCCACCCCCTCCCACGCTACCGGAAATACGGGTCGCGTATCCGGCGGTTCGGCTGATTGAAACAGACCCAAGGAACAAAGCGGGCCTGCCTGGCCTTAGGGAACGCAGCGCTACCGATATTTCAGCTGCTGCTGCAATATACCAGCAAGAAAACGCTCTTTGACAGCCATAACCATTTACCCGTACCACTCGGTCCGGGGACCGTTCAGGCCTTCACCGGGGTGAGTCTCCTGTTACGATTAACCCGCAGGTAACTCTCGCATCTCGTTTCCTCCGGCTACTATGCCCTCTGCTGACTTCTGCCACGTGATGGCCTCCCCTTACGGTTGGGTCAGTCCGAATGGACAGCGCGGCAGATCTCCCGGGGTGAACACGCATCTTTCCGCACATAAGCGCCGAGTATACGTGTTTGGCTTAAGATGGATAGAGGACTTCGCCTTGTGTTGCAGGCTCGTCCCACCAAAGCCGCCTGACTCGATTCTTGTTCATCGCCCCGTGCGTTTGCGGTACCCTGCCGTAGCAGGGCGGCCTCCTTCCCGAGCGCCGTCGCCGGACACCCGGTTGCCATACCGCTATACCGTTGGACGTATCTTTTTGATGCTCTTGCTTTCAGCAAGCCGTTCGCTTCGCTGATGCGCCTCCATCAGGCTGAGTTCGGGACTTGCTGAGCACATATTTACAGGGCAAGCTCAGCGCACCCTTAAGAATACGTGCCGTGCCCGGCACACAACCACAGTGTTCACTGGCCCCTCGTTACCTCGCGCCCGTGACACTGAGGGTTCGGCCACCAAATAAATTGCTGATATCAAAATTTTGCCCAATATGGTAAAGTCACAAATCATTAAAGAACGATTTTGCAAATAAGGCGCACAGATTATGTATCAAATTGAAACTTCAATAAAAATAGACAAAGCATTCATTGTTAAAGAAGACGAGGCAACATATTATTCTCGATGTTCAGGAGGGTTGCTAAAAAATCCAAGACGTTATCGTCTTATAGACTTATTTTCAGGTGCCGGCGGTATGTCTTTAGGGTTCTCAGAAGTTTTCGGGCAACCCTTCCAAGCTGTTTGGGCGAACGACTTTAATCAATTCTGTGTTGATACATATAATGAAAATTTTGGTCCACATAGTGTTGCAGGCGACATCGTTGAAATACTGGAACAAGGGAAAGTAGAAATACCCAAGGCTGATGTTGTTATAGGTGGTCCACCTTGCCAAGGCTTCAGTCTCTTAAATAAAAACCGTGGAAATGATCCGCGTAAAGAATTGTGGCGTCCGTATATAGAGGTCGTTGAGAAATCCGACGCATCAATTTTTGTCATGGAGAATGTTCCCCAGCTACTAGGGACTTTCGAGCATGGAGAAATAGTTGGGGCAGCTGAATCCATTGGGTTCAAGGTTTGGCAAGAAAAATTAATTGCTGCAGATTACGGTGTTCCTCAAACTCGTACTAGAGCTTTTATAATCGGATGTAAATTCTCAGACCCATCAATTTTGTTCCCTCCGCGAAAAACACATTTTAACCCTAATGGCAACGGAAAACAGCTAACTCTCCCATTCAATAGAGAGGAATACCTGTCGACGACTCCAAGTTGGAAAACCGTGAAAGATGCTATTGGCGATTTGCCACAACCTGAAGGGACTGAAATTAGAGATATTGAGCCTCCATTGGACTTACACTTTGGGAGAAACCCAACCGTACTAAGTCGAAAAAGATATAGAGCAATACCTGGAGAAGGAATGAATCGTTTTGATCTGCAACGGATTGCACCGGAGTTAACACCTAAATGTTGGATTAGAAAAAAGTCAGGTGGCACCGATTTGTTTGGACGACTTTGGTGGAATAAACCTTCAGTTACAATACGTACTGAGTTTTTTAAACCGGAAAAGGGGCGCTATCTACATCCTGAGCAGCATCGGCCAATCACTCATAGGGAAGCTGCACGGTTCCAAAGTTTTCCAGATAGCTTCAAATTTTTAGGTTCAAAAATTGAGATTGCCAAACAAATCGGCAATGCCGTGCCACCCCTCCTTGCTGCTCGAGTGGCGGATGTCGTCAGGTTACTACTTGATCAAAGATATGAACAACGGACATCTTCTCAAGAGAAAAACGAAGTCAAATTATGTCGCGCGTAAGCGGCAAAAAATACAAAACCAGAACTATTAGTTCCCTCTTTGCCCCACAACATGGGTTATAGATTTTGGATAAAAATAGGGAGAGAGATAAAGTATCTATTAATAATCTCAAAGAATTAGGTTGGGATATTTTGGTTGTTTATACCTGCGAAGTTAATGACACATTTATACTGAAAAATAAACTTCTTTCGTTTTTCGAAAGTTATGAAGAGAAAAATCGAACATGAAATCTGAAGAAATTAGAAAACAGCTACAGAAACTATTAACCAATTTTGAACAAGAATTAAAATCCGACAATTTTCGAAATAAGGTCCTTTCTCTTGTCCCCTGTTTTCACCATTTGCGGGATTTAGGAAAATCTCTAATCCCCTCCATTATTGCAAGAAGTGCCCGAGATAGAATCCTCCATTATTTCAAAAAATATCCAGCCGTCATCATAAGCGGTGATGAACTGCTTGTCGTTTCAGGCATCCAAGAATATGCCCGAAGGGTTCGTGAACTTAAAGTCCAGTTCGGGTGGTCAATTGTGAGCGGCCTTACAGCCAAACAAATGGCTGAAGAAAATGAATTTCCACTCCCAAATATTGACGTAACATCTATGGGGCCTTCTGATTATGTTTTGCTTTCTTCCGAGCAAGACAGGGAGGCGGCCCATCGTTGGAATCTTACCAATGAAATAACAAGAGAGAATATTGCTGTTCGCGAAAAGATTTTAAAATATTTGAGGAAAAATGTGGGCCAGAAAGTAACAGGCGAGGAATTGAAGTACCTGGCAAAAGACAGGTCGGAATGGGCAAGGAGAGTCAGAGAGTTACGTACTGAATGGTGAAAACACGGAAAGCAATCTCATTACCGTATGCACAGTTTGTCATGATGAGATTCACCGCCAAAAATGATATTAAACGTCAAGGCCGAACAATCTCTTCCGGCGACCGCAAAAAGCCGCGGGGGTTGAGGGTTATCCAGTAGATGAATCATATAATACCTTAAAGGTGATAAAATGAAAAAATTATTCGACGGAAAAAAGACAGCAAAATTAGGCGCTGAAAACAATCCTGCTGTTGTGAATGTACAAACAGAAGAAAGAGTGAAAGAATTAGAATCAGTATTTAAGGAAAATGGTTGGAAGTATACAATTGAATTGAAACCAGATGAGCCTGAGGATATTACTACCTTAGAAATATTATTAAACCCGGTAAAAACAAAGATTGCCGAAAAGAAAGAGGGTCGCAATGAACCCTGTCCATGCGGAAGCGGTAAAAAGTATAAAAAATGCTGTGGTTAATAAGGCTTGTATTTAAAAAAGTAATCCGCCCATCACCTGAAGCCGGCCGAATGATCACTACGAGTCTTTTAATCAATATCTGTGGCAGCCAGGCAGTTGGAACAATAAGCCTGCTGCTACACGGGTTTTGATCCCTCCACCTGAAAAAGGAAAAACAATTGATTTCATCTTCGGGAAAGCTCAAAATCGTAAAGACAGTTCATTCCGTGATCTGGGCTTTTCTCGCAAGCTGCGTGGTTGCCATCCCGTTTTTTGCCTGGCATGGAGAATACTCCATCGCGTCTTGGTTGATTGGTATTGTATTCATCGAAGTCGCCATAATAGCCATCTTTGGCGGGCATTGTCCCCTGACTGGCATTGCTGCGAGGTACACGATCGACCGACGCGACAACTTCGATATTTACCTGCCCGAGTGGCTTGCTCGAAACAACAAGCTCATATTTGGCAGTCTGTATGTTATAGGTGTTATGATCACTGTTGTTTTATGGTTCGTGCAAAGCCGCTTGTCCCAATAGACACAGAATCATAAATTCAGTGGAAGCTAATGCTGCAAAATTATCCGGAGCGTTCGGTGACAAAATATGATGAAATGGAGTGATATGGGTTTCGACCAATGGTTTCAATCGCATGTCAGTGACTTGCATCAAGAGGGCCGGGACATTGCCCGCATATCGGCAGTTGACCGCGGCTCATACCTCATCAGAAATCAAACCAAGGAAGTCCCGGCTGAACTCTCTGGGAAGTTATATTTCCAGGCAGAATCTTCGATTGACCTGCCGTGTATCGGCGATTGGGTGACCGTGAAATATCACAACAATGACGCAGCTGCAATTATTCATGAGGTGTTTCCGAGAAAGACCATTCTACGCCGCAAATCCGCCGGTGAAAAGGTGGATTTCCAGATGATTGCCGCCAACATTGACGTCGCTTTCATTGTCCAGTCGTGCCATTTTGATTTCAATGTGCGGAGAATGGATCGGTACTTGGTGATGGCAGCAGACGGGGGTGTTGAACCGATTGTTGTTCTCACCAAGACGGACTTGATCACCCCTGAAGAACTGGGTAAGAAGCTTGCCGCCATTACGTCGAGTACCATTACAGCCAGAGTCCTTGCCCTCAGCAATGTCACGGGCATCGGATTTGATGAATTCCAGCAGGTGTTAGTCCCTGGAAAAACATATTGCCTAATCGGTTCATCGGGGGTTGGCAAAACAACACTCCTCAACCGCCTGATCGGGCAAGACGCTTTTGACACAAAGGCCGTTAGTGGAACGGGAGAAGGCAAACACACAACTTCTCGTCGCCAGCTTATTGTTCTTAATCAAGGTTCCATGTTGATTGATACGCCTGGAATGCGAGAACTGGGCCTTCTCGGTGTGACCGAAGGGGTCAACCAAGGCTTTGAAGATATTATTGAGCTTTCCATGGCTTGCCGCTATGCCGATTGCAGCCATACTCAGGAGTCAGGCTGCGCAGTGCTTACTGCAATTGCACAAGGCGAGTTGGCTGAAGCGCACTATTCAAATTATCTGAAACTCAGGAAAGAGTCAGAGCACTACGAGATGTCGTACTTGGACAAACGAAAAAAGGACAGAGCCTTCGGACGCTTTGTTAAAACAGTAAAGAAGAATAAACAAAAAGGAGAAACATAGGCAAGGGAGGCATATTAGGATGTTTGATCGAAATGCCAGTCGTACAGCCATGGGAACCCTATTCATGCGGGCGGCCCATCAGTTATTGGATGCATCACCCCACATCCTCGAAGATTCAGTGGCGGTATCCTTGATAGGAGATTGAGTCAGGTTTATAAAATAGTTGTCGCTTCAACTGCGATGGGTTATAATAAATGCCGTCATCCATTTGAATGGAAAATGTTAGAGATTGCCAGATCTCCATAAAATATTGCCAAGTGCTTTCGAGGGCTTATTAACTGAGGATATACGGATGCCACAAGTCTTTTTGGATATCTTTGATAACATCCTGGGCTCGGTCCGAGAGCCTTTGATGGTATTGGATGCTGATTTAAAGGTTTTAAGAGCCAACCATTCCTTTTATCAGTCCTTTCGATTGACGCCTGAAGAGACGGAGGGGACGGTTATCTACGATCTCTGCAACCGGCAATGGGACAGCCCCGCACTCAGAAATCTTCTGGAAGAAATTTTGCCTGAAAATTCCAAATTCAATGACTTTGAGATGGAGCAAACTTTTGAAGGCATCGGCCGGAAGGTCATGCAATTAAATGCCAGACGTATCCTTGGTGAATCGAATCAGACCCGATTGATCCTTTTGGCCATTGAGGATGTGACCGAAAGGGAATTTTACAAAAGGCATCTTGAGGAACTGGTTGAAAATCGAACCGCCGAGCTCGTATCCGCCAGAGAAGCTGCGGAAAAAAGCAAGCACACGGCAGAGGCCGCCCTTTTCGAAGTCAGTGCCCTGAAAGAACAGCTTGAAGCGGAGAGGGCCTATCTTCAAGAAGAAATCCGTTTGGTATACAATCATGAAAATATTATCGGGCAAAGCCATGAAATCAAATATGTGTTTTATAAAATAGAGCAAATTGCCCAAACGGATACAAACGTTCTGGTGCTTGGCGAAACGGGTACGGGCAAAGAGCTTGTGGCCCGGGCCATTCACGGGTTGAGCTCGCGCAAGCATCGGGCCCTGGTGAAAATGAACTGCGCCACCCTGCCGTCAAACCTGATTGAAAGCGAACTGTTCGGCCATGAGAAAGGGGCTTTCACCGGGGCCGGAGAAAGGCGGTTGGGGCGGTTTGAAATTGCAGACGGCGCTACTCTTTTTTTGGATGAAATCGGCGAATTGCCTTTGGAATTGCAGCCTAAACTGCTCCAGGTCATTCAGAGTGGTGAATTTGAGCGTTTGGGCAGTTCCCGGACGATCAAGGTGGATGTGAGGATTATCGCCGCCACCAACAGGAATTTGGAAGAGGAGGTCCGCAAGGGGCAATTCCGGGAGGATCTCTGGTACCGGTTAAATGTTTTTCCCATTACCATGCCGCCCCTTAGAGACCGTGCGGAGGACATTCCCCTGCTGGTAGATTATTATGTGGATCATATCTCAAAGCGCCTGGGGAAAACCATCGAAATCGTGCCAACGGGTGTCATGGAGGCCTTGCAGAGCTACCATTGGCCCGGGAATATCCGTGAATTGGAAAATGTTCTCGAACGAGCGGTGATCAATTCCTCCGGACCCAAGCTGCGACTGGTGGATGAACTGAAAAAGCCTTATAAGGAATACCCCAGGGCGGATAAAACCCTCCAGGACATCGAACGGGAGTATATTCTTCGAGTCCTTGAACAGAAGCAGTGGAAGGTGAGCGGTAAAAACAGTGCCGCCGAGGTTCTGGGTCTGGACCGAAGCACCTTGCGCGCCCGCATGCGAAAACTCAATATTCGCAAAGAATGATTGTCTCCCATCCCCCCGGAAGAAGTTCCCGTCAATCGATCATAATCCACCCAAGTTCTTCGAGCAAGGGGTCGGCCTCTCAAACCCTTCATAGACCTCAAGTATAGGGTCATATTTGACCAGTGGTTAAATTTGACCCTGCCCAAGCCTCTTCTTTAGCCTGTCTTTCCCCGGCTGATTTTTTCGATCAACCTATTCATTCAAATAGTTATATAGTTTATTGCAAAGTTTGCAAGTTAGGCATGATCTTTGAGTACAAAAAGTATGGAACCTAAATTGAGGTGGAAAATAAAAATTGGGCCCAACACATAAATTGGGCAAATTGGCCGTTTCTGGATGGACACTATTTATTTCGAACCGTACCCTTTCAAAACTCGATGGAGGTGAATACGCATCATGAAACATTTGATAGAAATCATCGCACGCGCACTGGTGGATTCTCCGGATGACGTATCCATTAAGGAAGTTCAAGGAAACTCCGTGTTGATTCTGGAGCTTTCAGTGGCCAAGATGGATGTTGGCAAGATTATCGGTAAACAGGGCCGGAATGTCGATGCCATACGAACCCTGCTCAATGCTGTTTCAGCCAAAAATAATACACGCACATTGCTGGAAATTGTCGAATAGTGGATAGGAGGGCCCATTCGAGGGGTTGACCACAATGATCATCCTTAAAATTACCATGAACGTGATCCTGGAAAAGCAGAAAGAGCTGGTGCAAACGCTTCTTTCCATGATGGGCCCCACGGAAAAGGCCTCAGGATGCCTGGGTTGCACCCTCTATTGCGATATGGAGGATAAAAACCTTTTGATGTTTCTTGGGGAGTGGCAAACCCGAAAGGATCTGGACCACCATTTAGGGTCTGACATCTTTAGTGTTCTTCTAGGCACGAAAAGCCTTTTGCACGAACCCCATGTCATTCAAATTTATACCATCCATCAAACTGAAGGTATGGAAACCACCCATGCCTCCCTAAGGAATAAACCGAAACAAGCGAAAACAACCATTGAATAAGGTATTGTTATCATGTAAATATAATCCATAGTGCCTTCCCGCAACGGTTTGGCCAATTTTTATCAACCTTGGAAGGATGAGGAAAGAAAACCATGGCGATAAGCCCTTTTGCCGGAAAGCCTGCCGAGCCATCAATGCTGGTGAATGTACCCAAACTCATCACGGCCTACTATGCGGAAACCCCCGACCCTTCAGTGCCGGAACAGCGTGTGGCCTTCGGCACCTCGGGACATCGGGGCTCTGCCTTTGAAAAATCCTTCAATGAATGGCATATTCTTGCCATCACCCAGGCCATTTGCCTGTACCGGGCGCAAAACAAAATTGACGGACCGCTGTTTCTCGGTATGGACACCCATGCCCTCTCGGTTCCGGCCCATGCCGGCGCACTGGAAGTTTTGGCGGCCAACGGGGTGGAAGTCATGATTGCCCAGGGGGATGAATATACGCCGACCCCTGTGTTATCCCATGCGATTCTCACCTATAACCGGGGACGAAAAAAAGGGTTTGCCGATGGGATCGTCATCACGCCGTCCCACAATCCGCCACATGACGGCGGATTTAAATACAACCCCCCCACCGGTGGGCCGGCGGAAGGCGCGGTCACGGCCTGGATCGAAGCCAAAGCAAACGAATTTCTTGAAAAGGGTCTTGCGGGGGTAAAACGGATGCCTTTGGAGAAAGCCTTGCGCGCTGCTTCAACACACCAACACGACTATCTCAACACCTATATCGGTGACCTCTCCAACATCCTTGATGTGGAGGCCATTCGCGGCGCAAAGCTCAACCTGGGAGTAGACCCGCTCGGCGGAGCCGGAGTCCATTACTGGGGAGCAATTGCCGAACGTTACGAATTGAACCTCACGGTGGTGAACGAGGCTGTGGACCCGACCTTCCGTTTCATGACCATGGATTGGGACGGCCAGATCCGCATGGACCCTTCCTCCCCCTATGCCATGCAGCAGTTGATCAGCCTGAAGGATCGCTTTGACATCGCCTTTGCTTGCGACGCCGACCACGACCGCCACGGGATTGTCACCCGAGGCACGGGGTTGATGCCGCCCAACCACTTTCTTTCCGTGGCAATCTTCTACCTCTTCCAACACCGGCCAAAGTGGTCTACGGAAGCCGCAGTGGGAAAGACCCTGGTGAGCAGTCAAATGATTGATCGCGTCACCACAAAGCTTGGCAGGAAGCTCTACGAAGTGCCGGTTGGATTCAAGTGGTTTGTGGATGGATTACTGAATGGCTCCCTGGCCTTTGG
>VMSV01000141.1 GCA_013791935.1 Desulfobacteraceae bacterium | reverse complement strand
CCGGACGTTGACGCCGCAGAACGTCAGGGCCAGCCAGTCCGCAGGATAGGTTCTTTTTAAAATAAAAAAATCCAGGCACAGAATCAGAATGGTTGCGATCCAATAGGGGATCATGACCCGCCGGATCCTTCTGGAACAGAATTCCCCAAACCGGAGTTTGCGTTTTTTATTGGAGAGGGCCAGCCCGAATCCCGACAGGAGAAAAAACAGGGAGACCCCGTCCCCGGAAAATAGGTGCGTGGCGTTCACCTTGGAAACATGCAGCCACAGATGCCCCAGAACCACAAAAAAAATGGCAAGACCCTTTAACTGATCCGTATGGGGGATGCTGAGAAGCCCATCCGGGCCGGAATGGGTTTTCCGGGTGGTCAACAGCACCAACCCGAAAAAGACCAGCAGAATCCAAAGATTGGTTAAATTCGGAGAATCAATCTTCAGTTTTACGGTTTCATAGTTTATTAAAATATTATTCATATCAGAGAATTGCCTTCAACCGGTTTCATGAAGCCCTGTTTTTGACCGGCAATATACATGAAAGCGGTTCTTTGAGGCAAAACAAAAAAGGGCCAGGCAGGAAGGATTGGACAGGAAGCCATGATCAATAAGGTTTGGCAGGTCATGGCTTTTTTGATGAATAGTCATCCCTCCATCTTTTCAAAATTATCCTTGCCCACACCGCACACGGGACACGTCCAGTCCTCGGGAATATCCTCAAATGCAGTTCCCGGCGCAATGCCCCCATCCGGATCTCCTTCCTCGGGGTTATACTCATAGTCACATACGACGCATTTCCATTTTGCCATATTTTTCTCCTTTATTATCGATCATGTTAAACCCAGAACTCCGGATAGCGCCGAGTTTCCGGGATATTGTTCACGGCAAGGGCTACCAGCAGCATCACGGCCGCACCCGAAGCCGCAGGGATGAGCGCGTAAAGATACCCGAGCTGGTGAATGGCGTCTCCGCCGATCACCGCAATGAGGGCTGTGGCGCCTCCGGGCGGATGAAGGGTTTTGGTTGCGTGCATTACGGCAATAGCCACGGAAACAGCCATGGCTGCGGCCAGCCAGGGCTCGCTTCCGAAAACCTGCACGGCAGCCACCCCAATCACTGCGGAAAATACATGGCCGCCCAGAAGGTTCCTGGGCTGGGCCAGGGGACTGCGGGGCGCGCCGTAAATTAATACCGCCGAAGCCCCGAAGGACCCGATGATCATGGACAGGCCCAGAGGGTCCAGCCATTTATAGTGCAGAAGCCCCACCGCGGCAATGCCCAGGAAACTGCCCACCCAGGACCACCCGATTTCCGAAAAGGAAACCCTCGGCGGGCATTGGGCATGGCCTTTCATTTTGGTGAAGTATTTCATGGGTTCCTTCCTCATTCCAGCAGGCAGTAGGACTGTACCAGATCCGATCGCGTGACAATGCCCACGAGCCTATTCTCCCCATCCACAATGGGCAGGCGGTTGATTCCCCTGGCAGCAAACAGGGCTGAAATTTCGGAAATGGAAATGTCTTCCCGGGCTGTGACGGCCGGATGGGACATAATGTCCCGTGTAAATTTCGCCCTCACCGGAGCCGCCACACACCCCTTGTTTTTAAGGCATTCCCTGATAATCCCCATGAAAGAGCCGGTCATACCGGCCCCCATGTTTTTGATAAAATCCTTCTCGGATACAACCCCGATGACTTTATGATCCCCATCCACAACCGGTACGCCGGAAATATTCTTTTCCGCCAGAAGACCGGCTGTTTCCATCAAGGATGTTTCCGCCTGAACCACTTGCACCGGACGGGTCATGATATCTTTGGCCTGGATCGAGGTCATCATGCGTTTTAACGCAAGGGCATATGCCGTCCGGTAAATTTCCTTGAAATCCGATGTGGTGATATCAATATAACCGGGAATGGCAGCCATGGCCTGGACCACATCCTCATCGGATATTTCCATGGGGTCGACTTTTGTGTCTCCGGGCTCTTTCACAGGGATGATCTCCTTATTCAGTTTATTGTCCGGCCATCATGGCGGCAATGTCTTCCTGCACGCCGGAGATAAGTTTGATATTGAATTTTTCCACCAAAACCTTGGCCACCCCCGGGGAGAGGAATCCCGGAAGGGTGGGCCCCAGCCGCATGCCTTTTACACCCAGGGCCAAGAGGGCCAGAAGAACAGCCACGGCCTTTTGCTCGTACCAGCCAATGTCAAAGGAAATGGGCAGTTCATTGATGTCCGAAAGCCCGAAGACTTCCTTGAGTTTCAGGGCGATCACGGCCAGGGAATAGGAATCGTTGCACTGACCCGCGTCCAATACTCTTGGAATGCCGCCGATATCCCCCAGGGCCAGCTTGTTGTACCGGAACTTGGCGCATCCTGCGGTGAGAATCACCGTGTCCTCGGGGAGGTTTTTCGCCACTTCGGTGAAGTAGTCCCTGGATTTATGGCGGCCGTCGCATCCGGCCATGACCACAAACCGTTTGATGGCGCCGGATTTCACCGCAGCCACCACCTTGTCCGCCAGGGCCAGGACCTGGTGATGGCCAAATCCGCCCACGATCTTTCCGGTTTCCAATTCAATGGGCGATGCGCAGGTTTTGGCCTTGGTGATGAGGGCGGAAAAATCCTTGGTTCCCCCTTGGGGACGGTCGGCAATGTGAACCGCGCCGTCATAGTCCACCACGCCCGTGGTGAAGAGCCGGTCCAGGTAGGTGCTGTTGGTTTTTAAGGGCACCAGGCAGTTGGTGGTGAGCAGAATGGGGCCGTTGAAGGACTGGAATTCATCGATCTGGTGCCACCAACTCCCTCCGTAGTTCCCCACAAAATGTTTGTATTTCTTAAAGGCCGGGTAGTAATTGGCCGGAAGCATTTCCCCGTGGGTGTAAACATCCACCCCCGTGCCTTCGGTCTGGGCCAGGAGTTCCGCCATATCTTTATAATCATGACCACTGATGAGAATGCCAGGGTTTTTGCCCACGCCAATGTTGACCTCTGTGATTTCCGGGTTCCCGTAGGTGGTGGTGTTGGCTTGGTCCAGAAGGGCCATGGTGGTTACGGCCGTTTCACCGGTTTTCATCACCAGAGCAATCATTTCATCCACGGTGAGATCCTTGGTGGTGGAGCCCAGTCCCTCCATAATGAAGTCGAATATTGAGGGGTCCGTAAATCCGAGAACCGCAGCGTGTTCCGCATAGGCTGACACCCCCTTCAAACCCAGGATCACAAGGTATCGCAGGGATCGTACATCTTCATTTTCCGTGGCTAAAACCCCCACGGATTTGGCTTTTTCAGCAAAGGCCGCCGGATCATCGGAAAACCAGGTGGCGGCATCCGGCAGGGCACCGGTATAGGCCTTGCCGTTTTTGGTTTGAAAGGCCCCAAGGAATTTGGCTTTAAGGGCATCCCGTCTTTTCAGTCCTTCTCGAACCAGAGCGATGAATCTGTCATTGGACCAGTTGGCGTTGGTGATGGTGGCAAACAGTCCCTTGACGATGAATTCATCATTTTCCCGGTCGGGCTGCCCTAGTTGTTTGAGCTTCTCCCCGAAAACCGAAATTCCCTTGATGACAAAAATCAACAGATCCTGAAGGTTGGCGGTTTCTTCCGGTTTCCCGCAAACGCCTCGCACGGTACAGCCGGTGTTTTTGGCGGTTTCCTGACATTGATAGCAAAACATGGGCATTCTCCTTATGTTGTGAATAATGGATTATGGCCTCTGCCATGGACTATATCAAATCATCAAGCGGAATAGGGTATGGATTTTACACAACTTCAAGATTTTCGTCTTATACGCCGTTCAGAAAGCCAGCTGGTTGAAGAGAATTCAAACTGTTTGAGGTTGTAATCATGACGATGTCCTGTCTATATGAATGGTTCTGTCTTGATGACGGATGATTACAGAGTTTACCAGGGAATAGATGCCCTGTAAAGTTTATCTTTCCTGCGGCCTTTCCGAGGAGTGTTTGGGGAATAAGCCTTTTTCAGGTTTAGAGCCTGTGAAAAACCAAGATATATTTAATTGCTTAGCCCGGGTGACGGTGCTATAAAATAAAGTCTTATAAAAGGCGTATAATATTGATAAATGGCTATTATAACGGGCTGGTATGAAAATTAACCATGAGCAATGACGACCCCATCGGGCTATTTGATTCAGGGATCGGGGGCCTATCAGTGCTTCAACGGATTCGGGAAGTGCTGCCCCATGAAAACGTGATCTATGTTTCGGATGCAGGGCACCTTCCCTATGGGGACAAACCCCGGGCCTATATCGAGAAAAGATGTTTTTCTCTGACGGACTTTCTTATTCAAAACAAAGCCAAGGCGATTGTGGTGGCGTGCAATACAGCCACCGCCGCGGCCATTGAAACCTTGCGGGGCGTCTACACCCTTCCCGTGATCGGTGTGGAGCCAGGCGTCAAGCCGGGTCTTGCGGTGACCCAAACCGGGGTGGTGGGCATCCTGGCCACCACGGAAACCCTGAAAAGCAGGAAATTTGAAAATCTGGTCAGCCGGTTTTGCAATGATTGCAAAGTCGTGGTACAGGAATGCCCCGGACTTGTGGAACAGATTGAACATATGGATCTATCCGGGGAAAAGACCGTAAGCCTTGTGAAACGTTATGTCGCATCCCTTCTTGATCAAGGGGCGGACACCCTGGTGCTGGGATGCACCCATTATCCTTTAATCTCCGATCTGATCGAATCCGTGGCCGGAAACCGGGTGAGGGTCATCGACACTGGCTTTGCCGTGGCCAGGGAGGTGGTTCGAAGGCTTACGGAAGCTGAATTGCTGTCCACGGCTGAAAAACCCGGTACCGAGATATTCTGGACCACGGGAAACCTTGATAAAATGGAGAAACTGGTCAACTATTTCTGGAATAAACCCTCGGAAGTCAAGGCATTATGCCAGGCCGGTGAAACGGGAAACCCAAAAAGGTAAAGTAAAATGAATATGGAAACCATTCGACACTCTTTGAGTCATATTTTAGCTTCTGCGGTTTTGCAGATGTTTCCGGAAGCCAAGCTGGGCATCGGCCCTGCCATTGAAAACGGGTTCTATTATGATTTTGATCTGCCCAGAAACCTGGTACCGGAAGATTTGAAAAAAATTGAAAAAACCATGAAGAAAATCATCAAAGATGATTTCTTGTTTGAGAAAAGGGAAGAAGATAAAGTCCGGACCATCCAGCATCTGGAAGAAATTTCCCAGAAATACAAAGTGGAACTGGCACAAGAAATCCAAGACCCTACCCTTTCCTTCTACGATACAAAGCACAACAAAAGAGGACACGTGGTTTTTTCGGACATGTGTGCCGGCCCCCATGTGGACTCCACAAAAGACCTGCGGGCCGTGGGCTTTTCCCTGGACAAGATTTCCGGCGCGTACTGGCGCGGGGATGAAAAAAGACCCATGCTTCAGCGGATCTATGGCCTGGCCTTTGAAACCAAAGAAGCCCTGGAAACATTTATCGCCCAGCGGGCTGAGGCGGAGAAGCGCAACCACCGGAAACTCGGCAAAAGCCTGGACCTCTTCGTGTTTTCAGAAAAAGTCGGCCCGGGATTGCCCTTGTTCACTCCCAAGGGCACCATCATCATTGAGGAGTTGAAAAAACGGGTGGAGAAGATTTGCCGTCAATTCGGGTTTCAGAAAGTCATGACCCCCCATCTGGCCAAAATCGATCTGTATCAATTGTCCGGCCATGCCACCAAATTCGCGGATGAACTCTTTCATGTGACGTCGGCAAAAGGCCATGCCATGGTGATGAAGCCGGTCCAATGCCCCCACCAGACCCAGATTTATGCTTCCCGGCCACGATCCTACCGGGATTTACCCATCCGGTACATGGAATCCGAAAAGCAATACCGGGCGGAAAAAACCGGCGAGATCGGCGGACTCACCCGGGTTTACGCCATCACCGTGGAAGACGGGCATGCCTTCTGCCGGGTGGACCAGGTGAAGCAGGAAGCCATGAATATGGTAAAGATCATCCGGGATTTTTATACGGATCTCGGCATGTGGGGCAACCACTGGGTATCCCTTTCCGTGAGGGACTATGCCAATCCGGACAAGTACATCGGGGACCCGGGTGACTGGGATATCTGTGAAGCCATGCTTGCTGAAATTTCCGAGGAAATGGGACTCAACGCCAAGCGCTGTGAAGGAGAAGCCGCCTTATACGGCCCCAAGCTGGATTTCATGTTCAAGGATGCCATGGGCCGGGAGGTTCAGATCCCCACGGTTCAACTGGATTTTGCCACTCCCAAACGATTTGACCTTACCTACATCAACGAAGAAGGTAAACCGGTTCCACCGGTCATGGTCCACCGGGCCATTTTGGGGTCCTACGAACGGTTTTTGGCTCTCTTGATCGAACATTTCGCCGGGGCTTTTCCCGTTTGGTTGGCGCCGGTCCAAGTGAAGATCCTTCCCATTGCCGACCGGCATCACGAATATGCTAAAACCGTTTTTGATGGATTCAATAAAGAAGACATCCGGGTGGAACTGGATGACCGGTCCGAATCCATCGGGAAAAAAATCCGGGAAGCGGAAATGCAGAAGATCCCCTATATGCTGGTCATCGGAGATAAGGAAGTGGAAAGCGCCAATGTTTCCGTAAGGTCCTACCAGGAAGGGGATATGGGCCAGCTGGTTGTGGATGAACTGATCCAAAAGATTCGGAGCTGATATAGATCTCAACCCCTTGGTATCGTCCGATATCCAACCCTGCGGTGATGGTAGATAAAATAGTGTATTAAACTCGGTAATCCCTGAGTCAATGAATCAACGACGCCAGCACTTTGGGCAGCATTTCCGGCAGGGAATGAATGTTTTGAAGGGCCAGGTAGGCTCCGGGATCGCACATTTTTTGAAGATAATCCTTTCCTCCGGGATCCACGGTTATGCAGAAGGTTTGAATGCCCTGGTATTTTGCTTCCAAAAGGGCCATCATGGTGTCGTGAATGCCGTATTCATAGGAGGACCGGTCCTCTCCATAGTCAAAATCCTGGGGAAAACCGTCGCTCAGAAGAATCATCAAGCGCTGTTCGGAATCAGCCTTTCCAAGCTTGGTCACGGCATGGCGAATGGCGGGACCCATTCGGGTGCTTTTCCGGGGCTTCATGCCGGCCATGCGCCTTTTAATCAGTTCGGAGCCGGGTTCGGAAAAGTCTTTGATGGCGTACATCTCCACTTCATGTCGCCCCTGGCCTGAGAAGCCGTAAATGGCATGAGGATGAGAAAGGGTCTCCAGCGCCTCCATTACCACCACCAGACTTTCGATTTCCACATCCATGATTTTCCGGCCGGAAAAAAAGTCTGAGGGTTGACCCGAAAGGGAGGGATCCTGCCGGGTTTCAGGCCCCGGGCATACCGGACTTCCGGTGGAGGCGCTCATGTCCATCAGGAAAAGCACGGAAAGGGATTGGATCTTTTTTTCCTTTCTGAAAAAAATCCGGTCCGATGGGGGGTTGCCCGCCTTTTTATCCACCCGGCCTTCCACCACGGCGGAAAGATCCAATTCATCGCCCCAGTCCACCCGGGGAATAATATTAAACACAGAGGGTTTGAGTTGCTCGAACTGCCTTTTGGCCTTTTGAATCAACTGCCGGTTACGCACATAAATATCATGGATTTTCTCCGAGCTGCTTTCTTCCTGTGGCCTTTCAAAAAGCCTGCACCATTGCTTCCGGTAGGTTTTTTGAAGATAATCCCATTCATCATAGAGCCAGACCCCCTCCTTGGCCAGGGAGGATTCAACGGTAAAACCAGGGCCGGATTCAAAAGGTGTTGAGGAACCTTCATCCTCTAAACTCTCCCCTTGGGTAGTAAATTCCAATTTTTTATCCCGGTCCAGATAGGAGCCGGTTCCGGAAAGTGCCCTGCCCTGCCGAAGTTTAATGAAGTCCGGATCAGCCTCTTTTTCTCCCGGCCCGGATACTTCCCCTGGTTGATCGGCCCTTGGCTCCGGGCTTGCCTGGTTCAGGGTCGGAGGCTCATTCCTATGGCTTTCAACCGCCATGTCCGGATGGAACACCCCCCGGTATTCCAGGGGAATGGATTTTTCATAGGGGGTTATCATCCGGTTCGGGTTTTGATTCAAAAGGGCCTGAATGACCCGGTAAAGCTCCAGGGCTTTTTCCAAACAATGGGTAACGGTTTTTGCCTTTTCGTAAAACCCCGTAAGGGCTGAAGACATCCAGTCCTTATGGGGAGAAAAAAAATCCGGCGGGTTTTCCAACAGATTCTGAAACCCCGGATGAAAGCCGGCCACGGAGTAGTAAAGAACAGCCTCCACCAGGGCTTCCTGAAGGGGAAGGGTTTCCAGCCCGGGTCTTTTTTCCATTTCATGAAAAACCCCGGGTATGAGCATCTTTTTAAGGCCCCCGTAATACCCGGCCAATTCATCATCGATACGGCCATGTTCCAGGATGGAAAAAAGATCCAGGGCCAGGTCTTTTTGGGAAAGGCTTCCCAGAATCCCCATCATGCCGGAAAGGCCGGAATCAAATGTTTTGAATTCCATGCAACCCGCCTGGTGGGCGGTTGCGATCTTATACCGCTCGAAGTTCTCTTGTCTGTCAAAGCCTTGGACCATATGGCTTGGCAGATAAATGGTTTTTCCATCGGTTCCTACCCTGGAGGTTTCAATGGAAAGGGTCTTTCCGGTCATGGCTTCGGCCAACAGGGTCAAGGCTTGTTGATGGTCTTCCAGAAGAACTGCGGATCGCCATCTTGCCAAAGACTCTTGGGATTTTCCGGAGGCCAGTGAAAAAAAAGAGACCTGAGCATTTGACCCGGACGGGTTTTGCAAAAGGCCTTCCTCCACAAATTCGGATAAAAAGGATTCCGGAATTTCATCAAGAACCTTCCCGACATTAAAAACAAAGGCTTCTGCGGCATCTTCCGAACTTTCTGCAATTCTTTCGCAGGCATTGAGGATCATCAGCTGAAGAGGATAGGCCCGGAATTCCAGGGCTTGGACCATGTGGTCAAAAATTCCTTCCAGTTTTTCCGGATGGGATCGGGAAAGGGTTTCGATGATTTGAAGGGCACGATTCCGTTCAATGGCCACCACCCGGGATAGCTGTTCGGGATACCGGGTGAAGAAGGCAAAGGCTTCTTCCATGCTGTTTCTTGCAATCAGCCTGGTGAGGCGGTACAGATCCCTGCGCTGGGTGACTTCCAGTTTTCCCAACCCTTCCGCATCCCCGGAAAAAAATTTGGCCCCCAGGCCCCAGTCCTGGCGGAAGAACAGGAATCCCAGCTCCTTGTATTCTCTGAATTCCCGAAAGGTCATGAATTTCAGGCAGGTAATGCTGTGATGGAGGAACAGGGTTCCCAGGGTGTTTTCCGGACCGCCCCGGGTTTGCAGGTGCAGGGCCCAGTCCCCCCATTTTCGCAGTTGAATATTGTTGCTGTACTCAATGAAAGACCGGGATAGGGCGAAGTAGGTGACTGCCGCGTCATGGGATACGCCGGCCATCTCTGCCCCCTTTTCCACCCATCCCTTGAAATAGGTGAAGGGGGTTCGCGTGAGAACCGCGAGGCTGGACGAAAAAAAAGCCGAAACCAAGCCGGGGTCCAATAGACCGGCTCCCAGGTCCACCCACAGATGGAATTCCTCTTCCACCACATGGGGAAGAATGCTTTGGGCCGTGGAAAGAAACAGGCCCGTCAGATCGGGAGCAACCCCCTTGAACTTTTCGAAAAAGACCGTCAATTCGGCCCGGGAGGGAAGAGAAGAGGTTTTGCGCAAGGCTTTGGCCTGTTCCTCGGATTCTTCCAAAAGAAAGCCCATGAGGAACCTTTTGTCCATAAGGTAGAGGTTGTTTTTGCTGTCGGCCATAAAGCTTAACCTGTTTTTAAAAAGCTCAAAATATAATGGAAACCACTTCGGCAATCGCCCTCTGAACCTGCTTTTCATCGGACGTTGCCGATACCACGGCGATTTCGCAGGCCCTTTTGGGATCGATTCCCTGTTGAATCAATTCCCCGGCATAGATCAGAAGCCGGGTGCTGGCGGCTTCGCTTAAAACATGGGCGTTTAAATTTCTGATTTTAGCCCCGAGCTTGGCAAGATCCAGGGCCGTTGACTCATCTATCCCGCTTTCATGGGCAATGATGGCGGCTTCCAGGGCTTCGGAAGGATAGTCGAATTCAATGGAGATAAACCGCTGGCGGGTGCTGTGCTTAAGATTTTTCATGGCGCTCTGGTAACCGGGGTTGTAGGATATCACCAGAAAGAAATCTTCATGGGCCTGGATCACCGTGCCTTTTTTATCCACGGGGAGGATTCGCCGGTGATCGGACAAGGGATGAATGATGACCGTGGTATCCTTTCGGGCCTCCACAATTTCATCCAGGTAGCAGATGGCACCGGTTTTCACCGCCAGGGTCAAGGGCCCGTCCATCCACAGGGTTTCATCCCCTTTGAGAAGGTATTTTCCCACCAGATCTGTTGCGGTTAAATCCTCATGGCAGGCCACGGTCACCAGGGGCAGAGAAGAAGGCTTTTTGCCGGAAGAATCGGCCTTTTCCAGCCCGAGGATGTAGGCCATGTATTCCACAAACCGGGTTTTCCCCGTACCTGTGGGGCCTTTCAGCAGAACCGGAATTCGGGCACGATAGGCTGCGCGAAAAACCTCAGCCTCATCATGGATTTCAAGATAATAGGGCTTTTCGAGGATCTGATAGTCCTCGATTTTCATTTCAGGCGATGTCATAAAAAATTCTATCCTTTCGGGCGGTCCCATGGAAACGGGCGAACGCATCGTTGGCACCCGTAGGGAACAGGCATGCCTGTTCCCTACATGGCAATAAATTGTACCCTTCACTCCCATAATACAATTTTATCTTCTTGGCAAATGGTGGTATTATGCAATTTAGCGAACGCCCTGATTTTGCAAAAACATGGGGTCAGGATTGGGCGCACACACGGGTTCGCCACCACGAAGATGGATGGAGCAAAAAGACGTCACGAATGAGCCGGTTCTTATTCTTTAAAAATACTTGGCAAAAAATAAAACAGGGGGCAAAAGTCTTCCTCGATGGATCCCCGAATCATTTTGCCTGCGAACTGCCGGAAAAGCCCGTGGGCATTCCGGGTTTTTTCCTGAAGAAGTTTTTTTGTCGAATTGAATTGTCCACCCTTCACACCCAGGCCATTCGGAGCCTTCCGCCGGATGCCTGTGTGGTTTATGTTAATAAATTCAATAACAAATTTGAATTCCTCTTTTCAAATGCCTGTTTTTTCGAAAGAAACCTTCCAGGGCCTGTGGTGGCGCCCGGTCAAAAATTTCTGATCCTTCAGCCTGGTAAGCGATTGCTTCAACTTGCAGGAAGCTTTATTTACCGCACCATTTTCGCCCGATCTTCACGCCACGATTTTAAAAACCAATACTTTGAGAACTGCCTTTTAACTGGGAAGCCGGCCTTCATCTCCCTGATTGAAACCCATGATTCTTACTGGAGTCTTCGGAAAAAAACCGACCCCCTCCAAGCCCTGATCGAATTACAGTCCCGAACGGGCCGGCCGGTTTTTATCATTCCCCAGCTATTTTTTTACACTAAACGCCCCGATGCTTCTGGCCAAAAACTAAAGGACTTGTTTCTGGGTCCTGGCCAGCGGCCGGGGATCCTTAGGAAAATCATCAAGACCCTGGGGTCCCCGGAAGAAATGTTCGTGGAGCTTTCAGAGCCGTTGGACCTTGCTGCCTATATTCGGAAACACGAATCTTTTTCACCGTATCCCTTTCATCTTGCAATGATGTTAAGACGGGATTTGCTCAATCAGATCACACGACACCGGCAGAATACAACCGGGCCGGTCTTGAAATCCTATGAGGAAATCAAACAGAATGTTTTAATGGATGAAGAACTGCAGACCTATATGAACCGGTATGCGAAGCGAAGGAACATCTCATCCAATTCCGCCCGAAAAGAGGCGGTGAATTATTTTGACGAAATCGCCGCCAAATACCGGCCCTTCATCATGAAACTTGCGGTCCGGGTCATTCAGTGGATGTCCACCACGCTCTTTGAAGGCATCAGTGTGGACATCAAGCGCCTTCGAAACATCAAAACCATGGCCATGAACGGGTCCGTCATCTATGTGCCCTGTCACAGAAGTCATATCGATGCCCTGGTGATGCTGGCCACCACCTATACCAACCATCTGTCTCCCCCCCATATTTTTGCCGGGAAAAACATGGCCTTCTGGCCCATGGGGCCCCTGCTTCGCATGATCGGAGTGTTCTTCGTCCGGCGAAGCTTCCAGGGTGCGGTTTTCTATACCCGGGTTTTTTCCGCGTATATCGCCAACCTCATCGAGGAAGGGTGTCACCTGAATTTTTTCATTGAAGGCACTCGAAGCCGATCGGGAAAACTTCTTCAACCCCAGCTGGGCATGCTCACCATCCTCACCGATGTTTTTCAGAAAAATCTTGAAAGGGACATGATCTTTGTTCCCGTTTATATCGGCTACGACCAGGTGGCTGAAGAAAAGGAATATCTCCATGAAATTCTGGGGGGAAAAAAGAAGCCGGAAAATGCCAAGCAACTGTTGAATTTCGGAAAGTTGTTCAAAAGGAGATTTGGAAAAATCTACGTCAAATTCACCGACCCCATTTCCCTCAAGGGTTTGCTGACGCAAATGGATTTGCCGGAAGGGGAACTGACCTCCAAACAGAAGAACCAGGTGTCCCGGTATTTAGGCCTTCGCATCATGAGCCAGATCGACCAGGCCACCATTGTCACCCCCCAGGCCCTGGTGGCCAGCGCACTGCTGAATTCGGACCGGCCCATTCGATCGGTGGAAAATTTATTAAGACAAATTGATTTTTACATGGCCCATCTCAATTACAAGCAGGTGGAATTGAGCGAGTCTCTGATCATCAACCCGAGAAATTCTTTTCTGCACATCCTTTCCCAGGACGCCCAGAAAAATGTCATCGACACCGTTCAAACATCCCCCCGGGACTGGAAGGATTCCGATACCTTCAAGGTCAACAAAAATCGAAGAACCATGATTGAATACTACAAAAACAACTGCATTGTGCATTTTATTCCAACCGCCTTCGCCGCCGTCACCATCCTTTACCGGGATGCGTTCCAGTTTCAGTCGGCGGATTTGTTTCCGGATAATAATTTTCTCACGGATCTTTTTCAGTTTGAATTTACCCTGGATCCAGACCGCTCCTCGGACTATCATTTGAGAAAAGCCATTAAGGCCTTTATCGACGATGCCATTCTTTCACCCCACCCGACCCTGCCGGAAACCTATACCATCACCTCTCCGGGGTATCGAAAACTCATCGATTTCGCAGCCTTTCTTTTTCCATTCATCGAGGCCTATTGGGTCACCTTCAAATGGCTTTCCCAGGAACCCAAGAAAAACATCGACCCCAAAGCCAGGCTGAAGAAAATCACCAATTTCGGCGAGCACCTTTTGAAAACACGGTCCATCAACCTGGTGGAATCCCTGTCGGTTTCCAAGATTGAAAATGCCATCCTCTATTTTAACAAAAGCGGTTTAAGGGGGGTGGAGGATGCTGAGGTGATCCAATTCTATGAAGATCGCATGGGGCCGTTGAAAAAAGTGCTGGACAGGTGAAACGGTGAACGGTGAACAGTAAAAACCATTCACCCTGCTTTTGGTCTTTCCGTTCACCGTTCACCGTTCACTGTTCACCCTCATTCAACCCGAACCCATCCCAACACCTTTCGGAAATCGTGAAAGTCTTCCAGGATCATATAGAGACAGGGAATGATCAGCAGGGTGATTCCGGTGGCGAACAGCACGCCGAATCCCAGGCTGATGGCCATGGGAATCATGAATTTCGCCTGGATGCTTTTTTCCAGAAGGATGGGAACCAGTCCGCCGAAGGTGGTGAGGGAAGTGAGAAGGACCGCCCTGAAACGGGTTTGGCCGGCCTCGATCACAGCCTCCCTGGCCGCCAGCCCGTCCTCCCGGTTCCGATTGCTGCGATCCACAAGAACAAGGGAGTCATTCACCACCACCCCGGACAGCCCCACGACGCCCATCAGGCTCATGAAACTGAGATCATAGCCCAGGACAAGGTGTCCGAAGACTGCGCCGATGATGCCGAAGGGAATGGCCATCATGATCACAAAGGGCTGGGTGAAGGATTTAAAGGGAATGGCCAGAAGGGCGTAGATGGCCATGAGGGCGAAGGCAAACCCCCGGCCGATATCCCCGAAGGCCTCGCTCTGCTCCCTGGCTTCCCCTTCCATGGTATATCGAAGGCCGGGGTAGCGGCCTTTGAGCTGCTGAAGATAATTGCCTTGAAGAAAAGCTCTTACTTCGTTGGCATTGACTACCTGCTCATTGATGTCCGCCGAGACTTTGATGATCCGCTGTCTCTGGGCCCGCTGGATGATGGCATACCCCTGATTCATCTCGATTTCGGCCACTTCGCCGAATGGAACCTCCACCCCCGTGGAGGTGCGGATTCTCATTTCCTCGGCATTGGACAGGGATTTTCTTTCCGATTCGGGGTAGAGCACCAGCACCTTCACTTCATCCTTTTCCCTTTGTAGTCTCAAAGCTTCCGCGCCGTAGAAGGCGTGGCGCACCTGCCGGGCCAGATCATTCAAGGTGAGCCCCAAGGAGCTTGCGGCGGGCTTCAATTTCAACTGCATCTCCTGCTTTCCGGGCAGAAAGCTGTCTGTGATATCAAAAACGCCGGGATAATCTTTCAGTTCTTCCTTCAAGGCTTCCACGGCGGAAAGAAGCTGTTCCTCATCATCCATGGACAAATGCACTTCAATGGCGTTTCCGGCACTTCGAAGCTGACTGGCGAAGTTCACGGATTCCACATTGGGAAGAACTCCGGCCTTTTCCCGCCATTTGTTCAGCAACTCCGTGGAGCTGATATTTCGCTGCTCTGCATCCAGCAGTTGAATCCAGATCTGGGCCAAGTGCCCGCCGGAGTCATCCGAACCCCCCTGAACCAGGTGCATTCCCACAATGGAGGCACTGTGCTCAAACACGGATGGCGAGTCTTGCGGTCGGTTCTTATCCACTTCGGCCAACATATCCTTGGCCGCCTTTTCATAATGCTTGACCACTTCAAACGTCTGATCCACCGGGGAGCCTGTGGGAAGGGTAATCAGGCACTCCATGGTGTCCCCTTCCACCTTGGGCATGAAAGTGAATTTGATCCATCCGGCCTGCCATACGCCAAAGGTCAGGAACATCAGTCCAAAACCAAACGCCAGGGTAGCATAACGCCATTGCACGCAAAATACCACCAGTCGCGCATAGGGTCCGGCCACAAAGGCCTTCAGCCATTTTGAAGTCCTTTTTTCCCCGCCGGGGCCTTTGTGCCCGCTTTTGTTGATGGATTTGGAAGCGGCCAAGTGCGCAGGAAGGATAAAAAGGGATTCAATAAGGGACATCAGTAAAACCAGGATCACCACAATGGGGATATTTCTGGCCACTTTACCCATGAACCCACCCACCGTAAGGAGTGGAAAAAAGGCCGCCATGGTGGTTAACACGGAAAAAATAACCGGTCGACCCACCTCCAGGGTTCCCTCCACCGCAGCCTGGATTCCGTTCAAACCCTTTTCATGAAACCGGTATACGTTTTCCCCCACCACGATGGCGTCATCCACCACAATGCCAAGCACCATGATGAAAGCGAACAAGGAGATCATGTTGATGGATACGTCCAACTGGGGCAGCAACATCAGGCCGCCTGCAAAGGAAATGGGAATCCCCAGGGTGACCCAGAAAGAAAGCCGCATATCCATGAAAAGCCCCAGAATGATCACCACCAGAACAAGCCCCATCATCATGTTTCGGAAAAGCAACTCCAGGCGGTCTTTCAAAATGGTGGACTGGTCTCCCAGATAGCCCAGCTTCACTCCTTCAGGAAGCGTGGGCCCGATCTTCTTGATATACTCTTTGGCCGCATTGGCAACCTTCAGGGCGCTCTGTTCCGCCACTCGGTAGACCTGTATGGTCACAGCAGGTTTTCCCTGGAAATGGGCGAAATAATCCAGGTCGGCAAAACCGTCCTTCAGCTCGGCGATTTGGCCCAGCGTAACCTTGCTGCCGTTTGATTCCGTGATGACGGCAATATCGGCATAATCCGATGCCCGGTATTTTTTACCCTTGGAGCGGATGAGAATTTCACCCATGTCGGTTTTTACGCTTCCAGCGGGTAGATCCAGGCTATTCCGGGAGATGAGGGTGGCCACCTGGCTCAGGGTCAGCCCATATTGCTTCAGGGTGGCTTCGGAAATCTCAACGTGAATTTCGGGATTTCGCAGACCGCTCAAGTCTGCCTGGGTTACCCCCGGCAGGCTGGTCAATTCATCCTTCACCCGTTCGGCAATGCTTTTCAGGGTGGTTTCCGGCACCTCCCCGTAAACAGCTATCTGGATCACCTGCCTTCGGAGAACAACCTCTTGAACCAGGGGTTTTTCCGCTTCGGCGGGAAAAGTGGTGATCCGGTCCACCTCGGCCTTCACATCATCCAGGAGTTGCTGCAAATCCCAGTTTTCCAGCACTTCCACATGGACCACGCCGAAACCTTCCCGGGCCCTGGAATCGATGCGCTTGACCCCTGTGAGCCCCGCGATTTTCTCTTCGATTCTTCGAACGACGCCCTCCTCCACCTCCGCAGGAGAAGCTCCGGGATACACCACGGAAATTCTGATACGATCGGTGGAGGTTTCGGGAAACACCTCAAGCTTGATGGAAAAAGCGATGATCAGGCCGCTCACCAGGAGGAACAACATGAGCAGATTGGCGGCCACATGATTGTCTGCAAACCAGGCAATGGCGGATTTCATTGTTCTGCCCCCCCGTTGTTCACCAGAACGCTTTTGACTTTCATTCCGTTGGTGGCATCCTTGATGGCGGCCACCACGACTTTATCTCCGCTGGAAAGGCCGTTTCCCACCACCAGGCCCTCGTGGGTGCGAACGGCGATTTCAACCGGCCTGAACCGGAGCTTTTCTTCCTGATCCACCACCCACACCACATTGTTGTCTTGAAGGGACGCTCGGGGAATGACAATCCCGTTTTCCACCGATTTTCCTTGAATATCCACTTTCACAAAAAATCCCGGGGCAAGGGGAGGGAAACGGTCAAAGGGATTGGCCACCCTCACCACCACATTGACCATTCGGGTTTTTTCGTTGACGGTTCCTTCGGTTCTAACCACTTTGCCGCTCCAAACCTGTTCCAAGCCGCCCAAATCGGCGGTTACCGTGGCGTTGGAGCCTTGGGTTTCGGAGGAGGTAAAACCGGGAACATCAAACCAAATGAGATATTTACTCTCCAGGGGAACCATGATTTCCACCGCATCGGTGCCATACAAGACCGCCACGGACTGGCCCGGAGAAACATACTGGTCGATGTCCACGTTTTTCTGGCTGATCCTCCCGTTAAAGGGGGCGGTGAGCCGGGTGCGGAATAAATTCAGTTTCGCTTTTTCCATTTCGGCCCGGGCGGCGCCTAAATTTGCCTTGGCCGCGTCCAATTGGTGCTCCTTGGCCACCAGTGTGGGAACCGGGGTTCCGGGATGCAGGAGTTTCCAGTCGGAGATGGCTACATCGGTCTCCTGCTCCTTTAATATGAATTTGCTTAAAGCGTCCTGAACCCTGGCTTCGGCAAGGGTCACGGCGATGTCATAATCCGCCGGGTCGATTTGGGCCAGCAGGTCCCCCTTTTTATACGTTCCGCCATCCACCAACTGGGATGAAATCATCGTAATTTTTCCAGCGACCTGGGGAACCAGTTTGATCTCATGCAAGGG
>VMSV01000082.1 GCA_013791935.1 Desulfobacteraceae bacterium | reverse complement strand
TGAGCATGCATATCCTCGAACCGGTGGAGATATTTTTCGGATGTAATATCATACCCGGCATGCAGAAGCCCTTCTTCCACAGAAACCGAATACCGCTGATTCACCGCTCCGGAACCGGTTCCCCCTTTGATGGTGATTTTAGCGCCGTTTCCAAACAGTGCGATCTTTTTTGTTTCCGGCGAAAACGGCAAGGCATTGTCATTTTTCAGCAGAACCATGCCTTGGGCCGCAGCTGTTCTTGATAGGGTTGCGTTTCTCCGTTCCCTTTCACTTTGCTCCATGGATTCTCTTTTCATTCATCCCCTCTTCTATTTTTTTACCTTGAGCAATAATAGATTCTGTGGCAAAAATCAAACATGGCAACCTTACAAAATGGAAATAGTATCGCAAAAGATTTTGACCTTCCCCTTTCCCGGTGGATTGAAATCGCAGAAGAATTCGGGCAGAAGGTTCGCCAAGGATTGGAAAAAGACCATACGGAAATTAAATGTCTGCCCTCCTATATTTTCCCCACCATGAAAGGCATCATTAAAGGAATCACCTATGTCCTGGATTTAGGCGGGTCCAATCTTCGCGGGGCAGTCGTTTCCCTTGATGAAAATGGCGCCCACTTTTTAACCCCTGTAAAAACCTTAAAAATGCCTTGGCTGAGAAATGTTCCTTTTCCCAGAAACGATTTCCTGGCCATGCAGGCGGATTTGCTTAAATCTTTGGATTTTCCCCAAGCATGCCCGTTGGGATATTGTTTCTCCTTTCCGACAGAGGCCCTGCCAAATGGGGATGCAACCCTGATCCAATGGACCAAAGGACTTCAGATTCCGGAGACCTTGGGAGAAAATATCGGCGGCATGCTGACGGATTATATCGCACAGCATTGTCCTGAAGTGAAAATTACTTCCGTTTGTGTTTTAAATGATACGGTTGCCAGTCTATTTGCAGGCTTGGCCAGGGATAAAACAGATGCCTGCATCGGCCTTATCGTGGGCACAGGTACCAATATGGCATCTTTTTTCCCGGCGGATCATGTTCCCAAAATCAAAGGAGTCGTTGCGGATCATCGGCTGATCCCCATTAATCTGGAATCCGGAAATTTCAACGCTCCGTTTTTAAATCAATGGGATCAAAAAGTGGACTCGGATTCCGACAATAAGGGGGAACAATTATTTGAAAAAGCCGTGTCCGGCATGTATTTGGGCTGGATTTTCAAGGCTGTATTCCCCAACAGCCCATTGGATGCGGACGCAGGTGCCAAGGGATTGGTTGAAATGCTGAACAGCGAACAACAAGTCCCCGAAGACCACCGGGCTGTGGCAACTGCCATTTATGAGCGGTCCTTTAAACTGGTGGCAGCCCAGCTGGCCGGGCTGATCCAGGTGCTGGACGGGTATTCATCCATAAAGACCGTCAAAATTGTTGCCGAAGGCGGCTTGTTCTGGAGTAAAGTCCATCCACAAAAAGCCTACGCCCAATGCGTTCAAGACCAGTTGGCAGACTTGCGTGCCAAGATGGGCCTTGGCACGCTAAAGATTGAATTTCGCAAGCTCGACCAGGCCAATCTTTTGGGATCAGCCATGGCGGCTTTGTCCGTAGAGGATTAATATGGAAATGGTTTAAATCCAAAACCCCAACCCTGTACCTTTTTATTTCTTTTTTACAGGATAGAATCCGGCCAGCATGGGTGTGGGGTCCGCATAGGCGCCAATGCTGGAAATGGGATATTTGAATCCTATTTTTCCAAGAATCTGAAGGCCTTCCACGGCCCGGCCGATATCCGAAGGGTGCAAGGCGATATTGATTTCATCGTCCTTGGTTTGTCCCATGGACCTTTCCCCGTAACACGGAATGGCCAGGGCCGGTTTTCCGGTATTATAACACTGGCCCAAGGAATCCACACATGCGCCTTCACCGATAAAGTGGAACTGGAATCGTTCGTATTTTATTTTTTGAAGCCCGCACATGAGCATCATGATTTGAGCCGGATTCCCGTAAAACAAAATGACTTCCGGCACAAAATTGTCTTTTGCCACCGGACCCACCACAATGGCTTCTCCCGGCGGGATTCTCGGATAATCCTCCTGTTGTTTCAACGCTTCCTCAACCGACGGCATCCAGGTGCGGGAAAGCATTTTGGCCTCAGATAGTTTGGCTTCCGGATTTGTTTGGAGAAGCCCGTGGATTCGTTTGCACCGGTCACCGACTTTATCTTCATGGGTCAACCCGATGGTTTGCCCGCCCACCCGGGCCATAAAGGGGATTTGGCAGAACTCGCAGTCCTGTTTCCAGCGGGTCACCCCTTTAACATCATCCAGTTCACTTTTCTTGTCAAATCGTCTAAACCCGATGGGATCCGTTGGAAGACGAAGTTTTTCTTTCAGCAGGTTGCAGTTCTCGACTAGGTCGCTCATTTTTATTCTCCTTTTTGTTCTTCACCCTGCAGAGGAAGATTTTTCCTCATTTTCAAAGGCATAGAGTTTGTCGATGAGAAAATAAACATACTGGTAGCATTTTTTTTCGGCAATTCCGGAACTGCGAAATTCCTGATACGCGCCGGGAACGGAAAAATCGATTTGCAGCAGTTCCTGACAGGCCACATGGCCGAATTTTTCCCCGAACTCCTTGATGAGGGCTCCGGCCTGGGCTCTGGATTTATTGCGTGCGACCTTGGCCTGATCCTTGTTTTCAGGTGCCAGCGAACACCGATGCCGCAGCCCTTGACATATGGCGGCTCCAGATATGGCGCCGCATGTACCCCTGTTATCACCGCTGATGCCGCCCATAAAGTGAATGCCGGACCATAAAAAATTATCATCTTGCATATCATAGGCTTCCCACATGACCTGCAGGACAGCCGGACCTCAGTGATATCCCTTTTTCATGTAATCCAACGCCATTTGTTTTGCGTCTTCCAGCTTAAGTTTCATTTCCATGGTCATCTCCTTTTAGGTTTGAAGCATTGATATTCGGGTTTATCATTCATTGAGGTCTTGAAAGAAGAGTTCAGAGATGTCCCTGACCTTGATCTCATCTTCCAGACCTTCGACTTTCACGGCGTCTTCCAACATCGTCAAACAATTGGGGCAGGCCACCGCCAGGATATCCGCTTTGACATCCCTGGCTTCCCGGACGCGAATTCTTGCCGGGCTGTCTTCACTTCCCCCCAGAAAATCAGTAAAGAAGTTGCCGGCGCCGCCCCCACAGCACAAGGCAGCTTTTTTGTTTTTCGCCATCTCTACAAATTCCACACCGTCTATTGCTTTTATAATTTTTCGGGGGGCATCGTATTCCTGGTTCCAACGGCCAAGAAAGCAGGGATCATGAAAGGTAATCCGCATATCGGATTTGTCCGCAGTTTTGATTTTACCGGTTTTGATGAGATCGGGAAGGATCTGGGTATAGTGAAATACCTTGAAATCCCCGCCGAATTCGGGGTAACGGTTTTTGAATACATTATAGGAATGGGGAGACAAGGTTATAATATTCTTTACGCCCATTTTTAAAAATTGGGCAATATTCCTGGATGCCAGCTCTTCCAGAAGCCCTTCTTCTCCCAGCATGTCCACTTCGTTGCCATCGGAAATTTCATCGGCCCCGAGAACCCCCACGGATATTCCGGCACTCATCAGGAGTTTGGCCACAGCCCTGGCGGCATTTTGTGCCCGGGTGTCAAAGGAACCCTCACACCCCACATAGTAGAGATAGTCGTGACCGTTAAAGGCGGGGATATCCATTCCCTCCATCCAGTCCGCTCTTTTTTTGGCGGAAAGACCATAGGGGTTTCCATGCAACTGAACATTCTGCAAAAAGTCCTTCACCGACTTGGGTAATTTCCCGGAATCCACCATTTCGGTTTTGGCGGCAAGGATCATGTTGACGATATCCACATTGAAAGTGTGGGGACATTTTTCCACACAGTTCTTGCAGGACGTGCAGGAGTAAACAATCTTTGCCAGGTTGTCGGACCAGGGGATTTCGTCGTTCAACCAGGCCCGGATCAGCCACAATCTTCCACCGGTGGAATAACTCTCCATGCGAAATCTGGCATAGGACGGGCAGTTGGTGACATCCTCCCAATCGGTTGGGAATTTGCAGTAGCCGCATCGAAAACAGCGGTGGATCAAGTCGTTGTATCTATAGTCCGCCAGTGTCATTACTTCACCTCCCAATTGCCGGGGTTCATTATGCCGTTCGGATCCAGAAGGTTTTTTACTTTCCTCATCAATTCAAGGGTGTTGGGATCCATGCGATCCATCATCAACCGCTGACCGTACACCGCGGGTTTCCAGATGGTGCCGTTTAATTCCATGACCAGATCGTCGGTTTCGTGCAAAGCTTCCCGGGCATGTCTTACCGTATCCGCATCCGCCCGGTTAAACGCATAGGACCAGGAAAACATCATGCCATGGGAAGCTCCGATAACCCGGCCCAGTACCGTATAGGGGATATCATGGCGTTTGGAGATTTCCGCACCCCTTCTGTAGCATTCGGGATAAGCGGAAACCGGCATGATGGAACCCACATACTCAAACCCGCCGCCTTTTTTCCAGTCCGAAGATTTGCTGATCTGAGGCCGAAGCCTGCTGCCTGAAACCCCGGCAATCCCTCCTACGCCGCTGCGAATGTACTTTGAAAGGGCCACATCAAAAATCATGTGACGTTTGAATTCAATTTCCTCTTTATAATCTCCGGTAATCATGATGCTGATGTGATGGAGCCGGTTCATGACCGGCGGGATTTCAGAGCTGGTGGAGATTAAATCTTCGGATAGCCCCAGATGGGTCAGTGCATAGAGAATTTCCGGGACGAATTCCTCGTTTTCAACCACAAAGGTATCGGATTCCCGGATCTTCTTATAGGGAAACAGCCTCAGAGAGACCTTGGTGATGATCCCCGTGGTGCCGTTCCACCCGAGAAACAGGCCCAGATCCGGCAACGGATGCAGGGTAAACCAGCCCGAACCAACGGCGCAGGACCCGAACTTGGCGATTTCTCCGGTGGGCAAAATCACTTCCAGGCCGTTGACCATGTCGGAATTGAATCCGTAGGGATGGGCCAGGTCCCCCTGGCCGTGGATGGCAAGGTTGCCGCCGACGGTGGCCGCCGGAGGGGCTCCAGGCTCCGAATGCATGAGATGGGGATGGTGCTTGTGCAGATACGCCGTGATTTTTCCATGGGATATCCCGGCTTCCACCACCATGTATCTGCCCCGGGCATTGACCTCAAGGATTTGGTCCAGTCTTTTTAAATCAATAGTGATGCCCCCTTTTAAGGGCAAGGCAAGCCCTGCCAGGGTCATGCCTCCACCCAAAGGAACAATGGGCACCTTTTCTTTGTTGGCCAGGCGCACAATTTTTTGTACTTCTTCAACGGTTTTGGGTACTACCACGTATTCC
>VMSV01000118.1 GCA_013791935.1 Desulfobacteraceae bacterium | reverse complement strand
GTTGAAAAGATAAAAAGATACAACCTTGAACCTCTTGCAGTATAGAATACCTCTTTGTATATCCTTTTGTAATGTCAATCAAGTGACACAAGCTCATAATCTTGACGAAGCATTCAAGATCATAGCAAACTTGTCCTTCCTTCTATTCACAATAAGACATCGAAACTGAAAAGCTCTATATTCGGGCGAGCTTCTTTCTTTCTGATATTCTCTGCTTTATGCGCTACATATCTGAACGATCTACTTGATATCATAGATTAATACAATAAGATATCAAGGACACCCATCATGGGGTCGAATTTCCTCCTCCCTCATTCCTGATTTCAATTCTCTTTATTTCCTCGATAAAACAAAATACCATTGTGGCATAAAAATTGAAACCATCTAAGAATATTAATTAATAACGACCGTTAAATAAAAATATTCAACATTATTAAAAACCACTTACTTTATTAAAAACAAATTTGATAATAAAAAATGTTCAGACATACTGTTCTCCTTCTGAAGATATTCAGAAAGAGACTGTGCTATCCTTTAATGATAAAGCAATTATCACCAGGGATGAATCATTTTTAAAAATACTTGATATTGCCGGGACCATTGCTACTACGTGTGCTACGGTTTTGATACAAGGCGAAAGTGGAACCGGCAAGGAATTATTAGCAACATACATCCATAGAAAAAGCATTAGAGAAGGTTTGTATATTGCAGTAAATTGCGCTTCATTGCCTGATAATTTGGTGGAAAGCGAGCTCTTTGGATATGAAAAAGGAGCATTTACCGGTGCAGTTAAAAGAAAATACGGGAAGTTCGAATTGGCAAATTCCGGCACCATTGTGCTTGATGAAATCAGTGAATTAAGTTTGAATGTTCAAGCGAAGCTTTTAAGGACGCTTCAAGAAAAAACCATTGACCGAATCGGTGGCTATGATGCAATACCGGTTGATTTCAGGTTGATTGCCATAAGCAATATCGATTTGAAACTGGCTGTAAAAGAAAATAAATTCAGAAAGGATTTATTTTACCGCTTAAATGTTATTCCCCTTGAAATCCCGCCATTAAGAAATAGAAAATATGACATAGACCTTCTATTGGATTACTTTTTAATAAAATTCAGCAAAATATATCACCTTGAATATAAAACACTCGATGTAAGAGCAAGAAGATCATTGAATAATAATACCTGGGAAGGAAATGTAAGAGAGCTCGAAAACGTTATAGAAAGAGCAGTATTGCTGAGTGGAAAAAACAAAACCATAACTGAAGAATATGTTTTTATTGAATCGGTGGAAAATCAACCGAAGGAAGATAACTTTGATTATGGGTTTGATTCTTTGAAAACAATGGAAAAGGAAATGATATTTAGAACTCTAAATGAAGTCAATGAAAATAGAACTGTAGCTGCAAAACGATTAGGAATAAGTATTAGAACGCTCAGAAATAAATTAAACGAATACAGGGAAAATCAAAACCAAATCAACCAAGTGTCATCTTTATGACTCTGGTAGGCAAAAAGTGCCCGGTGTATTTTAAAAAAAAGCCAACCCACCCGATAAGATAATTATAACCACCCGATTAAACAGGTTAAACATACAGTGAATGAAAAACAATATTCTTGGCATATTACTTGCTCAGATTAGAATAAATCACTAGACCGGAGAATATAATGGAAACAACAGGAATTTTTGAATCAACATTTAAGGCTCTTGAAAATAACCTCGACCTAAGAGCTAAAAAGCATAATATGGCCACATCCAATCTGGCCAATATTGATACGCCAAATTACAAGTCCTTCAATTTTCAGGTAGAAGAAGCAATGGGTAAAATTACCCAACAAACTGGCAGTGTAGCATTACAACAGACAAACCAGCGTCACATGAAAACATCTTCAAATATGGCTGGAAATATATCGCTTAATGGTATTATGAGGGAAGATAAAGATATCAACATGGACAAAATTATGACGGATCTTTCGGAAAATAGTATTCTTTATAATGCTTCAGCTCAAATATTAAGTAAGAAATATGCGATGTTAAAAAGTTCCATCAACGGAGGATAAAGAGAAAATGAATTTTTTTGATGCCATGCAAACAAGTTCTTCCGGTTTAACGGCTCAACGTATCAGAATGAATTTAATTTCATCCAATCTTGCGAATGCCAATACAACAAAAACGGAAGGTGGTGGGCCTTATAAAAGGAAGGAGCCTGTTTTTGCAGCTGTTCCCCATGAAAAAGGCTTCAACGGCGTATTGCAGGATACTATGGATAGAAGCCTTTCCCAAGTAAAGGTACTTAATATTGTGGAAGACAAAAGGAAGCCACTCACAAAATATGAACCGGATAGTCCGGAAGCAAACGCCCAAGGTTATATTGAGATGCCGAATATAAATGTGATTGAAGAAATGGTTAACCTGATGATGGCCTCACGAAGTTATGAAGCCAATGTTACGGCAATAAATGCAACCAAAAAAATGGCAGTTAAAGCTCTTGAGATAGGTAAATAATCTATGGATTCCATAAAATCATTACAAAATATTCAAAAGGTTTATAACAATCCATTTATTGAAAAGTCGAATGAAAGGACTGACAATACTAAATCGTTTGGTAAAATGCTGACTGAAACCATTAAGGAAGTGGACTCCATTCATAAAGAATCCGATAAAATGATCAATGGATTGGCTTCAGGGCAAAACACCGACATTCACAATACTATGATCGCTGTTGAAAAAGCCGATATATCATTTCAATTAATGATGCAAATCCGGAATAAGCTTGTTTCAGCCTACCAGGAAGTTTACAGAATGCAGATTTAGCTGGATATGTATGGAACGATTTAAGGATATTTAAAAGGATAGTTCAGGGGTAACAGATGTCTGATAAAATGATGGACCAAGTTAAAACAGTGTATGGCGGGTTGAACTTAACAAAAAAAATATCCATTTTATTAACTCTTGCCATTACAATTTCTTGTCTTGTTTTTATCATGACATGGGCAGGATCTCCTAATTATAAAGTTCTTTACTCAGGAATGAATTCGGAAGATGCCGGATCAGTAGTTGCATATCTTCAGGAAAACAATATTCCTTTCAAAATTACTGCCATAGGCAATTCAATTTCCATTCCTGAAGAAATCGTTGATGAAACAAGAATTAAGCTTGCTGCAAACGGACTACCTCAGGGCGGTGGTGTTGGATTTGAGATATTTGATGATACAAAAATAGGAATGACAGAATTTTCACAAAACATTAATTATCAAAGAGCGCTTCAAGGGGAATTGTCCAGAACAATAAACCGGTTTGATGAAATTGAAAATTCCAGGGTGCATATTGTAATGGCATCCAAAACCATATTTGAAGAGACACAACAGCCGGCAACGGCTTCGGTAGTAATTAAACTTTATCCAGGAAGGAAAATGTCGGCAAACAAGGTTCAGTCTATTATTCATTTATTATCGTCAGCAATACCGGGCCTTAAACCAGAAAATGTTACAGTGGTGGATAACAACGGAAATATGCTGACAGATACAAACCAAGGTCAACCGTTTGAAAAATCATCCGATGATCAATTGGCGTATCAATCAAAAATTGAAATGAGTCTTGAAAATAGAGTAAAAACAATGATCGAAACAGCGTTAGGCCATGCCAAAGCAGCTGTTCGGATTTCGTGTTTGATGGATTACCAAAAGCTCGAGAAAACAGAAGAAATGTATTTTCCTGAAAACAGAGTTATACGAAGTGAACAACATTTTAATGAAACCTCCAGCAGCAATGAACCTATACCGGTGGGTATTCCCGGAGTCATTAAAAATGATGGGACAAAAGATGAAGTTGAACCTTTGGAGGCCGGGGCAAAAGGGTATCAGAAAAATGACCAGACCGTAAATTATGAAATAGGTAAAGTGGTAAGCCATATTATTGAACCCATAGGGAAAATGAAAAGATTATCCATAGCGGTAATCGTAGATGGAACTTATCGGGAGGTTACAGACGAAAGTGGCAATAAGTCTTTTGAGTATATTCAGAGAACCACCGATGAAATGGATAAACTTAAAAATATCGTTAAAACAGCGGTCAATTTTGATGACAAAAGGGGGGATATTCTAGAAATAGTCAATATGCCTTTTGAAACGGCAAAAACGGATTTTGCTGCTGAAGAATCGACAAAAACAGGGTGGTTTTCAAAATTAGGAATTAACGCGGTTTATATTAAATATGGTTTGGCTGTCATGATAATTTTACTAACCTTTATGTTCGTTGTACGACCGATTGTGGCCTGGTTGACTACCGCAACCTTTTCAAACAGGGACATGATAAGTGAATTGCCGAAAACAATCAATGAAATAGAGGGGAATATGTATTCTGGGCAAAAACAAATATCCTTTCAAAATCAGGCAAATGATATTTTTTCCAAGGACGGTTCTTCTGTAGAATTATTAAAACAATGGTTAACACAATCCTAACATAATGCGATCTTCTCCTTACAATAACAAAAGACTCTTTAAATCAAGCGAATAATATGGATATTCGAAATTTATCAAGATCACTAAAAGCAGCCATTTTAATACATTCTCTAGGAAAGGAAGCATCCCTGGGGATATTAAATAGCCTTGAAGTGTCTGAAAAGATAGTTGTTCAGGAACATTTGAAACAAATAGGGCATATATCTCAAGATATTGTTGAGAAGGTTGCGGAAGAATTCATGAATGATTTAAAGCAGGGCAAAAAACCAAATAATTATAATAAACAAAATTCAGCCGCACAGACCAAGAAAAATAAAGAGGTAAAAGGCAAAGAGGAGAAAAACGCTCCTTTAAGGTTGGTGTCACTTGAAGATGCAGACCCGGAACAGATTGTCGATTTAATAAAGGATGAACACCCACAAACCATTGCTGCAATAGCCCTTCATCTGGATTCGAATATTGCGAGTGATGTTATAAAAGCTTTTCCCGATGATCTTATTATTGATGTTTCACTACGAATGGCCAATCTTGATAAAATATTATCAGGAATTATTGAAGAAGTAGATAACGTATTTAAAGATATTATGAGCAGCAAACAATCAAGTACTGTTCAAAAAACCAGTGGAATAGATCAACTTGCTGAAATATTAAATTATTCAGATCAGATGATCGCTGAACAAATTCTTTCTGATATTGAAAAGAATAATCCTGAGTTAGCCGAAGAAATCAAACAGAAAATGTTTGTATTTGAAGATATTGCTCTTATCGATGATAAGGGAATGCAAAAAATACTTAGAAAAGTTGAAACAAAGGAATTGGCATTGGCTTTAAAAGGCGCCTCAGATGAAGTCAAACAAAAAGTTTTCAAGAATATGTCAAAACGTGCTGCTGAAATGCTTTCAGAAGAAATTGATACTCTTGGAGCAGTGAGAATGAAAGATGTTGAAGAAGCTCAACAGATGATCAATAAAATTATTCAGGAAATGGTCGCAAGCAGTGAAATAGTTGTGGCTGGGCGTGGAGGAGATCAGTACATTGCATAAAGATATTGTAAAAGACGATCAATATTTAAAAAACCGTCATATAAATTTGCATAATTTTCCTACCTTCGGCATCAACACACAAGGAATAATCGAATGCAAACCTGAAATGAAATTTAGAAGATTTAACGAAAGTGAAACGTTAAATGAGCTAACCGTGAGGAAATATGATTGTATATCTTATGAAGAAATGTATCAAAAAGAAATAGATGAAGCTGAAAAAATTGGATTTGATAAAGGATATCAGAAAGGCATTAACGATGGTTCTCTTACCGGGAAAAAGGAAATAGAACCTGTTCTAAATAAATTAATAAAAGCTATTAATGAAATACAAATCATAAAGTTGAATCTATCAAGAAATATTGAAGTCGAGGCAGTAAATTTATCTTTAGCCATTGCAAAAAAGATTGTTGGAAATGAAATATCTATTAATAAAAAAATTATAGTGAATGTTGTCAAAGAGGCATTAAAAAAGGTTGACGGACATGAAGATATTAAAATTAAAGTTAATCCAGAAGAAATGAAAATGTTGGAAGACAATAAAATAGAACTTAAAAAAATAGCAAATTATGTGCAAGAATTACAGATTGTTGGTGATGCGCATATTACACCTGGTGGATGTATCGTTGAAACGAATATAGGTGACATTGATGCTAGAATTGAAAAACAGTTCAAGGTAATAGAAGATGCATTTAAATTGGACTGCTTGTAACTAATTGAGGAATAGTATGGAAGACTCCATAGACTTTAACAAATATCACATGGCCATAGAAACCTCTTATCCTATAAACACAATAGGAAAGGTTTCCAACATTATTGGTTATGTTATTGAGGCTCAGGGATTGGTAGCCAACTTGGGAAGTGTCTGTCACATTCATATTAACAACGGAACTGATCAACGCATAAAAGCGGAGGTTTCAGGATTTAAGGGCAACAAAGCCTTGTTGATTCCCCTTGAGGATATCAGAGGGATAGGTCCAGGTAATAGGGTTAGTACTTTTAAAGATAAAGCCACTTTCTCAGTCGGGCGGGAACTTTTAGGAAGAATCATTGACGGATTAGGAAATCCCATTGACGGAAAAGGTCCAATTTTCGCTAAAAAAGAGTACCCAATTTATGCTGAACCCATGAATCCATTGCTTAGAAAGAGAATAAAAGAACCCATCGACCTGGGTGTAAAAGCGATTAATGGATTGCTTACAACAGGGTATGGTCAACGTATTGGTATTTTTGCGGGGTCGGGTGTCGGGAAAAGTGTATTGCTTGGGATGATTGCAAGAAACAGCTCAGCGGATGTCAATGTCATAGGCCTGATTGGTGAGAGAGGACGAGAAGTCAATGAATTCATAGAAAAACAACTCGGAAAGGAAGGATTAGAGAAATCAGTTGTTGTTGTGGCCACTTCCGATCATTTGCCATTAATTAGAATGAGAGGTGCATTTATTGCCACAACCATTGCAGAATATTTTCGAGACCAGGGAATGAATGTAACCCTTTTGATGGATTCGGTGACTCGGCTTGCCCAAGCCCAAAGAGAAATCGGTCTTTCAATAGGTGAACCTCCCACTACAAAAGGCTATACACCCTCTGTTTTTACGATATTACCCAAACTCCTGGAAAGAGCCGGCACATCATCAAAAGATGGCACCATCACAGGACTTTACACGGTTCTTGTTGAAGGAGATGACATGAACGAACCCGTGGCGGATGCAGTGCGATCAATTTTAGATGGTCATATTGTACTTACAAGGGAATTGGCCATGAAAAACCATTATCCTGCGCTGGACATCCTAAAAAGCATAAGCAGAGTAATGAATGATATTATTTCAAAAGAACAAAAAGAGATGGCCGGAAGATTAAAAAATATTCTAGCCGTTTATCATAAAGCCGAAGATCTTATCAATATCGGAGCCTATGTTCCGCAAAGTAATCCGGAAATCGACAATGCAATTGCTGTTATTGATAATATAAATAACTTTCTTATTCAGGACAGCAATGAGCATGTGCCATTTAATCAATGCCTCGATATGATGAGAAGAATATTAAAGTAAACGGGAATTCAATGTATAAATTCGAATTAGATAAGATACTTGAGATACGAAAAAACATTGAAGATTCTATTCAGTATGAATTGAATGTTATGGAGAGAGAACTGAAGAAGGAAAAGAATAAACATTATGAGCTATCTCTGAGAAGGCAAAACCTGTCCAAAACTATTGAGGATAAATTAGCGGCAGGGTCATCTTCTAAGGAATATTTGCTATATGCTGATTTTATAAGCAAAATAAATATAGATCTTGAGAACCATTTAAATGAAATAGCCGAAATGGAAGGAAATAGAGACGTAAAAAGAAACGAATTAATCAATGCCGTAAAAAATCGTAAATCATTAGAGAATTTAAAAATCAAGAGAACAAATGAATATTTAAAAATGCTGCAAAAAATAGAGACCAACAACCTTGATGATTTTGCCTCAAGTCAATATACAAGAAGAATGGAACCCTAATCCATGGATATAAACATTCAACAGTTTGGTTTATTGGTCGCTTCCGAACATTTAGAATCCCAAACTAAGAATTCCGGAAATGGAAATGACTTTGGGTTTAATAATTTATTAAAGTCCTTCTGCGGTGCTGATACTTCAGAAATTGCAAATAATGATTTGGATGAATTCGATCCACTCAATAATAACATCCCAAGGGTTGATCAGAAAGATATTCAATTGCTTAATTCAATAAAAGGCAACTTGGGAAGTGATGTTCAAGGCAAAAATAAAAATGGCCTTAAAGAACACGTGGATTTTAGAAAATATTATGGGTTTGTATCTGGTGAGAACCAACTTTTAAAAGGAAATGAAAAACTGTCTTCATGGACAGATCGTCCTGATGTTTTAAAAACAATAACTGAAAATGAAAAGGACTTTGAAAAAGCCATCAGGTTGTTTTCTACATATTTTGGTGTTTCTTCGAACAACCAAAATGGCAATAAGGTTGTGGATGAAAATGTAGAAGAAGGAACTATTGTCCATACCGAAGCAGGTCTGGGCAGCTTAATTCAAAGGATTGGTATTAATTCCAAACACGGAAAAGCCCTTGAAAAAATAAAAAACTGGATAGACAAAAAAATCTTGCAGGGAAATGAACCTCTAAGAAATCCTGTTATATCTGATAAATCTATCGTAACCGAAAATACATTTCTTGTTGAATTGATGAATCAAATGGCTGAAGCAATAAGATCTTATAAGATGGGTGTGATGGAGGAAGAAAAGGCAGATGTTCAAAACATCCAATCGGAGCCGAATATTTCAGGACCCTCCAACGGAATAGAGGATCAGCGGAAAGCAGATACAGGTAAAATGGGACTAAACGTCACTGATTTTACCGGGAAAAACAGCGCTTCTGTGGGGCAAACGGCAACTGCCGGAAAAGAACCAGTTCTCAACAAACCACTCACAGCACCGGAAATAAATGGAACAGACACGGTAGAAAAGAATGGGTTAACCGTACCAGGCCGAAAAGAAGGTCTTTCGGGTAAAGCCCTGAGCGTGAGCGAAGAGGTTGAAAGCATCGAATCGGAGCGGAATATTTCAAATCCGTTCAACGGAATAGAGGCTCGGCGGAACACAGATACAGGTAAAAATGGACTAAACGTCCCTGATTTTGCGGGGAAAAGCAGCACGTCTATGGGCCAAACGGCAACTGCAGGAAAAGAACCCGTGCCCAACAAACCACTCAAAGCACCGGAAATGAATGAAACAGAAACGGTAGAAAAGAATGGGTTAACCGTACCAGGCCGAAAAGAAGGTCTTTCGGGTAAAACCCTGAGCATGAGCAAAGAGGTTGAAAGCATCGAATCGGAGCGGAATATTCCAAATCCGTTCAACGGAATAGAGGCTCGGCGGAACACAGATACAGGTAAAAATGGACAAAACGTCCCTGATTTTGCGGGGAAAAGCAGCACGTCTATGGGCCAAACGGCAACTGCAGGAAAAGAACCCGTGCCCAACAAACCACTCACAGCGCCGGAAATAAATGAAACAGAAACGATGGAAAAAAATGGGTTAACCGTACCAGGCCGAAAAGAAGGTCTTTCGGGTAAAACCCTGAGCATGAGCAAAGAGGTTGAAAGCATCGAATCGGAGCGGAATATTCCAATTCCGTCCAACGGAATAGAGACTCAGCGGAACGTAGATACAGATAAAATGGGAGTAAACGTCACCGATTTTGCCGGGATCAACAGCGCATCTATTGGCCAAACGGCGACTACCGGAAAAGGACCCGTGCCCAATAAACCACTCAAAGCGCCGGAAATGAATGAAACATATGTGTCAGACCGTAAAGAGCTTTTGGACAAAGCTTTGGGTCAGAGTGAAGATGTTGAAAGTGCCGAATCAGACCGGATGATTCCAAACTTGACCACCGAAATTGAAACTCAGAAGAAAATAGCTAAAGACTCAAAGGGTTTGGAATGGAAGGAATTCGCTGGAAGTCTTAAGGAAGTAAAAAGAGAAACACAAAATGCCCTTAATAATGGGGTCCTTGGTATATCTGATGAAATTGAAAACAAAGAAAATATAAAACTTAACCAAGAGGGTTCATTTCCAGCAGAAGATAACGATCGTGAGCCTCTGGAAAGTCTCAACCATGCGAATACTGTTAAGCATGAAGATAGCGAAGAGTTCAAAATCAATTCCGGGAAGGTGGGTTATCCTGTTACAGAAATTGCCGGGAATGAAAATGTCGGGGACATTTCATCAAAGCATGAAACCATACTTCGTCCATTGGGCAAGGTTCATTCAAGTCATTCTTTGGAACCGCCGTCTCCTGAGATAGAAAATGAGACCAGCAAGGCTGTGGTTGATCAAATTATCAAAAAAGCAGTTCTTGAATTAAGTCACAACAAAAGCGAGTTAAAAATACATATTAAGCCTGAAATGCTGGGGTCAATCAAAATTCATGTAATCAACGAAAATCAACAAATACATGCAAAAATTACAGCTGAAACGCAAATGGTTAAAGAAATTATCGAACAGAATATCGACCAGCTTAAAACGGGCTTGAGCAAGAACGGGATGGAGATTGACAAGATTGATGTGACCGTTGGACAGCAAAATAATTACGAAGGATCAGGAACGCGAGAAGGATACGGGAAACAGATTCGATATTTTGAAAAGACACCCCGCAATAACAACTTTGAAAAAGGTTCTGAGGAACAAAGGGATAAAGACTTGGTCAAAAGGATAAAAGAAACCAAGGTTGACTATTATGCATAACGATATGAAATCTAATTAGGTGAAGTCGAAACAGGTGGCAAAATGTTAAACAGTATCCAGTCAAACGAAAGCACTTCACCCAGTATAACTGGGACCCAATCAAAAAATGAGACTGTCGGCAAAGATGAATTTCTAAACCTCTTGGTTACACAATTGAAGTATCAGGATCCATTAAATCCCATGGATAGCACTCAGTTTACAGCGCAACTTGCTCAATTCAGTACTCTGGAGCAAATGACCAATGTGAACACAAATCTTAACACGTTGATTTCTTCACAAGCCAATATGTCAAACTACCAGGCGGTTTCTTACATAGGCAAAAATGTTTCCTCCTATGGAAACACAATCAGTAAAAACCAAGGTGAATCGGAGCAAATGAATTTTGAGTTGAATCAAAATGCAAACAAAGTGTTTGTGCAGATTTATGACTCATCGGGAAATTTGTTAAGACAATATGAAGAAGGCTTCATGAATATGGGAACCCATGAATACACATGGGACGGCAAAGATTCCAATGGAAAAACCGTCACGGATGGCTCATATAATTTTCAGGTTTATGCCTATGATTCAAATGATCAGAAGATCGATGCAACCCTGTTCACAGAGAAAAAAATAACAGGCATAACATACGATAATGGCGAAATATATTTAAACTCAGGAGATAATTTAATTTCTGAAAAGAGCATTTTTAAGGTGAGTGAAAGCTAATATGAAATACTTCATAAATAGGAAAACAAGGAAAAAAGGAGATCAAACATGATTGGATCATTATATTCAGGAATATCAGGTTTAAATGCAAGTTCTGCGGCCATGTCTGTGATCGGTGATAATATCGCCAATGTTGCCACAACAGGTTTCAAAAGTTCCAATATGTCTTTTAGCAGCATGTTTTCACAATCATTGGGTGAAGCTACTGCTAAGGCTGCTGGAAGCGGTGTGCAGATCGCTGCCATCTCGGAAAACTGGACATCGGGTTCTTTTGAAAATACCGGGAATGGAACGGACCTTGCGATCAGCGGGAAAGGTTTGTTTGTTGTGGTGAACGACAACAACGAGCAATTTTTCACCCGTGCAGGAAATTTTAATTTTAACAGCGACGGCGACCTCGTGAATCCTGCCGGACTTAAGGTTCAAGGATATCAAATCAATGACGGCGGTGGATTGGGAGCATTGGGAGATATCAATATCGCCGGAGATAATACCTATAGAAATCTTGATACCACGGAAATGACCATCGGTTTGAATTTGGATGCAAGCTCTGATGATGGAGCAACATTTGAAACCACCATTACGGTTAACGATTCCCTGGGTAACAATATCCTATTAACTCTTAATTTCACAAAGCAGTCAGGTTCAAACAGTTGGGCTGTGAGCGCGGCCATTCCTGCGGATAATCCCGCAACGCAATATGCAGTCATAGATGATGATGGCGATCCGGCAACGGCAACAATTCTTAATTTTGACTCCACCGGTCAATTGACCAATATAGCAAATCCGACGATTACGCTTGCCTTGGCCAATGGCGCCGTATCCCCTCAAACCATTAGTCTTAATTTAACAGATGCCGGATCAACCAACGGAAATGTTACAGGATATCCATCAGCCACCATGATGAGTGCTCAAAGGCAGGACGGGTATCCGGCAGGTATTTTGCAAAACATATCGGTAGATGGACTTGGATATGTAACAGGTTCCTATTCAAACGGTCAAAGAATTAATTTATATCGACTGGTTCTTGCGGATTTTCCAAGCTATCAGGGGCTATCAAAAATAGGCAATAACCTCTACACTGCCTCTAGAGCTTCAGGCCAACCCAGTATTGCAGTGGTTGGAGAAGGTAGATTGGGCGCTTTAACGTCCAGCGCCCTTGAACTGTCAAACGTAGATTTGGCATCCGAATTTGTCAAAATGATTACTACCCAAAGAGCATATCAGGCCAATTCAAGGGTTATCAGTACAAGCGATGAGTTGCTGAATGAATTAATAAATCTTAAACGGTAACATAAACGGTAACGAAAAATAATAACGATTAAGGCAAACGAAAGAAGCTTTCAATGGGTTGTTTGCCTTGCCAAATTAAAACAATGATTGAATGAATGGAGGACCTAAAAATGATACAAGTGACACGGTTGGACAATTCAAAGCTTATTTTAAACGTTGAAATGATTCAATCTCTTCAATCTGCTCCGGATACGGTGATCACTTTTACAAACAAAGTCCGAATGGTTGTAAAAGAATCCGTAGAGGAATTGAGTCAAAAAATTATTGATTATCAAAAATCCGTTTCTCATAATCCTCAGCTGGAAGCAGATCATTGCAGTGAATATAGATATGCAATCAATTGATTGCAGTATTTTGAAGAAACTCAGGGGCATAAACATCAGGCGGTTTATTGTGCTCAATGGTTACCGGGCTTGGGGAGAACTTTTGCCATGCCCGGCTGGGGATTACGCCATTTAGGTATCGTCAAATAGTTGACGTGATTGTCACTTTTGATATGAATAAAGCTGAATTCACAAATACATAGTTTATACAACCAACCAATGTTTTTAAAAACTCCTTCTGGTTGTATCTTCATCTCAAAACCGCATGATCCCACCTTTGCTTGAATAAAAAACTGGAATACCAATGTTTTCCTTCCTTTCATGAACGATCTGTAAACAAATAAAATCAATAAATTCAAAAATAATAAATTTCAGCCCATGCAATTATTTAGCGGAAAAATAATTTGGCATAGTGTGGCATACCAATTGCTATGAAGTTAATAAAAGAATAGCGCATGGCTTTCGATCAGATAATTGATAAATAAATCTAAAAAAGTAATTCAGGCATACTTAATTAATATAGGAGTGGAATAATGGATATCGCAACATTGATCGGCCTGATCGTTTCAATAGGTCTTGTTATCGTGTCAATCTTGATGGGAGGGCCCATTTTCTGGTTTATTGATCCTCCATCTCTCATGATCGTTGGAGGTGGGACCTTGGGATCAACCCTCATAGCCTATCCATTGGCGGAAGTTTTAAGTGTAATTGGCGTTGCTAAGAATGCTTTTCTTCATAAAACCAGATCTGCAGGGGAATTAATTCCTCTCATGGTGGACTTGGCTAAAAAAGCAAGACAGGAAGGTATTTTGTCCTTTGAGTCCCAACTGGAAACAATACCGGACAAGTTTTTAGCAAAAGGATTACAGATGGCAATTGATGGTATGGAATCTGACGCCATAGAAACGGTTATGAGAACGGAAATAGATCACGTCGGCGAACGTCACTCATTCGGTGCTGAGATTTTCGGTACCATGGCGGCTTTTGCACCAGCCATGGGTATGCTGGGAACCATCATCGGACTTGTCCAGATGCTGATGCAGATGGAAGACCCCAGTTCAATCGGTGCCCCCATGGCAGTGGCCCTGCTAACAACGTTTTACGGCACGGTTTTCGCCAACATATTTTTTATCCCTATTTCTTCAAAACTTAAAACGCGAAGTAAACAGGAAGTTCTGATCAAAGAAATTATCTTGGAAGGTGTTATTTCCATTCAATCAGGAGACAATCACCGGATTGTGGAACAAAAACTGAAAGCTTTCTTATCTTCAAAACAACAATCCAAGCAACTTTCAGGGCAAGAAACTTTGGCCGAAGCATAAAACGCTGAAAGAATTAAAATGGCAAACAATAAAAGAAAAAAAAGCGGGTCCGGAGGAGGGGTTGCAGGAGGTGGCTGGGAGATCATCTATTCAGGCTTTGTGTTGATCATGCTCTGTTTTTTCATCATGCTCTGTTCTTTTTCAACCATGGAAACCTCAAAGGTTACGCGATTTGTAAAATCATTCTCCATTGCTGTCAGTGTTTTTTCCGGGGGGCTGAAATTTGACAAAGGTGAAATCGTTCTTCCTGTTTCTGCAGATATTGTTGATGCGGATAGTAAAATTGCCAACATCTTTACAGAGATGGCAGAAGTCATGAAGTCGTACGGAATAGAAGGCGAAGTCGGAATGCAAAACATTCAAGGCGGATTGGTGATCAGATTATCCGATTCCATTCTGTTCGATTCCGGGGGAGCAACCATTAATGAAAACGCATTGCCGATATTAAATCATATTGGAACCATCCTGGCAAAATCCAACTATAACATAAGAATAGAAGGTCATACCGACAATATTCCCATAAATACTTATGCGTTCCCTTCAAACTGGGAGCTTTCAACCACCAGAGCGATTTCGGTTTTAAGATTTTTTATCGATAAAAACCATATTTCACCGGATCGTTTATCGGCAGAGGGTTTTGGTGAATATAAACCTTTGGCGTCAAATGACTCTTCGGAAAACAAGGCAAAAAACAGAAGGGTTGATATAAAAATATTTACTGGCGAAAGAAAAACCAAGGTTAAGGAAATTGCTGATTGAGTGCAAATGGGAAAAAAATAAAAAAAGAAGAAAATTCTGGTGGCGCCGGATGGTTATGCACTTTCAACGACCTGATGACTCTTCTAATGGTATTTTTTGTTATGATATTTTCCATGAGCACAATTGATTTAGATAAATCAAGCGGCATGATTGGATCACTCCAAAGCGGTTTGGGTGTTTTGGAGGCAGGAACCGCTGTTGAGATTGCAGTGGTGGATCCCCAGCCTTCCATTCAGGCCCTTGAAAATGATTTGGGAAATATGAGTGAGGTATATAATGATATTCTCAGCGATATGTCCGAAACCGATAAAACTCCTGTTTATGATGATCAAATTGGTAAGACAAACAATTACTTAACATACAGAAAAATGGAGTCAGTTGAAAACATTCCAGGGGTAAATTCCAAATTTACTCCGGAAGGCGTGTCTATAACCCTTCAGGATCGGTTGCTTTTTGACGCTGGTAAATCGGAAATTCATCCCGATGCTTTTCCCATATTGGATCAAATCATTACATCCATCACATCGTCAAACTTTCAGGTTCGAATTGAGGGCCATACAGATAATATCCCGATATATACAGAAAAATATCCCTCCAATTGGGATCTGTCCATCGATCGGGCAATTCACGTATTGAAATACTTTATACAACAAGGGAATATTTCCCCTACTCGAATGTCGGCAGTCGGCTACGGAGAGGTTAAACCTATTTCCGGAAACGACACGTTAGAAAACAGGACAAAAAACAGAAGAGTTGAAATACTGTTATACAAAGGAGGGATGAAGCAGGATGAATAATAAACTCGTGATCATTTTGGCAGGGGTTTTGATTGCCTGTCTCATTGGCTTTGGCGCTATGTTTTATATGATGTGGTCTAAGATAAACCAAATGAACCAAAAGCCTGGAAACCCGGATGAAGCTGAAGCTGTTGCCAAAGAGTTGCTGGAGTCAAAAAAAATGGGTCCTATCCAATCTCTTGAACCTTTTATTGTGAACCTTGATGATCCAAAACTGAGAAAATATCTTAGGGTCACCATGGACCTTGAATTGATGGACACAAAAAGTGTTCAGCTCATCACTGACAGATTGCCCCAGATAAAAGACGCAATTTTGTCGATTCTACCGTCCAAACATTATGAAGAGATAACAACCGGTGAAGGAAAAAGTGCTTTAAGAATTGAATTGATAAAAGCAGTCAATGCCTTTTTTGATAAAGAACAGGTTAGAAATATTTATTTCACAGAATTTGTGATCCAGTAGGTACTAATTCATGAGCGAACAGATTTTATCACAGGAAGAAATTGATGCGCTGCTGGGGGCCATGGCAAGCGGGGATGTTGATCTTGAAACTGATGATGCTGAAAAGGCCAACATCAGTCTGGAAGAAATAGAAGCCTATGATCTGACTTCAAAAAATATTCTCCTTCAGAATCAATTTTTCGCTCTGGAAGAAGTTAACGATAAGTTAACGAAATTTTTAAAGAACTTTCTATCTACTTTTTTACAGCAGAAAATAGACGTAAAATTCGTTAACACGGAAATGGTTGTTTTCGATACTTTCATTCAGGGCTTTTCCCCCCCCACATGTTTTCATATTTTCACCATGGAACCGCTTATCGGCTCATCCTTAATGGCCATTGATCAGAATCTTGTATTTTCTCTCGTAGAATGCATGTTTGGAGGAACCGGCAAGACCAAGTCCTATGAAAGGGATTTTACAGCCATTGAGATGAGGCTTATGAGCAAAGTAGCCACAGGTATATTGGACGCCTTTGAATCTGCATGGGAATTGATTTATTCAGTATCCACAGATCTGAAAAAATCAGAATCCAATCCTGAATATGTTCATTTATTCAATCCCAATGATCTTGTGATGTCCCAAACCTTTTCTGTTGTGGGAAAACAATTTTCCGGAAACATTTACTTTTGCTTGTCCTACCTGATGCTTGAACCCATTAAGGAACTTTTGTCTTCTAGATTTGTGCGTGAAAAGGATACGGATCACAGTTGGGATGGCCAGCTAAAGGATATTATGAATTCAACGGAAGTCAACATGACGGCTGAATTGGGGAAAAAGGTATATACCATAAGACAATTGATCAATATGAAGGAAGGGGACGTTATTCTTCTTAATTCAGGACCCAATGATAGAATTCCGATTACGGTGGAAAGTGTTCCTAAATACATGGGATACCCTGGTGTTGTCAATGGCAACAGAGCCATTGAAATAGTAAATCCAATTTATAAAAACGGAGGCAAACGCAAATAATGGATAAGCAAAATCAATCGGCTACAAGCACAAAAGAAATAGCCAATGATCCGACACAACAACAAATATCGGGCAAAAATATCGCCGGAATGAATAGAGACGAATTTGCTGATATGGCAGGAAATAACAACATTGACTTTATTCTTGATATTCCTCTTGAAATAACCGTTGAACTTGGAAGAACGAGAATGATGATTTGCGACCTGCTGAAATTGGGCCAGGGTTCCGTCATAGAACTTTCAAAGCTTGCAGGGGATACCCTTGAAATACTGGCCAATAATAAATTAATAGCCAAGGGGGAAGTCGTTGTGATGAATGAGAAATATGGAATACGACTGACAGAAGTTTCAAGCCCTGTAGAGAGAATTGAGAAACTGAGATGAATATTGAACCTGAACTTTATGCAACATTTTTTAAAATGATTCTGATGCTGGCTGTTATTGTGGGTTGTCTTTGGGGTTTCTCATGGTTTGTAAAAAATAAACAAAATGCACTGGGCGGTAAATTTGACGGCAAAAAGATTCATGTCATCGAAAATTGTCACGTGGGTGTAAAAAAGACCATATCGCTTGTAAAGGTTCCGGGCGCTGTTCTTGTAGTGGGGATAGCGGATAACTATATGACTTTGCTTCATGAAATACGAGAAAATGACACTAAAAACATTTAAAATACATTGGATACTCCTTGTCATCCTATTCATCGGTTTGCCCGGGCTTTGCCAAGCGCAAGACAATCCGGTTAAGAATTCCATATTCAGCCTGGATTTGAATCAGGGAGAAAACGATGGGAAGCTTTCAGTCGTAGTTGAGATATTTATCTTGATGACTGTTCTTACCCTGGCTCCGGCCATATTGGTCATGGTCACATCTTTTACACGAATCGTGATTGTTCTTTCCATCCTCCGGCAGGCTTTGGGGACTCAACAAACACCACCCAACCAGATAATCATTGGCCTTGCTTTGTTCCTGACCCTGTTTATCATGGCGCCGGTTTGGGAAAATATTAATGAAAATGCGCTTCAGCCTTACATGCAAAAGACAATAAGCCAGGAACAGGCTTTTGACAAAGCCATTCAACCATTAAGAACTTTCATGGTGAAGCAGACCCGGGAAAAAGACATTGCAATGCTTATTCAAATCTCAAAAACAGAAAGACCAAAAAACATAAATGACGTTCCAACCACAATATTGATACCGGCATTTATCATCAGTGAACTTAAAACAGCCTTCCAAATGGGCTTTTTGTTATACATTCCATTTCTTATACTGGACATGGTAATTTCAAGTATTCTTCTTTCCATGGGAATGATGATGTTGCCTCCGGTGATGATATCGCTGCCTTTTAAATTGATGTTATTTGTTCTCGCCGATGGATGGCATTTGATTGCCGGGTCCATGATAAAAAGCTTTGGTTAAAAAAAAGAAAGGGTTGTTTGATGACACCAGAATTTGTAGCCGACTTTTTTTTTGAATCCATGAAAGTGGTTATGATGCTATCTATGCCGATTTTGATTGTTGGACTTGTAGCAGGGGTCCTTGTGAGTGTTTTTCAAGCTGCTACATCCATCAATGAAATGACCTTGGTTTTAATACCCAAAATGATAGCAGTCGGGCTTTCCGTGATTTTATTTTTTCCTTGGATGATGCAGATTATCATTGAATTTACCCAAAAAGTAATCATTAATCTTCCCGTTTATATCAAATAATAAAACAAAATAAGTCGTCGATCATGGCAATACTAAATTATCAGGTGGACCAGATAAGCATTTTTATGTTTATATTTTTGAGAGTGACATTCATTCTGATGTTTTTGCCATTATTTGACAACACTAACATTCCTGCTTTGTTTAAAATAGGTTTGTGTTTTGCTATGAGCGTTCTCTTTTATCCTGTCCTGAAATTTACAGAAATTCCAAACTTTGACAATGGAATTCCTCTGTTGGTTGGCGTCGCCTCGGAAATAGTAATGGGTTTAGGAATTGGATTGTCTGTAAAATTAGTCTTCACCGGTATACAAATGGGTGGAGAATTGGTTGGATACCAAATGGGATTATCCATGGCTAATGTCTTTGATCCAACCACAGGGTCACAAAGCTCAATCATAGCAGAGATTCAATATATTGCGGCCATACTGGTGTTTTTAGCCATTGACGGTCATCATTGGTTTTTCAGGGCCGTAGCGGATAGCTTTATTTTAATGCCACCCTTCGGCTTCCAGGTCAATGGTGCGTTAACGAATGAATTTCTTTCTTTTACTGTAGAAATGTTCGTTATTGCAATTAAAATTAGTGCCCCCATTATTGTGGCACTTTTATTTACAGATGTTTCATTGGGGTTGATCGCCAGAACCGTTCCACAAATGAATGTATTTTTTGTGGCAATGCCGGTGAAAATAATTGTGGGTGTTCTTTTTATCGGGTGGCTTTTCCCACTTTTTATTTCCTATCTGATTTCCATTTACTCAAAAATCGGCATTAATATTGTCACATTCATAAAATTGGGTTCAACCTAATAGATAAGGTTTATTGAAAAGAAAGAATAAATGGCTGAAAACAGTTTCCAGGAAAAATCAGAAAAAGCGACGCCGAAACGTAGAAAGGAAGCACGTGAAAAAGGGCAGGTTGCTAAAAGTGTTGAAGTAACCTCAACTTTCGTCCTTTTGGCATCGCTTGGTGTGTTTTTCTTTTCCGGGTCATGGATGTTTTTAAAAATCCAACTAGCTACAATCGAGATATTTGGCCATCTGGGTGAAATACATCTGGAAAATGCTGAAGAAAGCAAAAGATTTATTGTCATGGTATTGGAGAATATTTTTATCATTTTATCCCCTTTATTCATGGCGGTTGTAGTTTTTGGTTTTATCGGGAATTTGGCTCAAATCGGATTTGAGTTCAGTAGTAAACAAATGGCCCCCAAATTCAACAAATTAAATCCAATCAGCGGATTGAAACGGTTGGTTTCCATTCGATCCTTCGTAGAGCTGATCAAATCTGTTTTAAAAATCATAATCGTGGGAATCGTTGCCTTTTTAACCGTAAAAAAGGAAATGATAAATATTCCATTTCTTATCGGCATGGATGTTTACCAGATCTTATCTTTCTTAGGTATTACTTCACTTAAAATATGCTTTGTTACCGGTCTTGTTTTAATCCTTTTGGCTGCTCTGGATTTTGGCTTTCAAAAATACCAGCATGAAAAAGATTTGAAAATGACTTTTCAAGAAGTAAAAGAGGAAAGCAAACAAACAGAGGGTGATCCGAAAATAAAACAACGTATTCGAGCCGCTCAATTGGAAATGGTACGACGAAGAATGATCCATGCTGTTCCGGAGGCAACGGTGGTTATTACCAACCCGACGCACCTCGCCATTGCGATTAAGTTTGAGTTCGGAAAGATGGGTGCACCACAAGTTGTTGCAAAAGGAGCCGGCGTCCTTGCGGCACAAATAAGAAAACTAGCCAAAGCAAACGATGTGCCCATCGTTGAAAACAAACCCCTTGCCCGACTCATGTTCAAAACTGTTGAAATCGGCGATTTTATTCCTACTGAATTATATCAGGCCGTGGCCGAAATACTTGCCTACATCTACCGACTTAAAGGGAAAATGTAAACTCGCCTTCATAGTCTCTGATGAAAAATTGACGCAGTTGTCAATTCTCCCCTAAGAATGTCTCTTCTAAAATAAAGGCTTCCTTTTTCCGGCAAGTTATTAAAAACATTCATCCAAATATTTCTCATAAAAACAATAAGTAAATAAATTAATAAAAAAATTAAAATAGATTTTAATGAAAGGCATAATAAATGCAAAAGAAGCTATAAATTGAAAGACAAAAAGTAGAATCAGTATGGAATTTTAAAAAATGGAAAATGCATTACAAAATTCAAATTTAAAGCAATTCTCCCTGTTGGCAAAAAATTCAGACATTTTATTGGCCCTTGCCGTGGTGGGTGTTTTGCTTATCATGATCATCCCGCTGCCTACCTTTATTCTGGATCTTCTGCTAACCCTTAATATTGCTTCTTCTTTATTAATATTGCTGGTTGGAATGTATGTTTTAAAACCCCTTGAGTTTTCAGTTTTCCCTTCAATCTTATTGCTGGTTACCCTATTCAGGCTGTCATTAAATATTGCATCAACCCGAACCATATTACTTAATGGGCAATCGGGAGTAGAAGCCGCCGGCAAAGTCATCATGGCCTTTGGGAATTTTGTTGTAGGAGGAAATCTTGTCGTAGGATTGATCGTTTTTCTTATTCTTGTTGTCATCAATTTTGTTGTTATCACAAAAGGCGCAGGCAGAATTGCTGAAGTTGCTGCCAGATTCACCTTGGATGCAATGCCTGGAAAACAGATGGCCATTGACGCTGATATGAATTCCGGCCTGATTGATGAAAAAGAAGCCAAAAGAAGAAGAAGTGAAGTTGCCATGGAAGCGGAATATTACGGGTCTATGGATGGTGCCAATAAATTCGTTCGTGGTGACGCCATCGCTGGGATTATCATAACTATAATAAATATTCTTGCAGGATTATCCATCGGTGTCCTTCAACACAAGATGTCTTTCGGGGACGCGGCTCAAACCTATACCTTATTAACCATCGGCGATGGTCTTGTCAGTCAGGTTCCTGCTTTAATCATTTCAACGGCTGCTGGTATTATTGTCAGTCGCGCAGGTTCAGATTCAAGCCTCGGAAATGATATCGTAAAACAAATTAGCTTCCAACCCAGGGCCATAGCTCTTGTATCTGCGGTTCTTGTGGGTTTTGGCCTTTTCCCTGGATTACCCACTATTCCTTTTTTTGTCCTTGCCATTATTGCAGGAATTGCAGCGTATTTCAATTTTCAAATTAAAAAGAAAGAAAATGAAGACGGTAAAAAAGATTCAATGATTAAAGAATCGGCAAAAGAATCTGAAATGTTAAACCAACCTCCTCCTGTTGACACCTTGGCTCTGGAAGTAGGACTTGGCTTAATCCCATACGTAGATGAATCCCAAGGCGGTGAATTGTTAAGCAGAATTAGGTCCATTAGAAAACAGCTTGCAAAGGATATGGGAATCATTGTGCCATCAGTCCATATCCAGGACAATTTACAGCTTAAGCCCGGTGAGTACAAAATTTATCTTAAGGGAAATGAGTTAACCCATGGCGAACTGATGTTGAATTATGTGCTTGCAATGAGCGTGGATGGTTCTTCTGAAAATATAAAGGGAATAAAAACCAAAGAACCCACCTATGGTTTACCTGCGCTTTGGATTAAAGACGCCGATAAAGAGGAAGCTTTGGCAAAAGGCTATACGGTAGTAAACCTGCCAACGGTCATGGCAACTCATTTATCCGATATATTCAGAAGATATGCACATGAATACATAGGAAGACAAGAAATCCAGAGCCTGCTTGATAATCTGAAGGAAACGCATCCAAAAGTGGTTGATGAGCTTGTGCCCAATTTGCTCAGTCTCGGGGGTGTGGTTAAGGTCTTGCAAAATTTGTTGACCGAGCAGATTCCCATTCGGGATTTCCCCACCATCATGGAGACCCTTGCAGACTGGGCTCCCATAACAAAAGATATTGAATCCCTTACTGAGAAAGTCCGTCAATCCCTTTCCAGGACCATAACACAACAATATCAAACCGGAGATGGAAATTTATACGTGATCACCCTGGGTCAGGATGTCGAAAAAATCCTTTCAGACTCCGTCCAGATCACTCAACAGGGCAACTATATGTCTGCAGATCCTGTCATGGTGCAAAAAATAATAAGAGCCTTGGGAAAGTCCATAGAGAAATTCGCTTCATTAAGCCAACAGCCCATTGTTTTATGCACGCCCCACTTAAGGTGGCATTTCAAAAAATTATCCGAGCAGTTCGTCCCGGACCTCGTTGTTTTATCGTTTACTGAAATATTAAAAAACATAAACATTCAATCTTTAGGAATATTGGATATTTCAAATGCAAATTAAAAGATTTGAAGCAAAAAGCATGGCCGAAGCATTTAAGAATATCAAACAGGAGTTTGGCCCGGATGCCGTTATTTTGTCCGCAAAAACTATCCATAAAGAAAAAGGCTTTTTTGACAAAGGAAAGTCTTCAATGGTGGAAGTTCTTGCTGCCAATGACAGTTATATCATTCAGCAGGAAAAAGGAATGGGATACAATAAAATGATAAGGCAATATTCTGATCACAACGATACCCATCAGGAAGAAGAGCCTGTCCTAAAAAGTGAATTGAATCATAACAGCAAAAAACCAAGTTTATTACGATCGTTTCGAATTTCAAAAAGCCGTGAAAACCTTGAGGAGCCGAATGACCTTGATGAATTGAAAGAATATAAAAGGCTGCTTCTCGCCAACGGCCTTCGAAATGAAATTGCCTCTGAAATTATTGATAGAACTCACAGGCTCAATAGCGCAAAAGATATGGATCAAAGAAAAGGAATAAAAAAATATCTTCCTGAAATACTATTCGATATGGGGGTTCGGCACTCCACGGATAAGCGGGATTTAAACAAGCAAAACATTGTTGCTTTGATTGGATTAACCGGAGTTGGGAAAACAACCACCTTGGCCAAGCTGGCAGCTATTCAAATTCTTGAGATGAATCGATCGGTCGGGGTGATTTCTCTGGATAATTTCAGAGTCGGCTCAAATGCACTTTTGAAAGTTTTTGCAAATATCATAGGCTTTCCCTTTGAATGCATTTCAAATCCGAAAGAAATTAAGGCAGCATTGAAATCATTCGGGGATAAGGATGTTATTCTGGTGGATACCCCCGGAATTGGATTGAATGATTTCCAGCACAAGCATCAAATAAAAGAACTCATTGAAAAGATAAGGCCGGATGAAACGCATCTGTTAATGCATGCAAACGTTAAGCAATCCGATGCGATTGAAATTAAGCAAAACTTCGATTTTTTTAATTTCAATCGAATTTTATTCACCAAAATTGATGAGACATCGACCTACGGGACGATGATCAACCAGCTCTTGGACACTGGAAAGCCAATTTCCTACATCACCATGGGGCAAAATGTTCCGGAAGATATTTCGGCCATCAATCTCACTGAATTGGCGAACCTTGTCATCAACCAAAAAGATAATCATGGTTCCTATGGCTCAGAAAAGTCAAACATAAAATCAGTTAAACCTTATTCCATGTTTCAACGGGCCGAATTGAACTAAATTGAACTAAAAAGTACTCCCCAATTTTATTCGCCTTTGTATCAGGAGCTTCTCATCGAATGAAGAATGATAAAACGACAAAAAATGTAATAGAAATTAGCTCGATTCTTGAGGAAAAAAACAGGAAAAAAGCAACTGAACCCACTGAAGCAAGTGGTCCCATGGTGATATCTATTTCAAGCGGAAAGGGTGGCGTTGGTAAAACCAATATAGTGGCGAACCTTGGATATACTTTTAGCAAAATGGGCAAAAAGGTTCTGATCTTTGATGCTGATCTTGGTTTGGGGAATCTTGATATACTCCTTGGACTTACACCGAAATATAATCTGTCGCACTTTATTCTGGGTGAAAAGAAAATGGAAGAGATTATTGTTGAAGGTCCTTCCGGAATGAAAATCATTCCAGCTGCATCAGGGATAAAGGAACTAGCCCATTTATCAAAAGAAGATAAAGTTCCGATTTTTAGGAAGATTGATGAATTGGTGAATCAATTCGATATTTTTATGATCGATACGGCAGCAGGAATTTCCAACAATGTTCTGCAGTTTTCTGCAATAGCTCAGGACGTTCTGGTGGTCGTCTCGCCCGAACCCACATCCCTGACAGATGCGTACGCTTTGATTAAGGTTTTGTCTTATCATTATGGGGTAAGCAAATTCAATCTGGTGATAAATATGGTGAAATCAATTAAGGAAGCGGAAGATGTTTATAATCAACTTAAAATGGTTACAGGACGCTTTCTGAATGTAAGCTTGAATTATACTGGACACGTTTTGAGTGATGAGAAAATTCCAAAAGGTGTTAAGCGTCAAAAAATTGTAAGCGATATATATCCGGAATCCCCCTCAAGTTTGTGTTTTAAGCCTTTGGCTGAGAACATTTTGAAGATTAAACGAGAAAAGAGAAATTTGGAAGCATCCAATTTTATGTGGGGAAATATCCTGAATTACTGAAAAATTGAATAACCGGTTTTAAATTTAATATTAAGAGAGAGGCTAAATAGAATGACATTAGCAACCATCAGGGGAAATGAAATAGATAGTATTGACCTGAAGAACAGAAGTTCATTAATTCTTGAGTATCTGCCTTTTGTTAAACAAATTGTTTCCCGTATAGCAAGCCATTTGCCGCCTCATGTTGAAAGTGAAGATTTGATCAATGCCGGCGTTATCGGGTTGATGCAGGCAATCGATCGATTTGATCCTACTCGGGACAATACACTAAAGACCTATGCCTCCTTCAGGATAAAAGGTGCTGTGCTAAGCGAATTGAGATCTCGTGATTACTTATCAAGGTCCCACAGAAAGCGAATTAAACAATTGGATGATGCATATCTTAAGCTCGAACTTCAAAATGAAGGGAAGGTTGAAGACGAAGATGTGGCAAAAGAAATTGATGTATCTTTGGACGAATATTATCAGATTAAAGCTGCCGCAAATATTTATTTCGTTAGCATAGATGAAATGGATGGATCATCCAATGAAGAAAAAGAAAACTATGTTCAATCGTTAATTAAAAAACAACCGAATGATGCATTAACATTAACCAAATTAAAAGAAATGCAAAACGCCATCGAAGGTGCGGTTGATCAATTGCCCGATAAAGAAAAATTAGTTCTGTCCATGTATTACAGTGATGAGTTAACCATGAAGGAAATCGGGAGGGTCATGGATTTGACGGAATCCAGGGTTTCTCAGATTCATTCCCAGGCGATTATTCACTTGCGCTCCAGATTGAGAAAAGACGGCTTAATGGAAGGTTGAAAAGACGCTTAAGCGGGTTGCAAAACTGAAGAAGAACAAAGGAGGTGAATCAGGTGGATGAGCTTAAATTCAACATCAGATCTCTTTCCAGTACCAGCAGAGTAGGTGGTAAAAGCAACGAATTGGATGCCAAAGAAAAGGAAAAAAGCTATGAAAAACCTTTTCAAAAGAAAAACAAAGAACAGGTTCCAAAATCTGACGATTTTGGAAACCCGGCAGACGATTTCGAGGATGAACAAGTTCCAAAAAGAGTTGTAGATGTGTTTATATGAAAACAAAAAACCTATCATGATCGAGTGAGGCGAAAATGGATTTATTGATCATAGAAAATTGGGAAACTGTTCGTTACTTTTTAGGTGGTTTGATCTGCATTCTTTCTGTTGTTTTTCTTATGATGCGACCTAAAAGCTTCAATCAAACTTTGGCCGGGGAAATTTCTAATAAGAAAATTAGAAAAATAAAAAAACAGGTTGTAAAACTCGCTGAAGAGAACAACAAGGCCAACAGACTTTTAAAAAGCCTCAATAAAGCGACAACCATTGTCAACGAAGATGCTTCGACGAAAATGAAGACTTTTGATATTGTCAGGGACAATTCAATCAAAAAAATAAAGAATAAATCATCGTTGCTGCAACCCGTTGTTCGAAACAGCAGAAGTGAGGAAGAGCTCGATGCCGAACCTTATGAGAGAGTAAGGTTTTACGCGGAATCAGGAATGGAAAAAGAAAACATATTTGAAAAAACCAATATTCCAATGGCCGAGATTGAATTGATTTTGAAATTTCATCGTCTGAACAGGATGTCGAAACATAAAAACGGGATAGAAAATAGAATGAGAGCCTATGCGTAACATGGCACCATTGTTGCATTATTTATCAATAGATCGATAGCAAAATGAGTAGAAATCGGAAAAAGGATGCAATAGCAAAAACTTTAGCAGGGAGTGAATCATGTCAGATTCGATCGGTGATGTTGTAGCAGGGGCCATGTTTCAACAATTGAGACTCGGAACCATTTCAAACAATCTCGCCAATGCAAACACAATAGGCTTTAAAAAAGATGGGGTTATCTTTGACGCCATGGGATCTGTTCCCCTGCCGGATGCCCAGGGAAGTGCAACTTCTTCCATGGAATCGGATATATTTGCCGCCAATATTCCTGCGAGAACCTTCACCGATTTTGAGCAGGGCCATCTGGTAGCCACAGGCAACAAACTTGACTTTGCAATCGACGGAAAGGGATTCTTTTGCGTTCAGACAAAGGATGGGGATCGATATACTCGAAAAGGGAATTTTGCCCTGAATGAAAATAAGGAGCTTTGCACTGTGGAGGGTTTGCCCATCCTTGGGGAGGGCGGCAAAATTACCATCGATAAGAATGACTTTCAGATAGATGAATCCGGCACGATATTTGTAGGGGGAAGTAGGGTGGATTCCTTAAAAGTTGTGGATTTTGAACCGAATTCACTAATAAAAAAAGGGGATAACCTTTTTGAACCCATCAATAGCGATATTCAAGAGAAGGAAGCGCACGCCTTTACCATTCAACAGGGGAATGTGGAACAGTCCAATGTCAACGCCGTCAAAATGATGACGGAAATGATTGACACTTTAAGAGGATATGAGTCGTATCAAAAAGTGATCACCTCTTTAAATGAATCAACAATGTTAGCGATAAATAAAATCGGAGAGATACCCTAAAAGCACCAGGGGGGAGGAACAAATGTTAAGAACTTTATCCATTGCTGCAACCGGAATGCAGGCCCAGGCCTTGAATATAGACGTCATCGCCAATAATCTTGCTAACGTAAATACTTCCGGGTTTAAAAAAAGTAGAGCGGATTTTCAGGACCTGCTCTATCAAACCCTTCGTCCGGCCGGTAGCCAATCATCCGAAGGAACACAAGTCCCGACCGGAATACAATTGGGCCAAGGAACCAGACCAGCGGCGGTTCAGAAAATCTTTGTCCAGGGGGAATACCAATTTACTCAAAATGAGCTTGATCTGGCCATCGAGGGAGACGGCTTTTTTCAGGTTCTCCAACCCAATGGTGAAACTGGCTATTCACGAGGAGGGTCCTTCAAGTTGGATGGTGAGGGAAGAATTGTTACCTCCGATGGATTTTTGATGGAGCCTGAAATAGCCATCCCTGCAGACAGCACAACCCTATCCGTTGGAATGGACGGAACGGTTTCTGTCATGCAGGCAGGCCAGACCGATTCAACGGTACTGGGAAACATTAATATTGTACGGTTCTCAAATCCGGCAGGCTTGAATAGTATCGGCAGAAACCTTTATCTTCCCACGTCGGCATCCGGAACGCCCACGGAAGGAACGCCTGGACAAGACGGTTTGGGCATCCTTTCACAGGGATATCTTGAAATGTCCAATGTGAGTGTGGTGGATGAAATGGTGAATATGATCACGGCCCAGCGAGCTTATGAAATTAACAGCAAAGCCATTTCAACTGCCGATGAAATGCTTCAAATGGCAAACAATTTGAAAAGATAGAGGAAATGAGAAATACCATGGCCCAATATCCCCATAGAATGTTATGTCAGATGTTTTTATGGCTTTTCCTCGCAATGATTATTTTGGGAGGGTTCGATGTAAAAGGCAACGATAATATCACGGAGGTTGTGCGCCTTTCCCTTGTAAAAAATATGGAAGTGTTTGGCGATGATATTTTTCTTGCTGATATCGCATCCATTGAAGGAGAAGATCAAGAACTGATTGATAAAATTGAGAGAATTTCCCTTGGTAAATCGCCTTTGCCTGGAAAATCCAGACGAATAAACGCGGATAATATCAGTTTTAAGCTAAAACAAAATAATATTGATCTTACATCCATTCATATCAACGGAATGCAAGAAATTGAGGTAACAAGAGGTTTTACGACACTCACTGAAAAAGAAATTGAAGAGATTGTTTTCCAAGAGCTCCCCGAAGTTATGGGATTGGACGAGGATAATTTTTCAATAAAAGAAGTCAAGGTAGCCAATGCCGTTGTACTGCCGTTAGGAAAATACACTTACACGGTAACTCCGGCAAAAAATGCCGGTATGTCAGGAAAGTTGTTGGTT
>VMSV01000063.1 GCA_013791935.1 Desulfobacteraceae bacterium | reverse complement strand
CCCTTTGGTGTTGAAAATTTCAGAATCAGCCTCCATGGCTTTTTCAAAATCGGAAATGGCTGCCCGGCAATCCCCTTGTTCATCCAGAAACTGCCCCCTCACAATATAGAACATGGGAAATTCAGGGTCTGTGCTGATGGCTTGGTTGATATCATCGATGGCGGAATTCAAGCCGCCATTGAGGGAATGCATCATGGCCCGGGCTGCAAAAGATTTTGGGTGTGAAGGTTTCACGATGATGGCTATGGAGTATTGCAGAATCGCTTCTTCCAATTTAGCTTGATTCCCATACACAACGCCAAGCTGAAAATAGGCTTCGGCATTGCCGGGGTCCAGTTGAACGCAGTGGTTGAAATCCACGATAGCCTGGTCGTAAGCGTTTTTGTCTTTATAGGCAATCCCCCGGTTCAGATACGCCAGATAGTGACTCGGTTCCATCTGAAGAATACTGTTGAAATACCGTATGCCTTCATCAAAATCACCTTTCCGGCAGCTTCGAATACCCTTCTCGAAAAGTTCATGGATTCCCGGCTGACTGCTGAGGGCCCCCAAAGCCGGGCTGATTTCGATAAGGATCAGAAAAAACAAAAGCAGAAATATGGAAAGACTCCCGGGGTGTTTTGCCATGGCAGACTCCGCTTGGTTTTTTGAAAAAGACGGCCTGTTTCAAGGGAAGGGTGTACTGAAAAAATCCCACACCCCCTGTTTGATGGTATTAATTTTTTATTAATCCACTCTTAAATGAATGTCAAATCCATTTAATGGCGCACCATAATCAGCCGGAAACCCAAGCCCGGCCCGAAAAAATCGACTGGAAAGTTAAAGCGTCTTGTGCACCTGGCGCTCCAGGCATCCAAGTTCCAGCTTCCGCCCCGAATGACCCGATCCGGACCAGGGTCCTTGATCAAGGGGTTTTTCTTGGCCTCCAGAGCATAGGCATCTGCAAGGAAAGTATCCTCACACCATTCCCAGACATTACCGCTCATATCATAAAGGCCAAGACCATTGGGCTTTTTCTGGCCCACAGGGTGGGTTCGACTCTGGCTGTTGGCCTCATACCAGGCCACGGTGTTGATATCTTTGCCCCCCGAATACAGGTCATCCCTTCCGCCACTTCTTGCCGCATACTCCCACTGGGCTTCAGAAGGCAGCAGGAACCGAACAGGGCTTTTCACAGCTTCGGTGAGTTTCCGGGCAAATTCTCGGGCATCAGCCCAGGTCACCTGCTCCACGGGATTGTCCGGCTTCTGAAATCCCGATGGATTGTCTTTCATGAGAACCCCCCATTGGGTCTGGGTTACGGGGTAGCGAGCCATGTAGAAATCTTCCAGATCCACCCCATGAACCGGCCCTTCCGTTTCAACACCTTGGTTCAGGGTGTCGCCCATCATGAAAACACCGCCGCAAACCAAGACAAATTCGATTCCGCAAACCGGATCCTTGAAAACTTCTCCCGGGTCTTCTTCCCCTGTGCTGGAAGACCCGCAAGCAGCGCAAAAGGGTTGCCCAATAGCCAGCCGTTTTCCGCATTCCCGGCAAATCAGCAAGGCTTCACACTCCGGGCAACGCCGCCAGTTTTCCTTGACCTCGGTTTTACACAGGGGGCAGGCCAGGGTGTCCAGCCGGGTTTCACAAGCAGGACAAAGGCGCCAGGACGGTTTGATCCCCTCTCCGCATGTGGGGCAATTGGTTTTTGAATGCATTTCGGTCATAAGCAACTCCATTGAATTCTGATTTCTGACGAACGTTTTTTTAGCCATGAAGATTGGCTGCCCCTTCAGCCCCGCCAAGGAAATCATGAACGATCTTTTTCTGAAGGGATTCAATCTCCACGAAAGCCTGTTTGAGCATGGCTTCCTCCATACGGCTGATCCGGCTCAAGGAAATGCAGTTGTCAGGATCGAGCCCATCTTGACGTTTCTTAACCTGGGACTGAAACCTCAGCCCCATGAGGAACTGATAGGCGACGGTGACAGCATGACAGGCTGAGGGTTGAAAAGCGCCCTTCCAGGCCAGGGCTTCGAGTCGATCCAAAGTATGAGTTTGCGGCAGTCTATGATGGAGAGAATAGAGTCTGGCAAAACCCACAATGGGCATTAGAATTTCCTTAAGGTTGAGCTGCCCGGTTTCTTCGTTATGAACGATCGTCTTGATGATTTTTCCAGGAAGTCTGAAAGATGGCTTGAAATCCAGGGCATTCCGGGCAAGATGGGGCAAAAAACTCGGTCGATCCTTAAGGGTTTCATAAAGGAAAACCCGGAGTTCATCCACCAGCTCAAAGGCCCCGTAGACCCCTCGAAAATCCATGCAGATGCTGAATTCCATAAGTTCTTTGGGTTCCGCCTTTAATATCCATTCGGAAAAATATTCTTTCCATTCTGGTAGAGACCTGCACCAGCCAGGGTTGTTGGCCATGACCTTCCCGTTGCAATACATGTAACCTGCATCGTTTAGCCATTCGCAGACTTTAGAACCCAGGGCCAGGAAATACTCCGAAACCACAGCCGAGTCCATGGAGACTTCCCGGCGATAGATGATGGCGTTATCCTGATCCGTGAGCAGGGTCTGTTCCTGCCTTCCCTGGCTGCCCATGGCCATGAACACAAAGGATGCGGGCGGAGGCCCCAGGGTTTCCAGGGCCAGCTCGATGCACCTTATGGTTGCCGCATCACAAACTTCCGATACCATTTTCGCCAAACGGCTTGGTTTTGCTCCGGCCTCCGTCAAAACCCCCGCAAGGGAAGCCACTGAGCCACAGGCCTGTGCCACGGCATCCGGCGCTTTCGCTTTTTTGATCTCCGCAAGGATCGCGGAAAGCCCTTGGGTTTTTTCCATGGGTTCCGAGGTCAAGAGCCAGGAAACGCCTATCTTTTCCAGAAGGGATTCCCGCTCTTTTTCCCGCCGGACGATCTTTGTGACCTCCTTGAGAATGCAGTTCACCGTGGAGGATTGGGTGTTTTCATCAACCTCCAGTTTGGCCGAGAGCAACAGGACATGGGCCCTTCCATCCGGAGCCATCTTGTGGAGCCGACGCTCCTCCATGCTTCCATCCCTGTGCAGGGTGTTCATGGTTTCGTCATAGTCTTTGTCCACATCAAACAGATCCGCCAGGGCCAATGGGTTCTTTGGTGTCCCGCACAGGATTTCAAAGAGCTGTCGGGCGGAAGCATTCATGGCCATCACCCCGCCCCGCCCGATGCCCCGGGCCTGGAAAATCGCCACGACTGAGGCTTGGGCGGCCTTGCCCAGATTCTGTGTGGACCCTGCTTCCATTGGCCGGGGAATAACCTCCCTGGCCAGCACGATAAATCCCGGCTGACCCGCCAAAACAATTGGATTCAGGGTAATGACGCATTCTATTTTTATCCCGTCGACTCTCTTCAGAACTCCTTCAAAACTTTTGGAGCTCTTGCCCTCTTCCGGCAGCCCTCCCATGTGAGCCCATAGAGCCTCATTCTCGAAAGTCCCGGGGAAAAGATCCGACAACTCCACCAGTTCAAGCCTTTCCGACGTATAGCCCGTCATCTGGAACAGGGTGGGATTGCCGTAGCGACAGCGGCCATTTAATACCAGCAGGGTCCCTTCCGTGGCCGCTTCGATGAGGGACCGGTACCGTTCCTCGGCTTCCTGAAGCCGGGCCTGGGCCTCCTCGCGTTTTTTCTCCACCATCAGACTCTGCCTGATATTGAACAGCAGCACCATGAAAACCAAGGCCACAATGGCTGAAAGGGTATAAACCAGATTTTCCTTGATGCGCCGAATCTCCTCCAGGACATCATCCGTGTAAAGACCCGTGCCGATGATCCATCCCCATGGCTCAAAACCCATCACATAGGATTCCTTGGCTGCCACGCGATCCGGATCATCTTTCCACTGCCAGACGTAGGCCACAAAACCCTTCTTCTCCATCTTAACGATTTTGGCGAATTCCACAAAAATACGAACACCCCTTGGATCCGTAACACCGGATACATCCTGGCCGTTTAAATCCTTGCGGTAAGGGTGCATGATCATTTTCGGCTGCATGTCCTGAATCCAGAAGTAGTCTTTCCCCTCCTTGCCGTACCGAAGGGCACCGATATATTCCTTGGCTTTTTCCCGAGCTTCGCTCGGGGAAAGTTGTCCGCTCCGCTCCTCCCGCTCCGCCTCCCCGAGAAGGCTAAGGGCCGTATGGGTCAGTTCCCGAATCGTATCCCGTTTCCGGTCAATGAGCATCTTGCTCACCCCTGGAAGGATGATGCCCCAGATCGCTCCGATGAACAGTAAAATAGCCAAAAGGGAGGGCAAAAGAATACGGGGACGCCAATAGGACCCTCGTTTTTTGGAAGGATCTCTTTCCTGGGATGGGGTTCCGGGTGGACTTAAATCGTTCTTCAAAGAAATCAATGCAGGGTTGGCATGGAGGGATCGGACCAGCTGCTTCCATCTCTGCGTGGGCATATCCATCCCCAAAGAGGACGGCACATTTCCTACGGTCCCGTGAAAATCCGTTCCGGCACAAACGGAAAGGCCATGCTCGTCGGCAAGATTAAGCAGCATTTCCTGGTCCGGCTCCAGACCCTGCCCCCCCCAGATCACCTCCACCCCGTCCAACGCCAGCTGCTTTAAATCAGACAACAGGAGGGCAAGGTTTTGGGGCCGGGACTCAAAGATCAGGGGATGGGCCAGGAAGGCTTTGCCCCCGGCCCGGTGGATCAGGGCAATCGCCTCACAAATCTCGATTTTTCCCGTTTCAGCCACTCCGGGGGCGGACTCTCCATCGGGCTTGGGAAGATTAAGGGATGGCATTCGCCGAAGAGGTCCCTGGGTTCGGTAAAGTCGATCATGGCGAAGGAACCGAAGGGTTTGGACCAATTCCCTGTGGTGGATATCGAAGCTATACCCAAGCACATGGATTTCTCTTCCCTGGTATCGGGCGGTGATTTCCACACCGGAAAGGAATCCGATATTGTTCCGGTTGAGGGCGTCGTGGAAACGGGATACCCCGTCAATGGAATCATGGTCCGTGAGGGAGGCATACTCCACTCCCGCCCACCCCATTCTCTCCCCCAGGGCTTCCGGAGAGAGCTCCCCGTCGCTCAACGTGGAATGGCAATGGAGGTTGACGCGGGTAGTGGTTTTCATTGACGAAGATCCTGTACCCATGAAGCGCCGGTCCCTGGAATCAGGACCGACGCCTTTTCTATTCTTTTTTAGTCCGTATCCGGTCTATGGGCAAGGGCCATAAATCCTTCAGGATCTTTGCCCGTATCGGATGTCACCAGGGTCACTGCAATAAGCACCAAAGCAGAGGCCACCACCCCGAAAAGGCCAGGCCCCCCTGCCACGGGCAAACCGAAGAACATGTAACTCGGGCCTTTGATAAAAAGCAGTCCGATAAAAAGTACCGAAACCCCGAGCCCGGTGAGAATGCCTGCAATGATGGCCTGGCGGGTGGTCCTTTTCCACCACAAGGTGAAGAGCATGGCGGGAAAAATCGAGCTTGCGGCAATGCCGAAAGCCAGCATGACCAGCCAGGCGATGTTCTCTTTCTTCAGCATGACCGCCAGGGAAACCGCCACAGCAGACATGACCAGGGTGGTGATTTTGGCAATACCCAATTCCTGTTTTTCCGAGGCCTTGGGATTGATGTACACCTTGTAGAGGTCGTGGCTTACGGATGAGGCCACGGTGATCATCAACCCGGCCGAGGTTGAAAGAATTGCGGCCACTGCTCCGGCTGCGCCAAAAGCCATCAACCAGGACCCCCCCACCTTATGGCATATCTCCAGCACCGCCATATTCTTGGCCATGCCGACCCCCACGGCTCCCTGGGATATCCATGCCACCAGCTTTGTATAAATACCCGGAAACAGTAAAAACCCCAGAATGATTGCGCAGAGATAAAAAATACCCAGAGCCACGATACAGAAGGCCACACTCTTTTTGGCCGCCCTTGCACTGGGCACGGTGAAGAACATGATGAGAATGTGGGGGAGCCCGGCGGTGCCGAAAACCAGGGCCACCACCGTGCTGATCATGGCAAGCGTGCTTCCGGTCTTCACACCAATGGTCATGGCAGAACTGGCTTCGGGAAGCATTTGCCTGGCGACGGTAATGGCCTGATCCACAGGCAGCCCTTTAATAGCCGCCACAACCGCAGGGTCTTTGGCCGCAAGGATGGGTGGCACCGTTCGATCCGCGATGGAAAGTATTTCATAAAAGGAGCCATTCCCGATGATAAAATAGGCCATGACCACCAGAACCACCATGGTTCCCCAAAGAAAGATGGCCTGAATCACCTGATTGTAAAGAGTCGCCTTCATGCCTCCGAAAATAATATAGATACTCATGAGCACACCAAGACCCACCGTGACCCAAACAAAATTCCACTTGAGAATCATCTCAAAAAGCAGGCCTGCTCCCAGCATCTGGGGAACCAGGTAAAAGGTGGAAATCACCACGGTGCAAAGCATGACCACCAGCTTGATGCGATCATCGGGAAAACGAGTGTGCAAGGCGCCTGCGATGGTGAAGGATCCGATGTTGCGAAGGGGTCCTGCAATCAGCAGAAGTACGGCCATATAGCCTCCGAAAAAACCAATGGACAGCCAGATGGAGTCGATGCCGTATACGCCGATATCCCCGGCGCAACCCAGGAAACTCGCCGCCGACAGGTAACTGCCCGTCATGGCGATCCCCACCTGGATCCAGGGCACGCCCTTACCGGCCACATAAAAGTCACTGGCGGATTTGCTGGATCGGCTGGTCCACCAGGTGATGAGGATGCTGATCACCACAAAGAAAAGGATGAAACTGATGACAATGGGAACATTCAATTGGGACGTTTCCATACCCGCCGCATCGGCTGCAAAAGCAAAGGATGGGGCAAAACATGCCAGGATGAAAAAGATCACTGATTTCATTTTCATTTGGACCCCCAGAACCAGACGCCCATAATCAGCCAGGATACAGGGAAGATGAGCAAAGACAGGAGCAACCCCATGGGCATGCCCAGAACCTGCTGGGTGGCGATGGCCGCAAACCTCGGGGTTTGAATCACTGCAGCCAGCAGATAAAAAAAGAAAAACAAGAGAAAAAGTCCAAAGTTGATCAGAATCTTACGACGGATCGAGGTTCCGTTCGTTGGGTTTTCAGCCATGCATGCCTCCGTTGCCAGGATTTAGGGATAAAAGATTAAAGCCTTGTTTTTTATGTGCGGCGAATATATGCAAAGGCCTGCGGCTTGTCAACAACTTAGCCGCAATAGGGCAGTCTCTTCGATTGGGCTTGAAACGACTCCTTATCCATTGATTATCCAGCACAATTCAGGGAATATTATTTTTTCGAGAAGTACAAGTCACCGTAGTATGCTGTCATTTTACCACGGCTGTTATCGGTATCCGTCATAATGGCCACAGCGTCGATGAACTGAAACTCTTTTCCAAAAACTTTTTTCAGATCCAAATACACATTTCTTTTTTCTACATACCAGGTGGATGTGTCGTCCTGCCTGGTACGCAGCGCCATCATCATGGCATTTTTACCGGCAAAGGCATTCTCCCAAGTCTCAACTTCTGCTCCGTATGCCCACACATAATTTAACGCCCTGGTTCGCCACACAAAGATTCCTCCGTCTATCACAACATAAACCCGAGCCGCGTAATCATCCCCGGATTTAATCTTCTCGTTTCCAATCCCCGTCCGATTCTCTATACGCCACCGCCAATTCAAATAAGGATATTTTTTTAAATCAATACGCACTTTTTTAAAAAGGCCGGATGCGCTGTTTTGGCTTTGAGCCTCCATAACCGATTCATTTTCAAGACTTGTGATCTGATAGGCCGTTTTTCCAAAAAACACTTTCTCTTTCCATCCATCCAGGTTTGACTTGGAAAAAAGGCCCACCAAAGTTTGATCCGCCGGTGCTGAAACGCAAAAACTCAGGAATAAAACAATAAAATACAGAAATTTGCTGTTGTTCATTTGAAGAAGGCCCCTTTTTTAATTGCTTTGGTGGATTTCGGAGTTTATTAATAACAAGAATCATCTTTTTTTCAATCTTAAAACCACCGGAGATCAGGCAAATATGAAAACAAAAAGAATTGCCGTTTGCACAGGGGGCGGCGACGCTCCGGGCTTAAATGCCGTGATTCGATCCATTGTATTATCCTCGCTTTACCGGGGTTGGGAATGTTTTGGCATTCGGGACGGATACAACGGGCTCCTGACACCGGAAAAATATGAAAAAGGCGGGGTCATCCCCTTGGATCGGGATTCGGTTCGGGGTATCACCCATCTCGGGGGTACGATTCTGGGAACCACCAACAAAGGCAACCCCTTAAAATACCCTGTGGCGGACCATACGGGTCACATTATTGAAAAAGACGTTACGGATGAAGTGATCAAAAGATTCCGGGACAAAGAATTGGACGCCTTGATCGCCATCGGAGGGGACGGCTCCCTGGCCATCGCCAATGCCCTGCATCAAAAGGGCCTAAATGTGGTGGGGGTGCCAAAAACCATTGATAACGATCTGGATCAAACCGTTGTGACCTTCGGCTTTGATACGGCGGTGCACTTTGCCACTGAATGCATCGACCGGCTCCATTCAACCGCCGAATCCCATCAAAGGGTTATGGTGGTTGAGGTCATGGGCCGATATGCCGGCTGGATCGCCTTGAACGCCGGGGTGGCGGCAACCGCGGACGCTGTACTGATTCCGGAAATCCCCTATGATATTAAAAAAGTGGCTGAAAAGGTTCTGGACAGGGGCAGGCAGGGTCGTCATTTTTCAATTGTGGTGACCGCCGAAGGGGCCAAACCAGTGGGGGGAAGTCTTACTCTGGTTTCAAAAAAAGAAGCGGGCGTAAATGAGCGTTTAGGGGGAGTAGGCCAGAAGGTCGCCGAAGACCTGTTGGCCCTGACGGGAAAGGATTCCCGCCATGTTTCTTTAGGACACTTGCTCCGGGGAGGAACCCCCACATCCTTCGACCGGCTGCTGTCCTTGCGTTTCGGTGCTGCCGCCGTACGGGCTTTGGAAGAGGGACAATCCGGCATCATGGTGGCCATTGACCCGCCGGATGTCAAATATGTTTCTTTGGAGGAGAGCATCAATCGAATGAAGACGGTCCCCCTGGATTGTGATACGATCCTTACGGCCCGGGACCTGGGCATCTGCTTGGGGGACTGATCCCCGATACAGACGCAACCTTTCATCCGGTTGGCCGGCAAAACAAAAAAGCGACGGTTTTTTAAAACCAATCGCTTTTAGGATGTCTAAAAAAAGGTGGCGTCCCCAAGGGGATTTGAACCCCTGTCGCCAGCGTGAAAGACTTCCACCAACCACCCCTATTATTTTGATTTCAAGCAGTTATGGTAAGCACTAAACGCATAAAAGGCATCATTTGCAAGGCGTTTTGTGGCCGGATTTGTGTCCACTTTTGTTCTCTCATTGTCAGGCTTCAAAGAGGATACTTAAAGTTTTGCTCCTTTCAAGGATTGAATCCAAAATAATTCCTTTTAGATTATCTGTATTATTAGAATGTACCTTCCGAGTGTTGTTTGACATTATATTTTTTGTATGATAAAAAGCATAACGTATGAATTAAATGTTGTGTATGATTAAGTAACATTCAGCACATCTGACATAGGAGGATGGTATGACCGTTGTTAAGACATCTGCAAGGGGACAAATTGTAATTCCCCGTGATATTCGTCGAAGGCTCAATATCATTCCGGGGAAAAAACTTCTCATTAAAGTAGAGGGTGAACAAGTGATTATCCACCCTCTTCCGGATGACCCTATTGAGGCATTTCGGGGCATCTTTACAAAAGGGGAATCCCTGACAAAGGCGTTGATCAAAGACCGCAAGGAGGAGCGAGTCCGTGAAGACAAAAAGACTTCTTGACAGTTATGCCGTACTTGCCTACCTGAATGGAGAGCCAGCAGCAGAAGCGGTGGAACAGGCCATGAAAGATGCCGAAGATTCCGGTTCTTCTCTTTTGATGAGTGAAATCAATATTGGGGAAGTTTATTATATATTAAGCAGAAAGCGCGGACCTGAAAAGGCTGATTATTTTTTTGACACCATTTTGAAAGGGTTGCCTATTGAGGGTTTACCTGTTGATTTTTCCCTGATTCTTCAAGCCTCGCGCCTCAAAGCCAAATACCCTTTATCCTATGCGGATTGTTTTGCGGCAGCCCAAGCCATTCGATCCGAAGCATCGATACTCACGGGTGATCCTGAGTTCAAAGCGGTGGAGGAGTTGGTAACCATTGAATGGCTTGCCTGAAATGATGATTTATGCTGTATTTAAGGGCTGAATTTGAGACAACTCTTTTTGCAGTGCTTGTTCTGAATCACACAAATCAAACGAATGTTGTGCGTTCAACCAAAATTCTGGAGAACTGGCGAATAGATGTGATAATCTCAGCGCCATGCCCGGTGTTATGGTGCGGCTTGACGTTTTGAAAACCTCCGGACATCTCCACTGCAAAGGCTGCACCGTGAGAGGTGTTCTGATTGCCAGCAGGTTGGCAGATAAAAGGCTACCAGACCCCGGGAATCAATCTATATTTAATTTTTTCTGCATATTCTTTGTATCCCTCCAGCTCATCTTGCAGCATCTTATCCTCCAGAAAAGCTCTGATAACGATCGCACTGATGGCAACCGGTCCTGGGATGAGGGAATAAAATGAACCGATCATCAATCAACTGGCAAGGCAGGCGAGTATCAAGGCGACATAACCGGGATGCCTCAAGAATCGATACGGGCCTTTAACGACCACTTTATGCCCCCGATCGTCCTGAATCCGAGGGCTCATTTCAAAATATTCATGAAGCTTACCGGTCACAAAACCGATTGGTATCGACGGTGAGGAATAAATGAGAATTTCAAAAAACAAAAGTAGGCAGGATAATCATGATCAATTATCTGCCTGCTAAAATCGGTTTCGGGAACACGTCTACTCCCTATGTACTTCCTGAGATTCCCGAAGCGGGCGAAACGCCCTAACTTATTAAATTAGAATTCTTTCTTGAATGCCTCTGAAATCGCAATACTTCTCAATCACAATATTTTTTGTCAATGTGAAAAATTTATCTTTCTTTGATATTGTATGGACCCCAAGATGTTGGATCTTTTAAGTGTTTGCTTGCACAGCTTCCGCATGTAGTTTTAATCCAAGAGCGCCAACAACCTTAAGTATTGTGTCAAACCCCGGTGTGCGTTCTCCTGAGAGAGCTTTGTAAAGGCTTTCACGGGACAAACCTGCGTCACGTGCTACTTGAGTCATTCCTTTGGCACGAGCAATGTCGCCCAGAGCTTTAGCTATAAAAGCTGCGTCTCCATTTGCCTCTTCAAGGGAGGCTTCAAGGTATGCCGCCATTTCTTCCGGTGTGCGAAGGTGCTCAGCCACATCATATTTGCTGGTTTTTATTTTTATTTTTGCCATGGTTTTCTCCTATAAATTTCGAGACAGATGTAAGGCCGTTTTTATATCTTTAGACTGGCTCTTTTTATCACCGCCAGCTAAAAGGATAATCACCTTGTGTCCCATTTTTTGAAGTACACTCGATATCCGGGGCCATAATCAATCCGTAACTCTGATACGCCTTCACCAACTGATTTCACATCCCCAGGATTTCCTGCCGATAGCCTTTCAATCCGAACAAGTATGCGGGCACGAACGCGGATATCTTGTAGCCCATCGATCCATTTGGCAAAAGTGTCAGTTTTTCGAATTTCAATCATAAAAATATCGTAGTCATATGGCTACACATTGTCAATAAATTTATTGGTTATAGTGAGGCCCAGCTGTGTACATCAGAGGAACCGACTCCTCTATATGCCAATGAAAAGTTAAGATGAGTTGTTATTATGGTGTAACAATAAAATGGAAAACCCATGTCTTACTCTGCTTGCTATTAATTATCTCTATGGTAAGCCGTCCAAGATTTTACTTCTCGTGTAAAAATAATTCAAAGATTGATGGGAAAAAACAGAAAATCCAGGAAGAGCAATTTTTATTCTAATAAAGGACGTCTGATTCTCACACGCCCCTCTTCAAGAACCAAAATTGTAGCTGGCTGCAATTCTAAATCTCCGGCAAAAAGCTGGTTTAATGCGTTTATAGCGTTATCCGGTTTCGGGCTTTTGAGCCTTAAAAAAATAATACCATGGAATTTTTTGCCTTGGTTGATAGCCAGTGTTCCAAAATCCGAGTCATGACTCATAATGATACGTTGCTCTTTTAGAGCCATTGCAAGAAGAGTTTCATCTTCAGATCCATGCAAGTTCTGTTCTTTGACGTCCAATACATCAAGACCTATATCCCGAAGAAATTTGACAACCTTTGGGGAGACATTCTCATCGGTTAGGATTTTGGCATCCCGGAGTTTCATGCGACATGTTCTAAATCGAGGTAGATTTCATTTTTACAAGATAGTGCGGCATATTTCAGACACGCCTGAATATCATCTTTTTTAAGGTGAGGATAATCTTGAAGGATTTCTTCTTCCATGACATCAGATGCTAAAAGATCAAGTATGAATTCAACTGAAATCCGGGTCCCCTTGATAATCGGCTTGCCTCCAAGTATTTTCGGATTGGCCGTGATTCGATCAATCATGTAATTATCCCTCCATACCTATAGCGTTTATTTTTTTTCAACACTATAATTACATAATAAATATAAAATCTCAAGTTATACGGAGAAAACCTTTCTCATCAGTAACCTGTTTTCCCATTCACCGATAAAACGATCTCCCGACCAAAAGGCAACAAACACCGCATATGAGGCATCCGAAATATTCGGGAACTAAATATTTGGGATCAATCGTTTTATCTAACGGTTATCGGGCTTCGCAAAGGTGTTTTTTGCGTGTCCGTTGTCCCATGGCTGGGCTGCCTCAATGGACTTTTTTCCATTAGCGATCAAAAACCGGTTTCGGCTTTTACAGATATAATAAATGACGCCCCAAAACGGATGCTTAACTTTACCGAGTTAGGGCATTACATCGGGCTCAGACCCCAAACGATTCGAAATAAATTCTACGCCGGTGAATTCCCTATTCCAGCCAAGCGAATCTTTTCCAAAGTGTTATGGGATAAAAATGACGTGGATAATTACTTAGATAAATTGTATAAATTCGATTTTTGACTTCAAGAGCGGGGGGGGGGGGGGGGGG
>VMSV01000083.1 GCA_013791935.1 Desulfobacteraceae bacterium | reverse complement strand
GGGCAAGGCAAGCCCTGCCAGGGTCATGCCTCCACCCAAAGGAACAATGGGCACCTTTTCTTTGTTGGCCAGGCGCACAATTTTTTGTACTTCTTCAACGGTTTTGGGTACTACCACGTATTCCGGCCATTGGGGGGGTGCGGTCCCCAGATCTTTGGAATAGGTGAATAATTCTTCCTGCCGATTGGAGGCATAGTCTTCGCCAACAATAGCAATTAATGCATTATAGATGGAATTCATGATTTCCTCCCCCATTACCCGATTTTCTCACCAATGGCGAGCCGACAAAGATCACTCATGAACAGCGGCATCATGCCCGCTTTGCTCACGGGTGTAGCCAGGGTCTGCATGCAGGCCGGACAGTTGAATACGCAAATCTGTGCCCCGGCATTTTTCATATCCGCGATGTTTTTCTCCTGAATATCCGCGCAATACTGACGGCTTCCCTGTTTTTTCTGCCCGAGAATGGTGGCCCCGCAGCATAAGGCGTTTTCACCCACATAGGTGCGGTCCACTTCTTCAACCCCGATCAAGTCAAATATTTTTGCCACAAAGGGATGCTTGTCCGGAGACAAGCGGGAGGAGCAGGGCCGCTGATAGGCCACCTTATAGTTCAATGGCTTAATGTCCTCCTTCAGTTCCACCAGCTTGTTATACAGGTATTCAAAAAGATGGACGGATGAAAAGGGGACATCAATGCCAAAGGCCGGGGCATAAGACATGTACGTGCCGTAGCATTCATCATGGAAATGCACCACTTCTTCGGCCTTGTGGGCGGCGATGGTTTCAATGATTTTGACCAGCCGGTCATTGATCACCGATGTCTTGCCGTAGTGAAGATACATGAGCTGGCAAAAATAATGAAACATTTTACGCGGATCTTCGGAGATGACGGGAAGCCCCTCAAACAGTCTGCCGCCAACCCGATCCATGAGGTTGCTGAAAACCCCCATATTCAGAGCCGTGCCCGTCATTTCCTTGATCTCCGGTTCTCCCCGGAAGGGAATGCCCGTCTGAATGCCCCGGGTGACCAGAGGATCCGGCAAAGGAGAAATGTGGAGATCTTCCTGGGTTTGAACGATCAGGTAAAACGGATGGTTGCCGTTGGGGCAGTATTCTTCGCAGGCATAACAGGTCACGCAGTCATGCAGGACAAAGGAGTCCTCCCCTTTGATAATTTTGTCCATTTCCATCCGGGCGGTTTCCAAGTCCAGGTCCAGATGCTGGCATTTCATCAGGCAGTCGTGGGTTTCGCAGGCCGCGCACATGTCTTTATAAAAGGTTAGTCTATGCATAGTTCCCCCTTGTTGTTTAAAGCGGAATGACTTTCCCGTCTTTGATCGTATACCGGGCTTTAAGAAGGTCCGGGTTTTTGCTGATGGTTTTAAACATGTTCATGTTCAACGCGTCTGATATTTCCTCCAGACGATGGGGCGGTTCTTCGAGAATGGCCATTTGGGCCAGTTCGGTAATGTTAAAAACCGGGATATTGTGTTCCGAAGCCTTTTTATTCAAGGCAAAACAGCCTGAACAGCTCACGGCAATCATCTCCGCGCCAGCCTCTTTGGCTTCCGCGATGCGCTTTTCCACCACGCGATCGGCTGCCGCGGGATTCCTTGAGGCGATGGGTGATCCGCAGCAGATGGATTTGTTGCGGTTGTGTTTCATTTCCACCACTTCCGCACCCATGGTTTCCAAAAGCTGCCGGGGACCTTCATAGATCTTGCTGTCCACCGACCGCCAGGCGCAGGAGTCATGGAAGGTGACTTTTCGGTTCAGGGGGTTGGGAAAGGTAAGCTTCCCCTCTTTATGACGTTCCAGCAGGTACTCGAAAACGGGCTGGACTTCGATGTTGAATTCATCCAAAAGGGAAGGAAAAACATCCTGGAGCATATGGTCGCATCCCGGGCAAAAGGTGATGACTTTTTGAATGCCGGTTTCATGGAAGCGGTCCAACAATTGCCGGCCTTTGATTTTGGTTTCTTCCTCACCAAAGGTCCGGTTCACATACCCACCGCAGCAATACTTCATCCCGCCGATTTTAGGAAATTCATCAAACAACCGGGACTTGGCAAGATCGGTATAAATATAGGAAAGACTGCACCCCAGGTAAAAGGCGGTATCGCTTTTCAGTGGGTTGGTATACGCTTTGAGGTTTTCTTCTTTTTCTTCTTTTTCATATTCCATGGCCATGGACATCAAATTGGCGGGAACCTCTTCGCAGATGATTCCCAAGCCCACAGCGCCTTTTCCAGCGGATTTTTTTTCAAGAATTTGTTTGCGAAGATCCAACGGGTTGGACTGGGTGGGGCAGATCACATTGCAGTATCCGCAACCGGCGCAACTCTTCGCCACCTCTCCCAATGATCCGGTTTGGATGATTCTTTCAATTTCCTGTTTGGCTTTTTCGACAGGCATTTCCATAAACGGGCATTCCGACAGACATAGTCCACATTTCTTGCAGGTTTTTTCATTAAACATGTTGCCTCCTGGTATAAAGGGAAAAGGGCAGCAGGGGTATTTCAGAAGAAGATTGTGATACTATATCAGCAAATCCAATGCCAGTTTATTAATTTAATAAAGCTCATCATATCAATCAAATAGGATTAGTCGTCATTTAATAAACACCATATATGATGCAGATGCACCACATATGGATTATTATTTTGACATTGAAACGGTAGTGGGCTAACCCTATGGCTAATGACACAACCTATAACAATGGATCATGGAAAACATATGAACCAACCCGACATTCCAAAAAAATCCTCCGATGGGCAGTTGCAGGAAATCATTTGTTTGTTTGACGATGAATTTTCCATCGACTGGGTTATGGCCTTAACCGATCAGAAACCGTCGCAAGTGCTTTTGGCGCTGGAAAGGGCCATCCAGGAGGGGTGGCTGGAACAAACCGATATCGGCCGCTTTTCCGTGTCTGACCCTAAAAAGAAAGAACAAGTCCAATTTATCATGGACCCCGGGGAAAAAGAACATCTTTTTCAAAAAATTACCCGGTTCTTTCTGGATGAATATCCTGAAAATGATTTCGAGATTACCAAGCTGTCGAAATTTTTGCTGAAAATCACCAATGATGTGGACGGGTGCCAGGGGCTTTTGCTGGCCGGAGATGCGTTTGTAAAAAACTACCAGCCCGACAAAGCCTTGGAATGCTATGCAAAACTTAAATTGGATTTGTCCCGGCTGGAAGGCGGATCTGTGGACGACCTGTTCATCGAAATGGCCATTAAATTTTCAAAGGTCTCCACGGCCAGGCAGAGCACCATTGAAGTGGTTCAAACCTTAAAGGACGCCATGGAACGGGCTTTGAAAAAAAACGACAAGGCCTCCCAGGCCCTGATTCACATGCACATTGCCAAAAATGAATGGCTGCTGAATCGATACGATAGAGCACTCAAAACCTTTCGAAAAGGCTGGGTATTGGCCAATCGATGCAATGATGCAAAATTAATGCGTTCGGCCATATCTTTTCGGACTTTTTTTTCATTCTGGCAGGGCAGATTCAAAGAGGTGATCAGCCACTATGAAAATTCCTTGTCCGAAGTGGAAAAATACCCCAGGGAGGGCTTTCCTTTGCTGGTCACCATTACGGTTGGCCAGTGCTATACCTATGTGGGCCAGATCACCCAGGGGCTGGGAATGCTCGATGCCATGCAGGCCTCCTGCCGGGAGGCCGGGGATATGCACACCGCCGCGTTTGCCATAGCATCCATCAATACGGCTCTTTTAATGATTCAATCCGTGGATGAAACCTTGGCCTATGTGGAGGGGACTTACACGGACATCCAACAGAGCGGGAACCAGTATATCGAATTGCTCACCCAAGGCTCTTTGGCTTATTTATACTACTTAAAAGGAGATATTCCCCGGTCCGTCGCATTTTTAAAAAAATTTGTGGAAAAATGCCGCAATGTCAACGTCGACACCCTGCATCATCGGCCGTATGTGCTGGATTTGTGCTGGGCCATGGAACAGGGGCTCTATCCTCAGATATTGGATCTGTCCCTGGAAAAGGAAGTAAAGAATCTGATGGCCGGGCAAAATGTTTATCTAAAGGGCTTGGCCTATCGGTACAAAGCCTTGCTTGAAATCCGGAACCAACAGCCGGTGCCCGCGATCATGAAGTCTTTGGCCACGTCCCTTAGATGGCTTGAGGAATCCGGACATGAATTTGAAATCATTGAAACCCGGCTTGCGATATTGCGCCAGGTCCTGAAAATGGATGATCAGGATAAAGTTCGGGAAATGGTTTTACAGATTGGCCGAGTGATTTCTCAGTACAAGGAGGAAATCCTTCCTTCTGATTTAAAAGCCCTGTTTAAAGGAACTCCTTCCGGGGAAAGTTTTTCAAAGGAGATCCTGAAGCTGGGCCGGGAAATCATGTCTGTTTCAGACGGCAAGGAACTTATCCATCGGATTATCTCCACGGGCAACCAATTGACCGGTGCGGAGAGGGGTGCGATCTTTCTTTTCAATGAAAATAAAAAAGAGAACACAGGTGCGTCGGCCCTGACATTAAGGGCGTCTAAAAACCTTACCCATGAACAGGTGGCTCATCCCGGTTTTGAGCCTTCCATGAAGCTGATCCAAGAAACAGCAACCGCATCAGGTTCGGATCAAAAGGTGCGCATTGCCAATGACCCGGCACCCGCAGGACGGTTCAAGACACTGTCCGGCGATGTCATTCGGTCCCGCATTTGTGTGCCCATGATTTTCAGAGGAAAAGTAACAGGGGTGCTGTACCATGACAACCGGCTGCTGAATTCGGTTTTTCAGGAAACCGACCTGGAATGGTTGTCCTTTTTTGCGGCCCAGGCCGCCATTGCCTTGGATAATCTATCTGCCCATGAAGAGATATCCCGATTGAACCAAAAAATCCGGGAGGAAACAACCTATACGGAAGAACAATATTTTCCAAGCGCACGGTTTAAGGACATCATCGGGAAAAGCGACGCGGTTCACCAGATGCTGTTTTTGGTGGAGCAAGTTGCCGGAACAGACACCCATGTGTTGATTTCAGGCGAGACCGGCGTGGGTAAAGAACTGGTGGCCAATGCCGTTCATTATCAAAGCCCCCGGAGAGACAAACCTTTTATCAAGGCCAATTGCAGTGCTCTCACGGAAACCTTGATCAACAGCGAACTCTTCGGCCATGAACGCGGCGCATTTACCGGGGCCAACAGCCGGCGGCTCGGCCGGTTCGAACTGGCAGACGGTGGCACGATATTTTTAGATGAAATCGGAGATTTGCCATTAAGCGTTCAAGTCAATTTACTGAGGGTTCTTCAGAACAATGAATTCGAGCGCGTGGGAGGCAATGAAACCATTCGTTCCAATTTTCGCCTGATTGCCGCCACCAACCATAATCTAAATCAACTGGTCAAAGAAAAGAAATTTCGCGCGGATCTGTATTTTCGATTAAACGTTTTTCCCATTCAGGTTCCACCGCTTCGAGATCGCAAAGAAGACATCCCGCTGCTGGTGCACCATTTTATCCGGCAATTCTGCCGGAAAATGAACAAGGACATCAAAACAATTCCCTCGGCTGAAATGAACAAAATGATTCAGTATCATTGGCCGGGAAATATCCGGGAGCTTGAAAACATCATCGAAAGAGGCTTGGTATTAAATTCAACCCCTGTTTTCAAGGCCATGGAACTGGATGCGGATATGGGCCCCGGGGAGAACACAATACCTGCCCGAAGTCTTGAAGAAAATGAGCGAAACCATATTCTTCTGGCCCTGGAACAAAAAAGCTGGAAAGTCCGGGGGCCCGGAGGCGTTGCTGAATTTTTAGATATTCATCCATCCACGCTTACGGCCAGGATGAAGAAACTCGGCATCAAAAGGGAAGGCAAAAATGGATGAGGTTCTTCTTTTGCACCATGCCGACGAAAAACTTGCTTTTTCAGCCATAGCAGGGTATTTGGCGACCGTAACCCATAAATAAAATCGATGCTCGGGAAAGAAGCCATGAAAGACGATAAAGGACTGTATTATTATCCCAATGCCGGCAATAAAAAAATACGAATGTATGTTGAGAGCAAAAATCAGCAGGTCTTTTTCCGTTTGTGGAGCCAGGATGATCCCAAGCTCTACGAAGAACACGGGTGGGTGCCCTATGAGGCGATTCTGGCTGCCGCAGGCATTTATGAAGGCAAGGCCTTTGATCCCAAGTTCACCTATGACATCAACCTGGCTCAAGCCCTGCTGAAAGAGGAAAATAAGTAGTTTTCACACTAAATTGTTTTTTTGTGATTTTCGCGTTTCGGGTTGTATGCGGTGAATCATTTTATTTCATGAAATAGCAAAAGGCAGGAGGATTTAAAAATGTTCCAGCATATTCTGGTTCCCACGGATTTTTCCGAGGAGAGCAAACGGGCGTTTGAGATTGCAAAAAGCATTATTTCTCCGGACAGCGGAACGATTACACTTCTTCATGTCATTGAAATCATAGCAGATACAACATTTGAGGAGTTTGAATCGTTCTACCTTCAACTGGAAACCCGGGCTGAAAAACATCTGGATGAAATGGCACCCAGTGAGAAAAACGAAACCTTCACCATTCAGAAAAAGGTTCTCTACGGCAACCGGGTAAGGGAAATTGTTGCCTTTGCCCTGGATCACCAGGTGGATCTCATCATTCTCAATTCCCACAAAATCAATATGCAAGACCCGGGAAAGGGATGGGGAACCATCAGTTACAAAGTGGGAATTGCCTCCCAGTGCCCGGTGATGCTGGTGAAATAAAGAGCTTCCCGAGGCCGGATTCAGGGGAAGAGATCGGCTCTTCGGTGGGGCAGAAAAAAATGCATCCGGTTTTCCCGAATTTTGGCAAGCTCTTCCCCGGATAACGTCAGGGTCATCATGGTTTCTTCTTGAGACAGGGTCTGCTTTTCCACCCTGCCCGAGGGGCCTAAAACCACAGCCAATCCCGGAAAGGTCAATCCCTTTTCATTATCCCCCACCTGATTCCACGCCACCACATAGACGCTGTTGTCATAGGCCCTTGCCGTCAGATGCCGCATCCATGAAGCAAGCTTTTCTTTCGGTGTTCCCCTGGGGGAGGCATGGGGGATCAGGATGACCTCTGCCCCTTTCAAAGCCATTCGGGTGGAAAGCTCCGGGAAATGGGCATCATAGCAGAGTTGAATTCCAAATCGGATTCCTTGGGCCTCAAACACGGGAATATCCGCGCCCGGTGTAAAAATGGTTTGCTCAGGGGGGGCGATGTGAAGTTTGCGGTACACGCCGATCAGACCATCGGGACCCATGGCCACGTGACTCGCATACAATCGACCGGTTTCCCCTTTTTCAACCAGACCTGCAAGGACCGTCACGCCATACGCCGAGGCAAGACCATGGAGCCTATGAAGGATCTCAGGATCAGGAGAAAGAGCGTTTTCCAGAATGGTGGGTTGGGTGGAATATCCCGGGATGTTGAGTTCCGGAAAGCAAACCATTCCAGAACCCAGGGCTTTTGCGGCTCGAATCCATTTTTCCATATTCCCGAGGTTGTCCTGGATTCGGCCCACAGGGCACCTGCAGATCACAGTGGACAGGGTGATGTTTTTCATGGGCGGTTAGGAACAGCCTTGGAGAAGGTTTCAGTAAACCTATAAATCGAACTGGGCCTTGATTTTAAAGGTCCGGGTTGCCGGGAGGTTTAGAATCCCGACAATGCCTGTTTCCGATGAGATTTTATCCAGATTGGCCTCAATTTCAGCCATGGACCGGGCGATAAAGGTAAACCAGATATTGAATGGATTTTCCCGAAGATAATTGTGGGTCACCCCGGGGTATTGATTCACCGCAGCCATGAAATCTTCGATTCGGCTTTCGGGAACCCGGGCGGCACAGAGGGTCGAAACATAGCCCAATTTCTCCGGAACAAAATTTCCCCCGATCCTTCGGATAATGTTTTTGTTCTTCAGGTTGGTTAGCCTGTCCATCACTTCATTTTCGGGCAATCCCACCTGTTTTCCGATCCATTCAAAGGGCCTTGATGTCACAGGAAAATCAGATTGGATCAGGTTGAGGATCAGGCGATCCGTATCATCGATTCGGGTCTTCATTTTGCAGGTAATATCCCCTAAGAAGTCTTAAAGCAAAAAGGCCTTGCGGTTTTCAGCAAGGCCTTTTGAAATCTTCCTAAAACGATCAGGACTATACGCAACCGGTGGGTTTGGGAAGACCGGCCATTTTGCAGGCTCCCTTGCCGGGCCCTGAGGGGAACAGCTCATAAATGTGTTTCAGTTTGAAGCCGGTGACTTTGGACAAAACGCGAACCATCGGGGCAATCCCGTTTTTCTCATAGTATTCGCGAAGCATGCTGATGACCATGCGATGCTCGTCGTTCAGCTCATCAATACCTTCTTCTTTTTTCACGAACTGAGCCCAGCCTTCACTCCAGTTTTTGTAATCATCAATGAAACCATCTTCATCAACACTAAAAGACTCTCCATTAAATTCAATTGTCGGCATAAACATACCCTCCTTTTAATTATTATTCTTTTGGCATCTTTGCCAGTGTCATCTTTTTATAAATATGGAAAAAAGCTAATATAAGATACAAGGGTGCTTGTCAATACGAAAATGTCTATAAACCCGTGTTCGGATATCCATCAGTATTCCTTGGCCATTTTGTTGAGTTGCGCCAGGGTGAATACCGGGCCGTCCTTGCAAACCAATTCCTTTCCTGTATTGCAGTGTCCGCATATGCCGATGCCGCATTTCATCCGGTTTTCCAAGGACATGATGATATGATCATGGGCGTAACCCTGCTTGTCCAGAACCGGCTGGGTAAACTTGATCATGACCGGTGGACCGCAGACGACTGCATAGGTGTTTTCATCAGCCGGTGGGCCTTTTTTTTCGGCAAGGCTGGGCACATTCCCAACATTGTATTTCCAGTTGGGGTCATCAGCGAAGTCCGCCGTAATATGGACATGAATATCATCGCGGGCTCCCCACGCCGCCAATTCATCCCGGTATAACAGCATGCCGGGATTCCGTACTCCCAAAAACACATGGATATCCCCAAAATCTTTACGGTTGGCAGGGTCCAACATGTAAACAATGGAAGAACGCAAAGTGGTAAACGCAAACCCACCACCAATGATCACCACGTTTTTCCCTTTTAAGATTTCCCAGGGATACCAGTTTCCCAAGGGCCCCCGGATGCCCATAATATCGCCGACTTTCATGTTGTGGAGATGAGAGGATACCAAACCCACTTTATTAACGGTGAATTTGACAAATCCTTTTTCCGTGGGCGAAGAAGCTATACCAATGGGGATTTCACCTTTTCCGGTGACCGACAATTCCGCAAATTGGCCGGGTTTGTATGCAAATTTTTGTTCGTCTTCCGGATTTAGAAAAACAAACTTAAATGATTTCAGATTTCGATCATCCCATTCGTTGGTGATTTCATCGATACGAACCGGATACGGTAAATATGGATTAAGCACGGTAGTCTCCCTTCTCTTTCTTTTTACTGGGCGGCGCAGGTTGCATTTTCAGGATGGTTCATCAATTCGCAAACCCTGCGGATATCAATGTTCACCGGACAGGAACGAACACATCGGCCGCACCCCACACATTGAATGCCGTTCTCGTATTTATCCACGTAATATTTCAATTTGTGCATGAACCGCTGGCGGACCCGCTGAACTTTCTCCCCTCGAGGGTTGTGGCCGGACCCATGAAGTGTGAAGAGAGGGAACATGCAACTGTCCCAGTTACGCATGCGAACCCCTTTGTTCTTATGGGTTTCATCCTGAATATCAAAACACCAGCAGGTGGGGCACACAAAGGTGCAGGTACCGCAGTTGATGCAGGAAAAGGACACATCCTCCCAGAACGGGGCGTTGTAGATCTCCATGGACACCTTGTCCCTGAGGTTTTCCGTGTGAATAAAGGAGGTGATTTTCTTTTCCGCAGCAGATCCGGCTTCCTGAAGATCCTTTTCAGCCTGGCTGGCGTTCATTTCTTCGGTCCAGGAGGAAGCCGAAAGAAATGCTTCGCCTTTTGCCGTGATGGGTTTGGCGATGAAATAATCTTTTTTGTCCAGAAGGATCACATCCAGGCCTTTTTCACTGGCCGGGCCGCTGCCAGCCGTGGTGCAGAAACAGGTGCCGCAGGGATCCGTGCAGGCAAGGCCTATGAGAACCGTTGCTTCATATGCCTCGATCCAGTAGGGGTCCTTGTATTCCGGGGTGTCGAAATTCCGTTTCACCAGAAGGAAGGCATCCGCATCGCAGGGCCGCATTCCGATGACCGCCCTCTTGGATGGTTTCTTGTCCAGGGGCTTCATGATGTGGTGATCCGCATCATTTTGGTCCAGGGTGTAGGTGAACATGGCCTGGCTTTGGGGGTACACCAGCCCTTTTGCCGACATCCGGGTATTCAGGCCGGTGAGATCCGGGGCTTCATTGGCTTTAAGTTCTTTGAATTCAAAACTATGGTTCAGGTTTTTGGGACCCAAAAGGGTGTATGACTTTTTCAGTGCCTCAAGCCCACTCTCCCATTTGCCCTTGTCGATTTTTATGACCTTCATATTTCATCGCCCTTTATACGAAAGTTACGGTTGTCCGAATGGTGGAAACATCCGCTGTTATTCTATTAAAGCTTCCTGATCCCCGGCCCTATTTGATAAAAAGGTTGGGGTCATCCAGCTTGAAGGTATCCAGAGCCGGTCTCTGATCCAGGGACAGGCCCGATTCCCAGCTGAAAAGCTCGGAGCAGTCCATTTCCAGTTTTCGGGTCAGCAGCCTCATGTTGATGCCCACCGGGCAGGACCGTTCGCAGGACCCGCAGTCCGTACAACGACCTGCGCAATGATAAGCCCTTAAGAAATGGAAGGTCCAGATGTCGGCCGCATCATTTCCCTTGCCCACCCATTGGGGTTTGGATTCATCCACAAAACAGGTCGGGCAATAGCACAGAGGACAGGCATTGCGGCAGGCATAACACCGAAGGCAGGGCGAAAGCAGCTCCTCAAAGAATTTCTTTCTTTCGTCCGTGGTCATGGCGGCAATGGCCCGAATCTCTTCATACCGGTCCACGTCTTTCTGCTCTTCCACCAGGTCTCCGGCCAGTTCATCGTACAGCACCGGATTGCGATGGACGCAGAGGGCGCAGTTATTTTGAAGGACTTCCGTTTTTTCAAAGGTTTTATCAAACCCCGCGCCCTTGACGATGATTTTCCCGTCGGCTTCGGTTACCTCGAAGATCTCCCTCTCAACCATTTCGGAAATCTTGTGACGATCGATCATTCCCGTGCAGGGAACCCCGATAATGTGGAGTTGCTCCCGCTTGATTTTATTTTCAAGGATATGGGTAACGATATTCCGGGAGTCGCATCCCTTGGCCACGATACCGATTCTCTCTTTGCGGTTGGTGAGGTAGTTTGCAAGATTGATCCCGCAATTGCTGTCCCAGACCATGTTTTGAACATCGCCTGCGGAGCGGGCCATGAAAGGCTCGTTCATCATGGGAAGGGTGCCTTTGCGGAAACCGATCACCACATCCACCTTGCAGTCTTTCAGTAGCCGTTCTGCTGTTTCCTTTATCTTATCAATTGTTCCCGACATGTTATGCTACCTTGGCTTCATTTTTAATTAGATTCGTATTCGGTCCCAGCGTCTTAACCGCTTCGGTTACCTTGGTGACCACATCAATGAATTTTGTGGCTTCTGCTGAGGAAATCCAGGACATGTGGAGCCGATCCCGATCAATCCCCATAAAATCCATTAAATTTGAAAACAATTCATACTTTCTTCGTGCGTAGTAATTACCTTCCAGGTAATGGCAGTCGCCGGGATGTCAGCCGGAGACCCACACCCCGTCCGCACCGTTCATGAACGCGGAAAGGATGAATTTCGGGCTCATCCTTCCGGTACACGGGATACGAATCACCCGGATGTTGGGCGGGTACTGGAACCGGCTCACACCGGCCAGATCCGCAGCACCGTAGCTACACCAGTTACACAAGAAAGCGGCGATTTTGGGTTCCCATTCACTCATATTTTTTGCTCTCCTTTTGTCGAAAGTCAAGACCAGGAAGGTTTTTCCCAACCTTGCAAACGAATGCTAAATGGCTTCAATCATGGCAAAAATCTGGTCGTTGTCAAAGCCTTTCAGGCCAATGGCGCCGGATCGGCACGAGGCCACGCAAAGACCGCACCCCTTGCACAGGGCCGGGTTGATCTGGGCTTTGCCGGCAAAGAACCTGGCATCCTCCGGAATAAACGACGGTGCGCTGTAGGGGCAGATGGACACGCAAACGCCGCAGCTGCTGCACGAGGCCGGATCTATTTTGGCCACTTCCCCGCTGGTAAAAATCGTTTTCCGGGCCAGCAAGGTAACGGCTCTGGAGGCCGCAGCTTTTCCCTGGGCCACGGATTCATCAATGGGTTTGGGATAATGGGCCAGCCCGCAGAGAAAAACGCCGTCGGTGGCGAATTCAGAGGGTCCTAACTTGGCATGGCGTTCCACAAAAAAGCCGTCGGCATTCAGAGGCACCTTGAAGAACTGAGCCAGCTTTTCGTCCTTTGCGGGAAGAATGGCCGAGGCCAGATTCACCATGTCGGTTTCGATTTCCAGGTTTCGTCCCAGAATGGGATCAAACACCTTGACGACCAATGCCCCGTTTTCCACCACCACGTCCGGTTTGCTTTCCAACTCATACCGGATAAAAATAATTCCGGCTTGCCGGGCTTCCTTATAAAGCCTCTCTTTCTCACCGTAGGTCCGAATGTCCCGGTTGATGATGTAAACACTCATGTCCGGGTTGCGATGTTTCAATTCCAGGGCGCTGTCCACGGAATGGGTGCAGCAGACCCGTGAGCAGTAAGGCCGGTCCTTGTCCCTGGAACCCACGCATTGAATGAATACAGCGGTATTCATGTCCTTGATTGAAGGATCATTGGCGATGAGTTTCCGGTCCAGATCCAGGTTGGTCAACACCCTGGGATCCTTTCCGTAGAGGTATTCCTCGGGTTTGTATTCATGTGCCCCGGTGGCCACCAACGCCACACCATGTTCCAGGATCTGATCCTTGCCGCCGGTGGAGAGGGTGGACTTGAAGTTTCCAACAAATCCTTCCACATTGGACAGGGTGGTGCTCAAATGCAGGTGAATTTTTTCTTCCGCCTTCACCTGGCTCACCATATCCGCCAGACGCTCCTGAATCATATCCCCTTTCCAGGTTTTATAAAGGTTCAGGGCCTGGCCTCCAAGATCGGCCGCTTTTTCCACCAGGTGGGTTTCATACCCTTGCCGGGCAAGGCTTAAGGCCGAAGTCATCCCGGAAATCCCTCCGCCGATGACCATGGCGGTTTGATTGATATTCAGCTCGGCTTCTTCCAGGGCTTCTTTCAGGGCTACCTTGGTCACCGCCATGCGCACCAAGTCTTTGGCCTTGGTGGTGGCGATGTCCGGATTGTTCCTGTGAACCCAGGAGTCATGGTTTCGAATATTGGTCATTTCAAACAGGTATTTATTCAATCCCGCGTCAATGAGGGTCTCCTGGAACAACGGCTCATGGGTTTTGGGGGAACAGGCCGCCACCACAATGCGGTTGAGCTTGTTTCCGATGATGATATCCCGCATGGTTTCCTGGGTATCCTGGGAACAGGAATACATGTTGTCCGTGACATACTCCACATAGGGAAGGGTCTTGACATACTCCCGAACCGAAGGCACATTGACCACGCCTCCGATGTTGATGCCGCAGTTGCAGACAAAGACTCCGATTCGGGGCCGCTCGCCGATGATATTGGTCTGGGGAACGATTTCCTTGGTTTTGGTCAGGGTGTTCCTGGCCGAACTCAGAAGTTCCCCGGCAGAAGCTGCGGCGGCGCTGGATTCCACCACGGACTGGGGAATATCTTTCGGGCCCTGGAAGGCGCCGCAGACAAAGATGCCTTTCCGGGAGGTTTCAACCGGGGTAAACGTGTCGGTCTTGCAGAAATTGTTTTCCGTGAGTTCAACCCCCAGGTCATTGGCGAGCTTCATCAGCTCGGGCGGGGTCTGCAACCCGATGGACAGAACAATCATGTCAAAGGTTTCCACCAGGACTTCTCCGTTTTCCTTCACATACCGGATTTCCAAATCCCCGGTTTCAGGCACGGGGTTGATGGTGTGAACCCTGCTTCGGACAAAGCGGACTCCCTGGTCCTTGGCCCTTTCATAGTATCGCTCAAAGTCCTTGCCGGGGGTTCGAATATCCATGTAAAAAACCGCGCAGTCCAGATCATCCCCGGCATGTTCCTTGGCGATCATGGACTCCTTGATGGCATACATGCAGCACACCGAGGAGCAGTGGGCATTGTCGCACCGGTTGTTATCCCGGGAGCCGACACACTGGAACCATGCGATTTTCTTGGGCTCCTTATGGTCGGAGGTCCGGACCAGATGTCCCATGGTGGGGCCCGAGGCGGACAGAATCCGCTCGAACTCCATGGCCGTCACCACGTTGGGGTGTTTGGCGTATCCGTAAAAATCGAATTTGGTCGGATCAAAAGGCTCGAATCCCGGAGCCAGAATGATGGAACCCACATCCAGTTCCACGATTTCATCTTTCATGGTGTGGTCGATGGCGTTTACGCCGCAGAATTCCGTGCAGACCTTGCAGCCGCCGGTTTTAAAATGCATGCACACATCCCGGTCGATGGCAGGCGTATTGGGAACCGCCTGGGCATAGGGCACGTAAATGGGTTTTCTCCCCTTGAGCCCCATTTCGTATTCCGAAGGAATGGGCATGCTTTTCTGCGTGGAGATCTCTTCCTGAATTTTTTCAATGGTGATATGGCCGGTGGGACAGACAAATGCGCAAGCCCCGCAGGCCTTGCAAACATCGGTTTGAACATGGAAGGGGGTATCCACCTTCATATCCAGGCCCCGTCCCGTAAGACTGATGGCGCTGTTCCCCATTTTTTCACACATGCGGACACAGAGGCCGCAGAGGATGCAGTCATCCCCTTCGGCCTTGAAACGGGGTTTTTCCACGCCGTATTTTTTGGCCAGGTCTTGCAAGAAAGGCACTTCAGGGCATCGTGCCAGGAGCATTTCTACGATCAGTTTTCGGCCTTCAATGACGGCTTCACTTGCTGTGAAAATTTCCATGCCTTCCCAGATGGGGTAGTTGCAGGCGGTGACGTACCGGGATCTTCGACCGTCAAACATTTCAACAGTACAAAGGCGGCACATGCCGGCCGGCTCCAATGCTTTATGGTGGCACATGGTCGGGATTTCCACGCCGTTTTTTTCAGCAACCTGAAGGACATATTGCCCCTCTTCTCCCTGGACTTCCTTACCGTTTATTTTAAACGTAATCATAGATGATATCCCTTAATCATGGTCGATTTTATTAACGAATAACCAGTGCGTTAAATTTGCAGGCATCATAACAGATCCCGCACTTAATGCATTTTTCCTGACTCAGGACATGGGGTTTCTTTTTCTCACCGGCAATGGCTTCCTGAGGACATTTTCTCGCGCACACGCCGCATCCGGTGCAGGCATTGTCGTCAATTTCATAGTGGAACAAGGGCTTGCATACCCCTGCCTTGCATTTCTTGTCCTTGATGTGCTGTTCATATTCATCCCGGAAATACAAGATGGTGGTCAATACCGGGTTGGGCGCCGAGGTTCCCAATCCGCAGAGGGAAAATTTCTGAATCATGGCGCCGAGTTCTTCCAGGAGCTCGATGTCTCCCTCCTTGCCTTTCCCGTCACAGATGTTGGTGAGGATTTCCAGCATCTGCTTGATGCCTTCCCGGCAGGGATTGCACTGACCGCAGGATTCGTCTTTGAGAAAATCCATGAAATACCGGGCCACGTCCACCATGCAGGTGTCCTCGTCCATGACGATCATACCCCCGGAACCCATCATGGAACCGACTTTGTTGAGCTCGTCAAAGTCCACTCCGAGATCCAGGAAGCGTTCGGGGATACAGCCCCCGGAAGGTCCGCCGCACTGTACGGCCTTAAACTTCTTCTTTTTCGGGATGCCGCCGCCGATGTCAAAAATGATGGTCCGCAGGCTGGTTCCCATGGGAACTTCAACGAGACCGGTGTTGACGACTTTCCCCACCAGGGAGAAAATCTTCGTGCCTTTGCTGTGCTCGGTGCCGATGGAAGCATACCAGGCAGCGCCGTTATTGATGATCACCGGTACATTGGCCCAGGTTTCGACGTTGTTCAGGGTGGAAGGACCCTGGCGGAAACCTTTTTCAACCGTGTGCACATATTTGGCTTTGGGTCTTCCGGGTTTTCCTTCCAAGGACGCCATCAAGGCCGTGGATTCACCGCAGACAAATGCTCCGCCGCCCCGGCTCACATGAATGTCGAAATCAAATCCGGAACCCAGAATGTTTTTGCCCAGAAGCCCTTTTTCTCTGGCCGCATCCAGGGCGATCCCGAGATTTTTAACCGCCAGGGGATATTCATGCCGGACATACACATAGCCCTCGCTGGAGCCGACGGCATAGGCACCGATGAGCATTCCTTCGATTACACTGTGGGGATTTCCTTCCAGAAGACTCCGGTCCATATAGGCGCCGGGATCCCCTTCATCCGCGTTGCAGATCACATATCGATTGCCGTGGTGCTTGCGGCATGTGGCCCATTTTATTCCGGTGGGGAATCCGCCTCCTCCGCGTCCCCTTAAATTGGCTTTTTTTACTTCATCGATGACGCCCTCGGGTTTCATTTCAAAAAGGATTTTTTCCAAAGCGAGGTATCCATCGTATTTGATGTAATCTTCAATATTGGTGGGGTCAATGAGGCCATTTTTACCGAAGATGATCCGCTGTTGAAGTTTGTAAAAAGGGATATCCTCCTCATGGGCGATCTGCTTCTTGGTTCCAGGGTCCTTAAACAAGCGGGCTTGAACGGTTTCTCCCCCTTTGATGGATTTTTCAACGATCTCGGGGATATGCTCCGCTTTGATCTGGGGATAGAAAATTCCTTCCGGGTGAATCACCATGATCGGCCCTTTTTCACAAAAGCCATGGCATCCGGAGAGTTTAATCTCTACCTGATCGGACATCCCCTGTTTTTCGAGTTCTTCCACCAACGTCTGATGGACATTTGAGGTTCCGTAAGCACCGCAACCCGATCCTGCACACAATGAAATCAGATGCTTTTTTTTATTCTCATCAGATTTAAGTGAATCCCTTAAGGTTTTCAGGGCTTCCCTGGTTTCCAATGCAGCCATAATGATTAATATCCTCCGTTTACAGAATCGCTAGGTTATGCGCTGTTGATACTCCTGCACGACTTTCAGTGTGCTGGTCCGGTCCAGGCCGCCGTGGGTGTCCTGATTCACCGTGATTACAGGCCCGGAAGCGCAGCATCCTATGCAGCGTACGCCCTCGAGGGTGAACATCTTGTCCAGGGTGGTTTGACCTTCTCTGATATTCAGATACCCTTCAAGGGTATCCATGATTTTGTCCGCACCCCTGACGTGGCAAGCCGTTCCCGTACAAACGCTGACAATGAATTTCCCGCGGGGTTCCAGGCTGATGGTTTTATAAAAACTGGCAACACTGTAGATCAGGGTTACCGATACATTCAATTTTTCAGACAGAACCGGAATGGTTTCTTTGGGGACATAGTTGTAGATATCGCTGATATCCTGCATGATCATTAAAAGGGACTCTTTGTCCCGATGGTATTTTTCTATGATATCATTGATTTTATCCCAATCGAGGGTGATTTCGTTTCCCATTGATTTTTGATCCTTCTTGGTTTTTGTGCTCTGTTCCATGGGTACCGGTTTCATAAAGGGGGTTGTGGGCCAAAAAATTAATTTGCCGCCTGATACAGGACCGGGCAGTTGTCCACACAAGCGCCACATCCCGTGCACAAATCCATATGGATGCTACGGGCTTTTTTCCTGACTTTCACCTTGAAATTCCCGGGCGAACCTTCAACGGATTGCAGATCTGCATACGTGATCAACTCGATGTTCAGGTGCCGGCCGACCTCGACCAGCTTGGGGGAGATGATTCACATGGCGCAATCATTGGTTGGAAAGGTTTTGTCCAGCTGGGACATGACGCCCCCGATGGAGGGTGATTTTTCAAGAAGATAGACATAATATCCGGAATCAGCCAGATCGATTGCTGCTTGCATTCCGGCGATCCCACCCCCGACAACCAATACGGAGCCTAAGATATTCTCTGGCATTCGGCACTCCTTCTTTTTTTGGGTGTTCTACGATTTGCTGAAATGAAAAAAGGTACTGAATCAAAGGAAAGCTTATATCGGTAACATTTTATTCTTGTCAATCAGATTTTATTTTTACGGGTTAAAAATATGGGCAGAATATTTTAAGCAGGGATGAAAAAAATAAATGGGATTTGGAAGATGAACAAAATAGGCGCCAGCCTTTCCGGGATGGAAGGCTGGCGCCTGGTCAATACGTGTTTTTATGCGGCCAGTTGAAAGGCGTTTTCAGTTACGAGACGAATTTCATCCGGCGTAAAGGGTTTCGCCAGATAATCCACAGCCCCGAGCCTCGCGGTTTCCACTGCGGTTTCAATGCTTGCATAACCGGTTACGATAACGACCCTGGTTTCCGGAAGGCTGCGCCTGATGGCCTCCAGAAGTTCGAGCCCTTTAACGCCGGGTATTCTGAGATCCAAGAGAACCAGCTTGTAAAATCCCGAATGGATTTTTTCCAGGGCCTCTGATTTGGTAAAAGCCTGATCTACGATAAAATCCTTTTTCTCCAGGATTTTCCGGATATTGTTGTTCACCCCCACCTCATCATCAATGACGAGGATTCCTGCCTGGCTTGTTCTGGCTGCTTCTTGTTCCATCATGAGGCTGTAATTATTCTTCAGTTCCTCATAGGGGGTAACCACCAGTCCTTCATGAACCAAATTTCTTGCAAAAGAGGGACCAGTGGCAGCTACGACCTCTTCATAGTCGAATGGAAATTCCGGGCCGATCATTCGTTTTGCGTCAAAACCTGAACCCTTGGCCGCGCTTTTGCCTTTTTTGGCTTTTTTCTGGGGGCAGGCTTTGGTTTTAACTCCGGCCTTGCAGGTCGCGCCGAGTTTTTTAAAGATATCGCACACCATGTCGCCCATGTCACAGAAACCGGCAATGGGCTGGGAGGCTTTCACTTCCACCACCGGCATGTCTCCTCTGCCCAGCATTTTCGTATAATCTTCACCGGTGGATTTGGCCACTTCGTCACGGTCAAAGGGAATGTCCACATCCATGGACCGGCTTTCCATCGTCTTGGCCATATTGGCCTTCAATTCCTCGTAGGGGACAAAAGAATAACCGTTATGAAGGTTTCTTATATATTCAGGCCCGGTGACGGAAACCACCTCATCGTAATTGAAGGGTTGGTCTATACCGATGAGTACTTTGGCGTCAAATCCCTTGTCCTTGGAAGCGCCTTTTGTTTTTTTTGCCTTTTTCTGGGGGCAGACTGCGGATTTAACCCCGGCCTTGCAGGTCATACCGAGTTTTTTAAAGATATCGCACACCATGTCGCCCATGTCACAAAAACCGGCAATAGGCTGGCTGATTTTGACTTCCACCACGGGCATGTCACCCCTGCCTAGCCTTTTCGTATAATCTTCGCCGGTGGCTTTGGCCACTTCTTCCTGATCAAAGGGCATATCCACATCAATGGCATGGATGCTTTCCTTTTCCTTTTCCGTGACGGGCGCTTCCTTCAAATCACCTGAAAGGACAAGATTCACTTTTGTCCTCAGTTCCGAAGGCGTGAAGGGTTTGGGCAGATAGTCCAGGGCTCCCAGGCGAATAGCCTTCACGGCCGTATCTGTGGACGCGTAAGCCGTGATCATCATGGCTTTGGTGAGGGGCCACTGGCTTTTCACCAGTTTGAGGAGTTCCAGGCCGTTTTTACCCGGCATCACAATATCGGAAATCAGGAGGGAATAGGTTTCAACTGCCATTTTTGCCAGGGCTTCATCGGCACTGGTGGCAAAATCCACTTGAAAATTGTTTTTCTTAAGGATTTTCTCCACACTCTTGCAGATATGTTCCTCGTCATCCACCACCATGATTCTTTGGCCCGTGTTTTCCATCCTGTCCTCCTTTTTCATATCTGTTAAAATTTCGTGAATTGACTGATCAGAAATTCATTAACCGTTTGAACTTTTTGTTTGCATTTGGGATGCCAGGATGAAATTAAATTTTAATAATCTGATTTAACTTAGTATATTTAAATTGACAAGGTGGGTGTTGAAGAAAACTGTATTTTAAAAATAGGCGGTTTTTGGTTGAACAACGAAGGGATTCATTACGTTTCAGGAAGGAGGGCAAGGCAGAAGTCCTGTTTCCATCCCATGAGGATCAGGAAGGACGGTAATTAAATAAGTGTATAGAAAAAATATGCATTGTATATTTTTCTTTGAATCTGCCTGCTACTTTTTTTTAATCCCATGTTTTTTCATGAGATTCTGAAAATTACTTCGTTGAAGGCCGGCGTTTTTCGCCGCTTGAGTGACATTGCCTTTGTTTTTGGTCAAGGCGTTTAACAGGAAATTTTTTTCAATCCGGATCACTGCCTTTTCCCGGATTTCTTTTTTCAATTTTTTGAATTCTTCATTGGTTTCCGGAACCATATCCAGCATCTGCTCCACTTCATTGGATTCCCATGAGAGGGCCATATCCTTTGGAGTGATCTCCTCATGGTCTGCAAGAATCACAGCCCTTTCAATCACGTTCCTCAACTGCCGGATATTTCCGGGCCAGTCATGTCGGGAGAGCCTTTGCATGGCGTCATCGGAAAACCCTTTTATTCGTTTCCCCATGGTTTCGGAAAATTGGTTCAGGAAAAAATAGGCAATGGAAGGGATATCCGTTCTCCTTTCCCGCAAAGGAGGAATGAGAATGGGGTAGACAAAAATCCTGTAATAGAAATCCTCCCGGAAAGAGCCCTCATCCACCATGTCCTGAAGGTTCCGGTTGGTTGCGAAAATAAGCCGGATATTCACCTTGCGGGGCTGGTTTCCTCCAATTTCAATAAATTCCCTGTTTTCAAGGAACCGTAGCAACTTTCCCTGGATTTCCCGATCAATATTTCCAATTTCATCCAGAAAAACCGTTCCGGAATCCGCCATGGAAAAAATGCCTTCCTTGTCCCGGTCCGCCCCGGTGAAAGCGCCTTTTCGATATCCGAAAAGCTCACTTTCCAGAAGGGTTTTGGACAGGGTCCCACAGTCCAGTGCAAAAAAAACCTTGTCCCTCCTGCTGCTGTTCGCGTGGACGGCCCGGGCCACCAGCTCTTTCCCTGTACCGCTTTCCCCGCAGATCAAGACGGTGGAATCCGTGGGGGCCACCTTTTCAATCATGGTGACGACTTTTCTGATCTTGTCACTGGTCCCCACCAGCTGATGGGAGACCGCTTTGATGGGTGAAGGTGATTCCATGAGCTGCCGGTTCCGGCGTCCTGTTTCCGCGTTCTCCAAAGCCTGGAGGGTAACGGAGCGCAGCTCGTCCGGTGTAAAGGGCTTGGGCAGATAATCAAAAGCCCCGGATTTCATCACCTCCACGGCAGAAGCCACCGAAGCAAAACCCGTCATGACGATGACCCGGGTTCCCGGCTGGTGCTCCCGAATATGATCCAGAACCGCCATACCCCCCATGCGGCTCATCTTTAAATCCGTAATGACCACATCAAATGATCGTGCCTTTAGCAAGGTCAGCGCTTCCAATCCGTTTGAAGCCGTGGTGATGTTGAAGTTGAGTTTGCCCAGGATTTTTTCACAGTTGGCAAGAATGCTGGGCTCATCATCAACAATAAGCAGTTCCGGCTTGTCAGGCATCATGTTCTCCATTCTTCAAGGGAAATTTGATGGTAAAGGTGGTCCCCTTGCCCGGCCTGCTTTTCACGTTGATGCCGCCGTCATGCTGCTCAATGATGCCCAGGGTGATGGCAAGCCCCAGGCCGGTTCCGGTTTCCTTGTTGGTGTAAAACGGGTCGAAAATTCGGCTGATGGTTTTTTCATCCATGCCCACCCCGGAATCGGAAATCTCAATCTCAACATTATTCCTTTTGGAATCCAATCGGGAAACCACCTTGATGTTGCCTCCGGCCCCTGTGGCTTCCACCGCATTGATCAGAAGATTGATCATGGCCTGCTGGATCTGTCCCTTGTCCACCAGGACCAGGGGGATGTTTTTATCCAGGATTTGGGAAATATGGATATCGCTGAAGGCAGCCTGTTTTTTGGTAAGAAGCACACTTTCTGATACAATGGCGTTGATGTCGCCCTGTTTTTTCTCCGGCGCGCTTTGTCTGGCAAAATCCAGCAGACTGGTGACGATTTCCCGGCAGCGGATGGCCTCCTTGGAGATGGTTTCCAATTCTCCATACAGGGGGTCTGTTTTTTCCATATCTTCCTGAAGGAGAATGGCGGTGGTCAGAATGGTGGTGAGGGGATTGTTGATTTCATGGGCCACGCCTGCCGAAAGCCGCCCGATGGAAATCATCTTTTCCTGGTGCATCATGGTTCTCTGGTAATTGATATCCCGGGTGATGTCCCTTGACATTTCCACCACCCCGGTAATTTTGCTGTTCTCATAAATCGGATAGCATGAAATGGAGTAAAACAATTCGCGGTTATTCTTGTCCAGATGGGTATGGGTAACCTGGGAGGGTGTGCCGGACTTCAGGGTTTCAACCAGGGGGCAGGGATGATCCAATCCCATGCAGGGAGCTGTTAGATGATGGGTGATCTCATAACAGAAGCGTCCGATGACTTCATCCCGTTTCAAACCGGTTTTTTTCAGCAGCGTATCATTGACGTCGAGGATACGGTAATCGTTTGCAATGACCAGTACCTCTTCGTGGATCAGGGTGTTGAAAATGAGGTCGCTCATGGCCTCTATTTTCTGGAGTTTATTGGAGGTGTTGCGGTGAAGATCGGAAATCATGCCGATTTCCCAGAACAACTGTGCGGTTTTGCTGGAGATGGCCCGGACGTTTTTCCCTTTTTTTTCGAGGATATCGTTATAAATATCCATGTCGTCTTTCAGCTCGATGATGAGGTTGATGTCATCGCGCCTGAAAAACTCGTTATAATCGGATGTAACAAAAAATCCCATCTCCTTGGCCCGAACAATCCCCGGACCGGTCTGGTCTTCATCTGCAACAGCCAGTATTTTAGGGGTGATCTCCTGAAAATGATGCCTCTGAATGAGCTCTATCAGCTCCAGGCATCGCTGGTCTCCACCCACAATGGCGATATTCATGGCAAGGCTCCTTTTTGATCCTGATGACGGGTTGGACTTGGTTCGGGTGAAATACGGTAACGCCTTTTCATTACACTGTTTTTCAGGTAGACAGGATAGGGAATACGGTGGTTTGTGTCAAGACCAATATGGGGATGCAGGGCCATGGGGGAGGGGCTGAAGCGGCTGTGGACGAATGAAGGAATCTTTGATAGGATGAATCCAAACATAAAAAAGATCAACAGCCTATGACCCCTTTGAATGAAAAACCGAAAATCATCGTGTTGTGCGGTCCCACGGCGGTGGGGAAAACCGCAACGGCCATTGCGGTGGCAAAAGCCCTGGGCGGAGAAATCGTCAATGCCGATTCCGTTCAAATCTACCGGCAGATGGATATCGGCACGGCAAAGCCCACTCCTGCCGAAAGGCAAGCCGCCCCCCATCACATGATCGACATTCTCGACCCGGATGAACCCTTTGATGCAAACCTTTTTGCCGAGCAGGCCCACGGCATTATCTGTGGGCTTCATGCCCGGGGAATTTTCCCCATTGTCTCGGGGGGCACGGGGTTTTACATCAAAGCCCTTTGCCAAGGCCTCTTTCGGTCCGACCCCGTGGATGCGGGCATTCGGAATCGACTCAAGCTGGAGGCGGAGCAAAAAGG
>VMSV01000213.1 GCA_013791935.1 Desulfobacteraceae bacterium | reverse complement strand
TGAATAGGTTCGCGTTGACTGTGAAATTAACCATCGTTGGGTGAATAGCAAGCAAAAATAAACTTCAAATTTGAATTTTGTGCTTCGGATTTGATATTTAAACCAACATGCGAATATTTTCGGCTATAGCTTGTAACCAATGGCCCGGAGCAGTTGCTTTCTTTGAAGGATATCTTCTTCCGTTTCAATGCCCTTGGCGGTAAAACCGTCGATCACGCCCAGAATGCCTCTGCCTTGTTCGGTTTCGGCAATGATCACCTCCACAGGATTGGCGGTGGCGCAGAAAATACGACAGACTTCCGGGACATTCTTGATGGCGTTCAACACATTCACCGGATAGGCGTCCTTCATGAACAGGATGAAGCTGTGGCCGGCGGCCAGGGCAAAGGCGTTTTGCCGTGCCAGGCCCAGGAGTTCTTCATTCGTTCCGGAATACCGTACCAGACAATCCTGGGAGGCTTCACAGAAGGCCACACCGAATTTGGCCATGGGGATAGCATTGACCATGGCCTCGTGGATATCCTCCACGGTTTTGATGAAATGGGAATGTCCCAGAATCATGTTGTATTCTTTTGGGTTTTCAATTTTTACGGTCGTCAGATTCATCGGGTTTCTCCTTTTCTTTTCCCGGGGATAAAAAAGGTTCAATAATCGTAATGGGCAGTTTAAGTGTGTTTTTCATGAACCCCACCAAGCCCGTGTCCACCGAGGCAGGGGAGAGGGTTGAAACTTCAGGGTCTTTCATGCTGCCTTTGATTTGAACGGGGATGGAAACCAGGGCACCCTTGATCAGGCGATTCACCAGGGGTATTTTCCCCAGAATATAATCCATGGTTTTTAAAGGCGCCACCAAAAGGGTAATGTCCATCCGGTCATTTTTCGGGTCGATTTCCCCTTTCATGACAATGCCCATGGAAGCCCCATCGATAAAGGCCTTTTGAAGAATGATTTTGGAGCCTTCCACGGTTCCTTCCATATCGATGCTGTTGTAACTGAATCCTTCCCGGGCAATGTCCGGGAGGTTCCCCCGGAAAATTTCCGTGATATTCAAGAGCGCAAAAACCTTGGCCAGAAGGTTGAATTTATAGATTCTACCGTTTTGGGCATGGAGGGAAAAATTTCCTTGGGTGGACTGCCAAAGGGATTGGAAGTCCGCTCCGGCGATGACTTCTCCGTTCAGGACAAAATCCCCTTGAACCAGATCTTTCTTGGACCCCAGGCAGGGAAGAGTGTCTTCAAATTTGTGGTTTTCCGAGGACGGATTAAATCTCATGCGAAGATCCTCGGCTCCGATCAAAAGCTGCCCGGGGGTTTGAATGCCACACAAATCCCCTTCCAGGATATTCACCACTACGGATTTGGGATTCACCATCAGGTCGGCCTTGACATCCGACCATTGGTATTGGTTGAAGACAACCTGCTTGCACTCGGTCCGAATGCTGCCCTTGATGGGGGCATGATATATTTGGCCTGGCTTTTTGGGGTTGTTTTGTTTTTTCCGCTTTTTAAAATAGGAAATGAATTGATCCACATTGAGATGGTCCGAAGCGATGTTCAAGTCAAACCCCATTTCCGAAGACAGGGGATAGATCTTGCCGTCCACGTGCAGAGGGGTGTCTTTTTGAAAAGTGCAATCGGCGGTTACGGTGTATTCCTTGTTCTCCGATTTCAGGGAAAACGTGTCAAAAGCCAAGGGGAGATTCATCATCTCGCCGAAGGAGAGGTTTTTAGCCTCCAGAAAACCCTCCAGGGTTGATTTTTCCATATGATCCATAAGAATTGCCGCATGAAAATCGCCATTTATGGCCCCGGAGACAAGCTCTTGGGATTCGATGAGTTTTTCCAAAGAGACCAGATCCAGCCGGCCTTTAAAATCCATGGTAAGGATTCCGGCATCCCGCTTGAAAGCGAGGGATGCATTGGAAAGGTCGTCGTTGATGGCCAGGGCGTTCACCTCAATATGGTTATTGTCTTTCATGCCAGCCATGGAAATCAGGGGCCCGTCTTTAAAGGCCAGGGAGCCTGAAAAATCATTCCGGCCTTCCGGATTCCAGGAGGAAATCACATCTGAAAGGGTGGCGGAGACCCCTTTTTGCATTTTAAAGGGCAGGGCGATTTTGTTTAAAAACCAGGGGAAGGATTCGGGCCCGATGAAGCCTTTAACGAGGATGTTTCCGGTTTTCATTCTGCCCGGTGGCAAAAGCAAACGACCTGAACCGGCCAGGGCCGTATCGGAAAAATTGAAAAAGGCATTGGAAAAGGTAAGGGTTTGGTTGGTTGCATTAAAGTCCCCTTTGATTATAACCTCCGAAGGAAAAAGGCTTTCATCAATAACATTCAGTTCCTGAGTGGCTCCCGAGGTGGTGAAAGACCATTGGGCCGGGGAAAAAAGAGGGCCTTCAATTCGGGTTTTGGCAAGATCCATCCCTCCCTTTAAGGAGTTAATCATCTGAAAAGAATCAGCAAAACCTTTGAGGGAGGTGAGCCAGGGATAAATTTCCTCCGAAACCAGGGAGGCGTTTTCAAATTTCCAGACCAGGGCAGGGGTCTTGCGCCAGTCGAAAACCGCTGAAAAATCTTTGAATTTTGAGCTTCCCCAGGTTCCTTGGGCCTGATGGACTTCAATTCGGTTGTTGTCATAGAGAAGCTTTTTCCCTGTGATTGTGGTTGCAAGGGGGGTTCTCAAGTATCGGGCGGATAAGGAAAACCCGTCCACCTCCACCCTGGGTTTTACGGCATGTACTTTTCCCCCCAAAAAGAGCTTGCCGGTTCCATGGCCCTTGCAGTCCTTCACCTGGCTCATTTCTCTCTGGAATCCGCTGCCTTTGATCAGACGAAGGAGAACCGGGGGCAACCGGGACAGGTCTGCGTCAACCGACACCATAAGATCCATGGGGGCCTCTGGACCGTGGAGACCGATTTTGAAACGGCCGTCTTTTCCCGTTGTATTTCCAAAACGTGCACGAAGATTTTCCCCGATAAGGACCCCTTCCAGAACGCTCACATCCCCGAAAACATCCTGGAGATCCAGTTCGGCTTTTGGAATGAAGGCCCGGCCATGATCCAGATGGCTTTCCAGTTTTATGCTGCCGGGGTTTTTAAATTCTTTGAACGTCGGTGCCCTACCGGAAAAAGTGACGCTGGAAATATGACCTTCCCGAACATAATCAAAGATGGTCCGGGTGGTTTTGAAGCGGCCGAACAATGCCAGGGATGCCTTTCTGACGGAAGGCACGTCCACGTCGGTGCCGGTGACCTCCAGCAAGGCCAGGGGCGTTTTCTTGTCCCACCGGTATTCACCGCTCAGCTTGGCGCCGGGTTCGGTCAGAGTAAGCCGCTCCATTTTTAGCGTGGTGATGGCTTCCGAGAGAAGAAAAGTGCCACTGAATTCCGAGCAATGGACGGGAAGGGGTTCCTGCTTTTCCGGGTGAAGGATCAAAGCCGCGTTGCCTTGGGCGTCCCCCTTGATTTCGGTCAATCCTTGTGTGGTGAAATGAATTTCGATATCGGAATTCACGTGGGAGATCCATTGGTTTGCTTTGGGAAACAGGGCTTCAGGGATTTTGTCAACCTGCAATTTTTGGATACCCGCCTTGCCGGATCCGTTAAAGGTTTTGTCGTGGAGGGTGAAATCCAGGGAGGCATGTTCCCATAGGTTCGACCCGCAAGAAAGAGAAATAAAGATCCGGGAGGAGGATGAACTCAAAACCGAACGGATATCAAAAAAGTTCAGGGAGGGATTCTCGCCGTAAGCCGTTGTGATTTTCCCTTTATTCAATCGAAGGGTGAGCCCCGGCGTGTATTTTCTAAAAAAATCAAAGGTCTTTTCAAGGGCTGGCCTTAAGGCTGAAACGCCCGGGGGTAAAGGAGGGGCACTTCGGGCCGGGATGAATACCGTGATATCCAGAGATTCAATTTCTATGTCCGAAACTTCCAGCTTTCCAATCACCAGGGAACGAAATTTTGGATAAGCCTCAAGACGTTTGATGGACCCTTCTACTTTGTGAGGAAAATTAAAAACAATGTTTTTGAGCGTCAGGTGGGGGGATGGAAAGAGGTTTATCTGTAACGATTTGAATTGAAGGTTTCCGTTTTTTTCATCAAACCGGGTTTCAAGCTGGAAACGGATGGTCTCTTCCAATTTTAGACGAATCAGGGAGTGGGTGAAAAAAAAGAGAAGCCCTGCCAAGAGGATTCCGGTGGACAGAATGATGAAGATTATTTTTTTTCGGGACATGAAAGGCAACTATACATTTCTTGGCATTTGATTAAAATTTGCATCGATGATATCAGATTGTTCCAGAAAAGTCATATATAAAGGAGAACAAGAACCATGCCGATTTTTGAGTTTGTATGCGAGAAATGCAACCACCAGTTTGAAAGCCTGATGATGGCCTCGGATCGAAAAAATCCAGTGTGCCCAGAATGCAGTCATAAAAAAGTGAAAAAACTCATGTCTGCCGGAAGCGTAAGGCCCCAAGGGATTCCTTCGGGTTCAGGCGGGTTCGCCCTTCCGAAATGTGCTCCTGCAGGCGGTTGAGGAAAATAGGTCCCTTAGGCTAAGGGACTGCAACTTTAAAAAACAAAACGTCCTCTCACTCAACCGGGGAGGGTCGGGGTGAGAGTGAATAAGGGGGCAAAGATATGCAGATATTTATTTCCGGTTCGCTGGCGTATGATCGAATTATGGATTTTCCCGGAAAATTTGAAGACCACATTCTACCGGACAAAATTCATGTGCTGAATGTTTCTTTTGTGGTGAACGGCCTCAAAGAAAATTTCGGGGGCACAGCGGGCAATATCGCCTATACCCTGGCCCTTCTCGGGGAAAAGCCCACGGTGCTTTCGGCTGTGGGGAAGGATTTTGATCGTTATGAGAAATGGCTCTTGGGCCATGGGGTCGACCTTTCCGGGGTGAAGACCATTCCCGAGGAATTTACCGCCGGAGCCTATATCACCACCGACATGGCGGACAACCAGATTACGGGCTTCAACCCCGGCGCCATGAAATTTGCCTCCAATTTTGCCCTGGAAGACCGGTTAAAGGATTCGCCCGTCCAGGCCATGGGGATTGTTTCCCCCGGGAATGTGGAGGACATGCTTGCCTACAGCCGGAAATACAAGGAACTGAATATCCCCTATATTTTCGACCCCGGCCAGCAGATTCCGGCCATGGAAAGCACGGTCATTCGGGAAATGATTCAGGGTGCCGAGATCTTGATTTCCAATGATTATGAACTGGATCTGATTAAAAAAGCCACGGGTTTTGACGATTCGGACCTGTTTGAACAAACCCCCTTCATTATCACCACCCTTGGGGAAAAGGGGTCGGTGGTCCTTTTCGGGCAGGGCAAAATGGATCATATTCCCGCAGTGAAAACCCGGAAAGTGGTGGATCCCACGGGGGCAGGAGACGCCTTTCGGGCCGGGTTGATCAAAGGACTGATTCTGCAAAAAGACCTTATGGTAGCAGCACGCATGGGGGCCACTTGCGCCGGATATGTGGTGGAATGCTACGGCACCCAGACCCATCGCTTCACCTTGAAAGACTTCTGGACTCGATATGAGGAAAATTTTGCATAGGGGGAAAGGGCCATGAGTGAGATAGATTCGCATGGCCCGGAATGACGCCCTGTGGAAAGGAACCCTGGCGGGTCTTAAGATTCTGCTCAGGGATGCTGTTTCAAGCCAGAAAAGATGAAATACTCGATTCCAGGGCATCTGTATGCCAGGCGTAGAAATGGTCTGCGCCGGGGATCACTTCAAGCTTTGCCCCGGATTTCAAATCTTCAAGCAATTTTCGGAGTTGTGCGGCAGGGGCGATATCATCTTCACTTCCGGTGATCATGGCCTTGACCCGGTCCAGGGCCGGGGATGGATTAAAGGGCATCATGGCGATGGGTGGGGCGACCAGGATTATTTGTTTTACAGCCGGGGGAAGGTCCGTCAACCGGGAAATCACCCAGGCCCCGAAGGAATAACCCGAAAGGTCGACCCGGGTCATGCCCAGGTCCGTTAAATGTGCCGCAGCCGCCAGAATGTCTTTTTGTTCTCTCTCCCCGTTATCATAATCCCCCCGGCTGTTTCCAACCCCCCTGAAATTCAATCGCAAGGTGGTGTATCCTTTTTTTTCAAAGGCCTTGGCCATGGATGCCACCACCGGATTGTGCATATCCCCGCCATACAGGGGGTGGGGATGGGCAATCACCACCCCTTTGGAGGATGGATTGGGGTTCAGCAGCCCTTCCAGGGCCAACCCTTCACAATCAAAAGAGATTCTTTGCATCACGGGTGCTCCAAGCAGGATGACAAGATTATTTTTTTTGTCCCAGAAGACTCAGGATATCCGGGCCGAATTCCCGAATCTGCCATCTCCGCATTTCTTTAATAGGTTCAAGATCCTCAACCTTTTTCGGGTGGCAGACGGCAATGGCGGTCATGAGGGATTTATTCAGCACCAGGGAAGGGTCAATTTGGAGTTCTTCGGCTTTCATGTCTTTCCATTCCTTCAGGCGTAGAATGCGTTTCTGTTCGGATTCTTTCAGGGGCCGGGCTTTCTTCCGGGGATACGCCGGCAGGTTGGTTTCAGAAGAAGCCAAGGCGGTTTCTATGGTTTCAAGAAAGGGTTGACCGTACATTTCAATTTGCCCTGAACTTAATAGGTTGAGGCTTTTAAGCTGTGACAGGCTTTGGGGTTTGGATGCCACGATTCTTTCAATCACGGTGTTCTGGAAGATTTTGAATGGGGGCTTGTCTTTCTGCATGGCCATGCGTTTCCTGAGTTGAAGGAGCGCCTCAAGAAGCCCAAGGTCTTTCCGGGGAAAGGCACCGGCGCCCTTGAAGCTGAAAAACAAGGGGTTATGGTTTGCCTGTGCCGGACGGACCTGGCTCAGAAGGTCGCAGTCTTCCAGAACCCAATCCAACCGCTTGAGATTTTCCAGGTTCTTTTCCAGGATTTTCTCAAGGGGCAGAAGGTATCGCACATCATTGGCCGCGTATTCCACCATTTCTTCCGGCAAGGGGCGTTGGGACCAGTCTTTTTTCTGGTATTTTTTGTTCAGGGAAACCTCGAAGAATTCTTTAAGAACGGCTTCCAAGCCTGTTTCTTTCATGCCCAGATAGCGGCAGGCTATCTGGGTGTCAAAAAGAGGATTCACCTCAAAGGAAAAATCCCGGTACAAGGATCGAATATCATAGTCCGCTCCATGGAATACTTTTTTTATGGCCGGATTCCGGAAAATGTCTTTTAAGGGCGAAAGATCAAGGGGCAGAAGAGGATCGAACAGAAAGCTGGATTCTTCCCCGGCCACCTGGATCAGGCAGACCTTTTCAGAAAAATGGTACATGGAGTCTGATTCCAGATCCACAGCAATGGCCTTCTCTTTGGTAAGTTCTTTCAAGGCCTTATCAAGATTCGATGGGGTGTCTATGAAGGGATGACGTATATCCAATGTTTTATTTTTTCTTTGGAAAAAAAACGTTAATCTGGTAAAAGCCGAATTTCTGATAAAAGGTTTGTAACTGAAGTTTGGTGGTGATGTCAAGTTGACCGGTTATATTGGCCGCAATATGGGTGGGTCAACCTTGTTTGAAGCCGATGCCTGTAAGGATAAAATTCGGGCGTGAATTGAATGATTCCTTAAAGTGAACAAATACAAGCTCATGATAAACGCGAAATCGGGTCGTATTCTGATAAACTGGATGGCTGTGATCACTTATTGCAGCGTGATATGGATCCTGTCTTCCACTCGTTCCTCCATTCCGATTCCAACCTTTAATCAATCGGATAAGCTGATGCACTTCGGGGCTTTTGTGGTTTTGGCCGTATTGTTCTGGAGGGCATTTGCGATCTCGGTGAAGGCCATCAAGAACCCCGGACTTATTATTCTAACCTTGCTATCCTCTGTGGTTTTCGGGGCGATGATTGAGGTGCATCAACGATTTCTTCCCCACAGAAGAGCCGAAGCCATGGACTTGGTGGCGGATATTTTAGGCTGTGGGATAGGGATACTCATCTGTTTGATATTTTTGCGAAAAAAAAAGGTGTAAGAGCTTCATGGCACTGGCTAAGGGTGAATCCCGTGGGGAAAAACGGTGGAAGGGAAACGGATGAGGAATCGCGGATTGACAAAAAACCAAACATCGAATAAACAAATTTTTCGGCAGACTGGCTGAAAACCGATCTAAATCGTTCAGGGGACTATAAAAAGGAGACAGGGCGGTATCATGGATGATCAACACTTTATCACCATTAATGGCAACAAGTTTCATTTTAAGCCCGGGGATACGATTTTAAAAGTCGCCCGGCGGAAACACATCGATATTCCGACCCTGTGTTATTTGAGCGGAGCCTCCCCAACAGGATCATGCAATGTGTGCATGGTGGAAATTGCGGGAGAAAAAGAGCTTGTCAAAGCCTGCTCCGCCGAAGCGGTTTCGGGTATGGTGGTCTTCACCGAATCTCCCCGGGTTGTCCATGCCCGTGAGTATGTCATCAAAAAATTATTGGGTTCAGGAAACCACAATTGTGCGGTTCGAGGGTCCGACACGCAAGACTGGACAGCCTTTCAGTTAAAGGTCAACCGGGAGGATAAAAGCGAGCAACTCTGTCCGGTGTGGGGGGACTGCCGGTTGCAGGACCTGGCCTATCGATACCAGGTGTCCGGCGAAAATTTTGACAAAAGGAATGTCACGTACCTTTTGGAAGACGCCAACCCATTTATCGTTCGGGATTTTTCCAGGTGCATTCTCTGCGGACGCTGTGTTCAGGCCTGCAACGAAATCCAGGTGAACAACGCCATTCAGTTCAGAGGGGATAATGGCAAGGTGATAACCGGGGAAGAAGACAGGCCTTTGAAGGATTCCCAGTGCGTATTCTGCGGGGAATGCATCCAGGTCTGCCCGGTGGGAGCCCTGGTGGAAAAGGATGTGCGGTATAGCGTTCGACCCTGGGAAACCCGAAAAGTTAGAACCACCTGCAGCTACTGCGGAGTGGGGTGCCAGATTGATCTGCATGTAAAGGACAACAAGGTGGTGAAGGTTTCGGGTGCGGAAGGAATTGGACCCAATTACGGGAGCTTGTGCGTGAAGGGGCGGTTCGGGTATGATTTTGTAAATTCCCAAGAAAGGCTGACCATGCCCCTGATCAAGGAAAACGGCAAACACAGGGAAGCTTCATGGGAAGAGGCATTGAGTCTGGTGGCTGAAAAGTTTACAGGCATCCGGGATCAATACGGTCCGGACAGCATCGGTGTTTTGACTTCAGCCAGGGTCACCAATGAAGAGAACTACATTGTTCAGAAATTCGCAAGGGCGGTACTGAAAACCAACAATGTGGACCATTGCGCCCGTCTCTGACATTCTTCCACCGTGGCCGGTCTGGCCGCAGCTTTCGGAAGTGGCGCCATGACAAACCCCATCGCCTGTCTGGAAAAGGCGGATGTGGTTTTAATCACAGGATCCAATACCACGGAAAATCACCCGGTGATTTCCACCTATCTGAAAAGAGCCGCCAAATCCAAAAAGACAAAAGTGATTGTGGTGGACCCCAGGCGTATTAAAATTGTCGATTTTGCCGATATTTATCTGCGTCAGAATCTGGGATCGGATGTGGCCTGGATCAACGGCATGATGCATATCATCATCCAGGAAGACCTTCATGATAAGGAATTTGTTAAAGAACGCACCCGGGGGTTTGAAGACCTCAAAGTCATGGTTGAAAAATATACGCCGGAATATGTGGAAAAAATTTCCGGTATTCCCGCCCGGGACCTTGTGGATGCGGCACGACTTTATGCCGGAGCAAAAGCCGGGAGCATTGTTTACTGTATGGGAATCACCCAGCATATCACCGGTACGGATAACGTGAAATCCTTGGCCAATCTCGCCATGCTTTGCGGAAACCTCGGGATCGAGGGCGGCGGGGTCAACCCCCTTAGGGGTCAGAACAATGTTCAGGGCGCCTGCGACATGGGAGGGTTGCCCAATGTGTACACAGGATACCAGGCCGTGACTGATCCAGAGATCAAAAAGAAAATGGAAGCCGCCTGGGGCGTTACCGGTCTTTCCGATAAGGTGGGCCTGAAAGTGACGGAGATGTTTCCCAAGGCCCATGACGGGGAAGTAAAAGCCCTTTTTATTGTGGGCGAAAATCCCATGGTTTCCGATGCAGATCTCAACCATGCGGAAAAGTGCATCGAACATCTGGATTTTCTGGTGGTTCAGGATATTTTTATGACGGAAACCGCCCGGCTTGCGGATGTGGTTCTGCCTTCGGCCTGCTTTGCAGAAAAGGAAGGCACATTCAGCAACACGGAACGAAGGGTGCAGCGGGTGCGCAAGGCTCTGTCTTCTCCGGGTGAATCCATGGATGACTGGAAAATCGTGTGCGGGATTTCAAAACGCATGGGATACGAAATGGACTATGAGAATAGCCGGGCCATTATGGAGGAAATAGCCAGAGTAACCCCGTCCTACGGGGGGATCACTTACGAGCGAATTGAGAAAGAGGGCATTGCCTGGCCATGCCCCACAGCCGAACATCCTGGAACCCCCATCCTGCATGTGGGGAGGTTCAACTCCGGCCAAGGGGTTTTCCATGCCATTGATTGGAAGGCTCCGGCGGAAAGTATTGATGACCAATATCCCCTGTTTATGACCACAGGAAGGGTTCTTTACCACTACCATACCGGCACCATGACCATGAAAACAGACGGTTTGAATGAGAGGTCCCCGGAATGTTTTGTTGAAATTTCTCCGGTCGACGCCGGGAAATACGGTCTTGAAGACGGTAGTCTGGTGAATATCGCTTCCCGAAGAGGGGAAATCAGCGCCCGGTTGAAAGTGTCGGAAATGGCCACGGATGGCACGGTTTTCATTCCCTTCCATTTTGCAGGGGCTGCTGCCAACAAACTGACCCATGCTGCTCTGGACCCGGTTTCCGGAATTCCGGAATTCAAGGTGTGTGCGGTGAAACTTTCAAAGGCCGCTTGAAAAAATCATAAAACCATCAAAAAGCATCCGCTTTTGTAGAAGGCTTACAAAAATGGATGCTTTTTTTTAAAAAAAAATTATGGATAACGAACCAAACATAGTTAAAGCCCTGGGCCTTTGTTCCGGCGGGTTGGACAGTATTCTGTCGGGTCTGGTACTGAAGGACCAGGGAATCCATGTGGAATGGGTTAGCTTTGAAACCCCCTTCTTTTCCTCGGAAAAAGCCCGAAAGGCGTCCGCTAAAACCAAGATTCCGCTGATCGTAAAGAAGATTACACCGGTTTACATGGAGATGCTGAAAAACCCTTCGGTGGGGTATGGAAAATACATGAATCCCTGCATGGATTGCCATGCCCTGATGTTCAAGCTGGCCGGGAAAATCATGGAGGACCAAGGGTTTGATTTCCTTTTCAGCGGAGAAGTGCTGGGGCAGCGGCCCATGTCCCAGACGGCCTCTTCCCTTCGATATGTGGAAAAGAATTCGGGTTTTGACGGGATGATTGTCCGGCCTTTAAGCGCAAGGCTTCTTCCCGAGACCCTTCCGGAAAAAGCAGGCAAGGTGGATCGAGAACGGTTGTTGGATTTAAGAGGAAGATCCAGAAAGCCCCAGATGGAGCTTGCCGCAAAATACGGGATTACCCATTACCCGGCTCCGGCAGGCGGGTGCCTCTTGACGGACAGGGGATTCTCCGTCCGGTTGAAAGATTTACTGGCCCATCAGCCCGATCCTTCGGAAGCGGATCTTGAGCTCTTAAAATACGGAAGGCATTTCAGGCTGTCTCCCGAGGTGAAGATTGCAGTCGGTCGAACCATGGAGGACAACGAAAAAATTATGACCTGCTATTCCAGGCAAAAGGATTTTCTTCTGAAGATGGAATCCATTCCCGGTCCCCTGGTTTTAATGCCGGATGGTGGTGTCCCCGAAGCGGTGATGAAAGCAGGAGCCATTTGCGCAGGCTATGGAAAGGCCCCGGAAGATCAGCCGGTGAACGTGGTGTTGACATCGCCTTCCGGCAGAGAGAGCCTGTTGGTTTTTCCGGTGTCACCCAAGGCGAACAAGGAACTACTCCTGGCATGAGAATTCCAGGGTCTTTGCCCTTAATTGACCGCAAGCGGCGGAAATGTCTCGACCTTTGCTGTTCCGAATCATCACCGTATTGTGATGCCGTATCAGGATATCCTGGAACTCCGATATGACGGCCTCTTGAGGTCTTCGGAATTCACTTTGGGCATGTTCATTAAAGGGAATCAGGTTTACCTTGGCCCGGATGGGTCGGAGCAGTTTTGCCAGCTTTTCTGCGTTTTCCGGAGAGTCATTGATCCCTTCCATGAGGATGTATTCAAAGGTAATGCGCCTTCGAGGAGGCAGGGGAAATATACGGCAGGCCTCAAGCAGTTTTTCCATGGGATATTTTCGGTTGATGGGCATGAGCCTGTTTCGGGTTCCATTGTCCGTGGCGTTTAGGGAGACCGCAAGATTCACCGTGATATCCCGGCCCAGCCGGGCCATGTTCGGCACAACTCCGGCGGTTGAAAGGGTGATTCTCCGTCCGGAATATTTCAAACCGAAATCCGCGTCCATCACCGTTTTTAAAGCGCTGATCATGGGGTCATAATTGTGCAAGGGTTCTCCCATGCCCATGACCACGATATTGGTCAGTTCCGAAGGGTCGGCAAGATCTCTTTCCACTTCCATGATCTGGGACAGAATTTCCCCCCGGGTGAGGTTCCGAATCAGTCCGCCTTTGGCCGTGAGGCAAAAGGCGCATCCCTGAGCGCAGCCCACCTGGCTGGAGATGCAGAGGGTAAAATGGTTTTCTTCCTGGATCAGGACCGTTTCGATGAGCTGATTATCGGATAGCCTGAAGAGATATTTTTTTGTTCCGTCTTCCGATTGTTCCACGTTCATTTTTTGAATATGGCCGATGTCCAGCCGATCGGATAGCAACTGCCTGGTCTGTTTGCTGATATCCGTCATGTCAGAAAAGGACCGAGCCCTGCCGGTATAGAGCCACCTGAAGATCTGTCTGGCCCGGAAAGGCTTTATGGCGTAATGATCCAGCTCGAAGATCAGTTCATCCAGCGAAAGGTTCAATATGTCGGGTTTGTTTTCCATGGATTTGCGGTAAGCTATGGTTCCT
>VMSV01000117.1 GCA_013791935.1 Desulfobacteraceae bacterium | reverse complement strand
AAAATCAGCGGGAAGAACTGAGAAAAGCCATTTTGCAGGCCCCGCGCCACCGGTTGGACAACCTGGCTTCCTTTGTGGAAACCCACGGGGAAAGACTCTCCCACTTGCTGGAAGCCTTGATGAACTACCGGCTGCTTTTCCGAAAAGCAAGCTTGAAATACGCTCTGACCGGCATTGGAATCAACCTGATTTTCGGGGCCGGAGCCATGCTTGGCTTAATGACGACACCTGTTCTCGCAGGGATGGACCCTCTGATGCTGGGGGGAACCGGGGCAGCCATCTTTGCGGTCACGTTTTCCATCTGGATGTTGTTTTTCAAAAAATACTATGATGCCTGGTTTCACAAAAAAGCCCTGAAAAACATCAACGATCTCACCAGCCTGGACAACCAGACCCGCAGAGACACCTGGGAGACAGTCAAATCCATCGCGTTGAAATATCTTCAGAAAACCCAAGGGAAGTATTCTTTAAAGGAAGTTAAAAAAGAATATACGGATGTCCGCATGGTCTTTGAAAAGGGGACCCACGACATTCGGGAAGCTTTGAACGAGCTGGCCACGGTAAGGAATGAAGGCGTGAAGAGTGAGGAGTGAAGAGTGAAGAGTAAAAAGTAACAGGCGGGATCCTTACATACTACACTTCACTCATTACTCATTACTCATTACTCATCACTCATTACTCATCACTCATTCCTTTCCCCACAATCGTCGCCCACCCCTCTTTCAGAAAGACCTCTTGAATCTCAAGGCCCACGGCCTTCATCTTCTCCATGACTGCGTGGCTGTTCTTCTCCACAATCCCGCTGCAGATCAGAATACCGTTTTCCGCCATCACAGAATGAATATCCTCCAGAAGTCGAACAATGACTTCCGATAGAATGTTGGCGGCCACCACGTCAAACCGGGCTTGAACGCACGAAACCAGATCCCCGGCATAGAGAGCATATTGGCTTGAATCCATGCGGTTCAGAACCAGGTTTTTTTCAGCCACGGAAACCGCCATTTCATCCGTATCAATGCCTTCGATCCTTGATGCCCCCAGCTTGCCTGCCGCAACCATGAGAATGCCCGACCCGGTGCCCACATCCAGGAACCGGTCGCCGGGTTTCAGATATTTCTCGATCATTTTCACACAGGATGCTGTGGTGGGGTGGGTTCCGGTGCCAAAGGCCATGCCCGGATCGATTTCGATGATGAGATCCCCCGGAGCCGGATTGAATTCCCGCCAGGTGGGCTTGACCACCATGCGATCCGTCAACCGTTCCGGCCAGAAATGCTCTTTCCAGGATTCCGCCCAGTCTTCTTCATCCATCTCCCGGTAGAGGATTTCATACAGCACGGAATCCCTCTCTTTTAAGCCCCTTAATTTCTCCTCCAGGACTCTTTTCTTTTCTTCAACCTGCTCGTTGATGGCAAGATATCCCGTCACCGCGTATTTTTCCGGCAGGGGGATTGCGTCGTTTCCCCATCCTTCTTCCGGCTCCAGCAAAGGGTCATCCAACACGGTTCCCGAGACCCCCAGATCCGTAAAAATATCAGAGATCACATCCACAGCCCTGATGGCCGCTTCATTTTCCAAGATTACTTTTGCTTCCAGCCACTTCATTTTTATCCCCTACTTGAATCAATGCCGTTTCCTTAAGACAATTCATTTGTCATACGGGCGGGGATAAACCCCGCCCCTACAGAGCCTATTTCGATTTGAACGTAGGGGTGGGGTTTATCCCCACCCGCAAATTTTTTGCATAAGGAAACGGCATTGTTATTTGAATGATGAGTTTGTGCATCGTTGTGTATCACATCTGGATGATGGATTAAAATTCTTTTCCATGGCTTGGCCCATAAAAAAACCCCCGGTTTCGGAGGCCGAAACCGGGGGTTTTTTCTATGAAGGATTAGATGTCATAGTACAGATGGAATTCGTGGGGATGGGGGCGAAGCCTTACAGGGTTCACTTCATTTTCCGTTTTATAGGCCACCCACTTGTCGATGACATCCTGTGTGAACACATCGCCTTTTAGGAGGAAGTCCTTGTCGGCTTTGAGAGCCGCCAGAGCTTCATCCAGGGATCCCGGAGCGGATGGAATCGTTGCCAGTTCTTCGGGGGGCAGGTCATAGATGTTTTTATCCAGGGGATCGCCCGGATCGATTTTATTCTGAATTCCGTCGAGCACGGCCATAAGAATGGCTGAAAAAGCCATGTACCCGTTACAGGAAGGATCAGGGGTTCTGAATTCAATGCGTTTGGCCTTGGGAGAGGCGGAATACATGGGAATTCGAACCGCAGCACTTCGGTTACGTCCGGAATAGGCCAGGTTCACCGGGGCCTCAAAACCCGGCACCAACCGTTTGTATGAATTGGTGGTGGGGTTGGTGAAGGCGCAGAGGGCCTTGCAGTGTTTCAGAATCCCACCGATGGCGTAAAGGGCCATCTGTGAGAGCCCGGCATATTTATCCCCGGCAAACAGGGGTTTGCCGTCTTTCCAAATACTCACGTGAATGTGCATGCCGGAACCGTTGTCTTCAAACAGGGGTTTGGGCATGAAGGTTACCGTGTGTCCTGCCCGATAAGCGACATTTTTCAAGACATATTTAAACCAGGCCAATTGGTCTCCCATCTGAACCAGGGGTTTAAAGCGCATGTCGATTTCAGCCTGGCCCGCAGTGGCCACTTCATGGTGCTGGCATTCCATATCCACGCCCAGGTTTTCCAGGATCAGCATCATTTCGGTTCTTAAATCCTGGAACTTATCAATGGGCGGAACCGGGAAATACCCTTCCTTATGTCGGGGTTTGTAACCAAGATTGGGTCCTTCTTCCCGCCCGGAATTCCATATGCCTTCCACGGAATCAATTTCGTAATACGAATAGTTTTTCCCGGAATCGTACTGAATATTGTCAAAAATAAAAAACTCCGCTTCAGGACCGAAAAAGGCCACATCGCCAATGCCCGTGCTTTTCAGGTAATTTTCAGCCTTCTGGGCGATGAATCTGGGGTCGCGGGAATAGGATTCCCTCGTAATGGGATCCACGATGTTTCCGATGAGCACCAGGGTGGGCACTTCGAAAAAAGGATCGATCTTGGCGGTTGAAGGATCCGGAATAATGAGCATGTCGCTGCAATCAATGGCCTGCCATCCCCGAATACTGGACCCGTCGAATCCGAACCCGTCTTCAAAAGATTCTTCTCCCAACTCCCCGAGGGGGACTGAAAAATGCTGCCATATGCCGGGAAAATCCATGAACCGGATATCCACTACCCTTACATTGTTTTCCTTTGCCATTTTTAGAACATCACTGGGTTTCATGCTGTGTCTCCTCTTAATTTATTGATTTTATCGTTTATGAACCATTCCACCATTCCGGTTGCTTATGCCTAAATGGCGTCTATTCCTTTTTCATTGGTCCTCACGCGAATGACTTCTTCAACCGGTAGAACAAAAATCTTTCCATCCCCTATTTTTCCTGTGTTTGCCGCTTCTCTGATCTTTTCCACCAGTTGATAGGCCATGGCGTCATCCACCACAATCTCGATCTTGATCTTGGGGATGAAATCCACCACGTATTCCGCCCCGCGGTAAATTTCCTTGTGGCCTTTTTGCCTGCCATGCCCTTTGACTTCGGTAATGGTCATGCCCTGAATCCCGATTTCAGCCAAGGCTTCCTTCACGTCATCCAATTTAAAGGGCTTGATGATGGCTTCTATTTTTTTCATATTCTTCCTCCTTTGTATTCTGATGAACAGAATCTGTTATTCGATTTCAAATGCCCGCTCCCCGTGCAGGGAATTGTCCAGTCCCATGATCTCATTTTCTTCGTCCACTCGAATGCCGCCGGTAATCAGTTTTGTAACCCATACCACGATGACCGTTCCGATGGCTGTGAAAACGGCTGTTCCAAGGATGGATACCAGCTGAATCGCAAGCTGCATGGGTTTTCCATACAACAAGCCTGTGCCCAACGCATTAATGGACGGATCGGCAAAAATACCCGTTGCAATGGCGCCCCAGAGGCCGCAGATGCCGTGAACTCCGAAGGCATCCAGGGAATCATCATAGCCCATTTTGTGCTTCAATTTGGAGACGCTGTAAAAACCGATGACGCCGGCTGCCAAACCAATGATCAGCGCCCCTGAAAGGTTCACAAAGCCCGCAGCCGGTGTAATGGCCACGAGCCCGGCCACAATACCTGAAGCCAATCCCAGCATGGTGGGCTTTCGATTGAGGGCCCATTCCGCAAACATCCAGGAAAGGCCTCCAATGGCCGCTGAAGTATTGGTCACCAGAAAGGCCGACCCGGCAAGACCATCGGCAGCAAGCTGGCTCCCGGCGTTAAACCCGAACCATCCAAACCACAGCAGCGCCGCACCCAGGGCCGTAAGGGCAATGCTGGAGGGAAACATGGCCTCCTTGCCATACCCCTTTCTTTTGCCCAGCATCAGGGCCAGGACCAATCCGCCTACCCCCGCATTGATATGGACCACATTGCCGCCTGCAAAATCCAGGGCTCCCATTTTGCTCATCCAGCCTCCGCCCCAGACCCAGTGGGCAATGGGGCAATAAATGAAGGTCACCCACAGGACGGAAAAAATAATCCAGGATGAAAATTTCATTCGATCCACAACAGCGCCAAGAACCAGGGCCACGGTGATGCAGGCAAAGGTCATCTGGAAAAGAACAAACACCATCTCTGGAATGCTGCCGAATAGGCTGTTGACGGTAATCCCTTTTAAAAACAGGTTGTTCAACCCACCAATCAGTCCAAACCCACCGACATCGCTTCCGAAAGCCAGGGTATATCCCCACATTACCCAGACCACGCTGGAAAGGCAATAGGCGGTAAAGGTCATGGCCATGGTATTGAGAAGGTTTTTATACCTGGACATCCCCCCGTAGAAAAGGGCCAGGCCCGCCGGCGTCATCATCATGACCAAAGCCGTTGAAACAATCATCCAGGCCGTGTTTCCGGAATCCAACACCGGGTCCTCGGCAAAAACCGAAAAAAATGGAAATGCCAGGATTCCGGCCATCATCATTAGGATCTTTTTTTTCATATTATTTCTCCTTTATTCAGGTTCCTCAACCTTCGGGCGAATACCATATTCGCCTCTACTTCTCTATCCAACACGGATCACCGACTTCAGCTCCTTCATGATCAGATTGACCTGCTGACTGGAATCGACTTTCTGGCCGTCGAAATCCCGGACATAGAACACATCCACCACCTGGTCCACCTTGGTGGAAATTTTGGCCACCCACACGTCCAGACCCAGGGTAAAGAGGGTATGGGTGACGTCATACAAAAGCCCGGAATAGTCGTACGCGAAAACTTCTATAATGGTAAAAAAGCTGGAGCTGTCATTGTCCACAACCACCCGACAGGGACGAGCCTTGATTTTAGCGGACGCCCTGCGATAAGCCGCCATTTTGACCTTCAGCGCAGCCTCCAAGTCCAATTGCCCGGCAATGACGGCCTTCAGATTCATCAGGGCCCGAGCCCATTTCTCCTCTTCAAATACAGGATCAGGCGGAGGATGCACTTCAAAAATATCCAGAGCCGTGTTGTTTCTCCAGGTGAACACCTGAACATTTAAAATATCAATGCTGTTCAGGGTAAACACCCCGGCAATTTTGGAAAAAAGTCCGGGGGCGTCTTTAGCACAGATGGTCACGGTGCGGGTTTTGGATAAACCGCTGCCGGAAATGTCCCAGATCACCCCATGATCCTTTAACCGGTCATATATGCCAATATGACCGACCATGTCGTGCGCCGGAATGGACAGGAGGTATCTCGGGGGGAGAATACTCAATAGCTTTTCCACGTCTCCGGGGTCCTTTCGGCGGATTAAGGCTTCCCGAAGTTTCTGTTTTTTCTCATCCAACATTCCGGCATCCACGTCAGAAACCATATCCCCCTTTTCCAGCATCTCGAAGACTTTAATGAAGAGGTTTCTTAAAAGCGATGCAGTCCATTCATTCCAGGCATTGGGCCCTGTAGAAACCGAATCGGCAATGGTGAGCAGATAAAGCATTTTCAGGCGTTCAGGGTCTTTAACCCTTCTTGCGCAATAGAGGCAGGTTTCTTCATCATTGATATCCCTGCGTGTGGCTGTTTTAATGAGGAAAAGATGCTCCCTCACTAAAAAAGCAACCGTCAGAATGTCTTCATGGGAAAACCCAAGCTTTTGCAGAATGGTTTGAACGACAGCTTCGCCGGTGACCGCATGGTCTTCCGATGAATACCCCTTTCCGATATCGTGGAGAAGGACAGCCCAGTGGAGGAGGGCGGGATTTTTCAGTTCGCTGTATACATCCACACACATGGGTTCGTTTTTAATCTCCTCCCGGTTTCTCCATTTCTGGACCGTTTGAACCGCATGGAGGGAGTGCTTGTCCACCGGGTAAAGATGGTATTCATCAAACTGTATCCGGTTCTGTATATTTTCCATTTCCGGAATGATGCTTAGCAGGAGACCCGTATCCAGCATCTCATCCAACACATTATAGGAAGGATCGCCGAAAACCAGAATCCTCTCAAAAAGTTTTATCATCCGAGGATTGCGCCGGAAATCATCGTCAATGATGTAAAGAAATTCCCGGACCAGTCTTTTGGCCTCAGCACTCAGGGGAAGATGGTAACGGTCGCTTTCCCTGAAAATTTCCATGATCAGATTGGGCCTTTTAAGAAGGGCCTCCGGTGAATTAAAACTGATCATCCCGCGTTGGATCTCAAGCCCCTCGACCTTTGTCTTTTTTATCGGTTTTTTCTTTCTCCGGGTGCCGTCCCCGAATCCCTGGTCATAGAGAAAGACCCGGTAGAGTTGCTTGATGAACTCCATTTCGCCGTGAAGTTTACCGAGAAATTGTTCAACCCCTTGTCGTCCGTCCCGGTCTTCAAACCCCAGGGCCTTGGCCAGCTTGATCTGGTGTTCAAAGTGGAGCCGGTCGCTTTTTCTTCCATTCATTTCATGAAGCCTGCTTCTCACCAGGAAGATGAAATCCAGGGCATGATCGAGGCGCTCGTATTCCCCATGGGACAAGTAGCCTTCGTATTCAAGATCCCTTGCCGCTTTGATATTGGATTTGATCCGGGCGATCCACAACAGGGTATGATAGTCTCTTAGACCGCCCACCCCTTCTTTCAGATTCGGCTCCAGCCTGTAACTCGAATCCCCGAAATAGCGGTGCCGCTCCTCATTGGTTTCCACCAGCCGCTCAATAATCCGGTTTTCCTTGCCGTTCACCACCTTGTGCCTCACCTGATCCATGAGATCCAGGTAAACATTGGACATTCCGCAGAGGAACCTGGCATCCAGCAGGGAAGTCAACACGGAAATATCCTTTTTGGCAAGGCCGACACATTCCTTGATGGACCGGGTTGCATGGCCCACATCCAGGCCCATGTCCCAGAGGGGATACACCATCTCCTTGACGAGCCCGTCCGCCTCATCCATGACCTTTTTCTCAAAAAGGAAAAGAAGATCCACGTCTGAAAAAAGACACTGCTCCTTTCTTCCATAACCCCCTAAAGCGATGACCCCATAAGGATTCTTGGTAATTTTCATGACAGGGCCGATCGTGCTTTTTTCGTAGCTCTCCTGAAAATAAACATCCAGCAGTTGGGTGTTTTTCTCCGTGAACTGAGGCTCCGTTCCCTGCAAAAATCCGGATATTAGTTCTTTCCGACTCTTTTCCAGAGTAAGGAACGGCGTGTTATTTATCGAATCATTCCGTGTCATAGGGTCTATGTCATAAATCCATTGGATTTCCGGTTAATAAGCCTTCTTATACGTTTATCTGTATGGAATAAACTGGCAAAGTCCATGCCAAAAAAACCATTATGGTATTTATGATCTATATCAACATGTTGGTAGGTTTGAAGATTGGGAATTAAATATTTTGCATTACATTTGTGCAATTTAAATCTAATTCAGTTTACAAAAATGTACCTTCAATCGAGATAGGCCTTCCATGTTTTGATCACATCGGCCTGAACGTCCTTAAATCTGTTGGAAGGCGCGATGGAAGGTTTTTCCTGAAGATTCAGCCTGTGAATTTCAGATCGCAGGGTCAGATAGGAGGACCGCAGGATTTCTGCGGTTTGGTTGCTAAGAATATGGTGCTTGTTCAGGGCTTCGATGGCACGGACATTGTCTGTCCATTCAAGCAGGGCTTCATGCTTGAATCCATGACTTAAAACCAGGAATTGAACCAGGAACTCAATATCGATAATCCCTCCCTGTTCTTCCTTAAGATCAAAGCCGTCCGGAACGGGCCTGAAACGCTCCTCACGGATACGGTTTCTCATGGAAATAATTTCTTCCTTTAGACTTTCCTTATCCCTGGGAACCGACAAAGCCTTTTTCCGGATGGAAGAAAACCTATCCGCCAGAACAGGGTCTCCACAAATTGGCCTTGCCCTTACCAGAGATTGGTGTTCCCAGGTCCAGGCTTTTTGCAGCTGGTAATCCTCAAACCCTTCCATTTCACTTACCAGGGGGCCTGAATTTCCACTGGGCCGCAGACGCATATCCGTGTCATAAATCACCCCGGCACCGGTGTGGGCTGTGAGCATGTGAACCAAGCGCTGGCCCAACCGGCCATAAAAATAGGTATTTTCAATGGACGAAGGTCCTGCTGTTTTTCCTTCCGACCCGATGTACAAGAATACCAAATCCAAATCCGAATGGTATCCCATTTCCAGCCCACCCAGTTTTCCATACCCCACCACCAGAAAACCGCTGTTTTCAAGCGATTCTCCGGAGCATCCCCATGGGAATCCGTGTTTCCTGACGAGCTGGTTCCAGCAAAGACCCAGAGCGGCCTGAAGAACCGTTTCCGCAATAAACGTCAGATGGTCGCTCACCTTCATCAGAGGAACTGCACCGGTGACATCGGCTGCAGCCACCCGAAGAACATTGGTCTGTTTGAAAATGCAAAGGGTTTCCATCTGTCTTTCAAGATCATTGGACGGCAGGCCTGAAAACTGTTCCTGAATATCTTTTAATAATTCCGCTTTTTGGGGCGGAGAATAAAGGGTTCTGGGATCAATGAGTTCATCCAGCAGGGCTGGATAGCGGGACAAAAAACTGATGACCCATGGACTTGCAGCCGCCAGGCGTATTAGATGCGGAACCACCGAGGGGTTTTCCAGCATCAGGGCGATGTAGCTGGTCCGGCGCTCAATGACCCTGATCAGGTCCACAATTCGTTGAAGAATAAGACTGGATTCCGATTGTGCTCCCACGTCTTCGATGACCCTGGACATCAACAGGTCAAGCCGCTGTCGTCCTTTGGGACTCAAGGCCCGGGTTTCCGAAGCCTCTTTGAGATCAATCAGGGCCGCCAGAGCATCTTCCGGCTTGTCGTAACCGCATCCCGTTAAAACCTCCAGGGCGTTTTCCTGAAGAGGAAGACTCAGCCAGATGTCCTTGATTTTTTGTTGTTGTGCATTTTCCTTTTTTTGTGCCTCGGGAGATTCAAGGAGATGGCCGAACTGTTCATGGGCGGCTTTCATTTTTAAGTGCAAGGCTTCATAAAAAGACGGGTAATCATCAAACCCCATGGATAGGGCGAGCCTTTCCCGGTTCAAGGCATCCGAGGGCAAAGTATGGACCTGGGCATCTGAAAATTCCTGAAGATGATGTTCTGTTTGGCGCAAAAATTCATACACTTTTGTAAGCTCGGCACAGATGTCTCCATCCACAAGTTTTTCCGATGAAAGAAACCGAAGGACCCTCAGGGTGTCGGCCCCCTGAAGTGCGTCCAGGGTTCCACCCCTTAAAATTTGAAACATTTGGCAGAAGAATTCGATTTCACGAATGCCTCCGGGCCCGAGCTTGACGTTTTCAGCCAGTTTTTTTCGCTTGACCTCAAGGGCGATGGCGGCTTTCATTTCCCGCAAGGAATCTATAACCGTATAATCCAAGTATCTTCGGTAAACAAAAGGCCGGATTTTATCCATCAGCCTTTTCCCTGCGGTTTGGTCTCCAGCAACGCACCGGGCCCTGACCCAGGCATACCGTTCCCAGTCCCGACCCTGAACCTGGTAATAGGTTTCCATGTTATCAAAGCTCATCACCAGGGGCCCGTTTTCACCATAGGGCCGAAGGCGCATGTCCACACGAAAAAGATTGCCTTCTTCCGAGGATGCTCCCAGCACACGAATGAGGTCTCTCGCAAGTCGCGTGAAAAACTCTTCGTTGGAAACCTGTTTGGCAGACCCCTCGGTCTCGCCATTTTCCGGATAGGCGAAAAGGAGGTCCACGTCTGAAGAAAAATTCAATTCTCCCGCACCCAGCTTACCCATGCCTATCACCACCATCTGTTGAGCCCTGCCCTTCGGGCTCATCGGCCTTCCGAACTCCAAAATCTGCCTCTCATAAAGAAATGCCAAGGCATGGTCCATGGAGGCCTCGGCAAATCCCGACAAATCCCTCATGGTCTCGGAAAGATCAGCCCATCCGCAAAGATCCCGCCAGGCCACACGAATCATTTCCCGCTTGCGAAACATTCTAAGACTGAACTTCAATCCTCCTTCATCCCTGATGGTAGAAGCCATATCCTGTATTTTCAGGGAATAGCCATCCTCTGAATAGGGGTTGAAAAGATCCCCGGTGTGCGCAAGATCCTCAAGGATGCCCGGGTAACGGATGCAGTTTCTGGCCACAAAATCACTTAAAGCAAAAACCCGGCGAAGGGATTCCAAAAAGACCTCATCTTCCGGCAACCGAATGGATTGACCAGAAGCAGCTTCGAGAAAATCTCCGTATATAGCTTCAAATTCCAATAAAAGGTTTCTGGAGAGGTTCATGATACCCCGTCTGAATGCATGGTTTTTAAAGAATTAAGAAAAGAATCATAACCCCATTTTATCGGGCATTCAAGAGTAGATCAATCCCGCTTGTTTTTAAAACCGCATTGGGTATGGAGAAAGTCAAAGGAGGTAATACATGCCGAACATACGAAAAAAACAGGATCGTTAAAAAGAGGGACGTGCCTTATCGGTTATTGTTTCACGTAATAGCCCAGAGCCGTACTAAGAGCGCCTTCATCCTGAAATGCTCCGCTGATCTTTT
>VMSV01000054.1 GCA_013791935.1 Desulfobacteraceae bacterium | reverse complement strand
GGTTGAAATGATCATGCCCGGAGACAATATAACGATAACAGCAGACCTGATCACGCCGATTGCCATGGAGAAGGAACTGCGTTTTGCCATCAGGGAAGGCGGACGTACGGTCGGCGCTGGTGTCGTCATCGATATTATTGAATAAAAAGAGAGAATAACCATGATAATGAACACCAAAATCAGAATAACGTTAAAGGCCTATGATCATAAACTTTTGGATCAATCCGCCACGGATATTCTGGATACGGCAAGTAAAACCGGCGCGAAAGTAGTCGGACCGATTCCTCTTCCCACAAAAATTAACAAATATTGTGTGTTACGTTCTCCCCATATTGATAAAAAATCCCGAGAACAATTCGAGATGAGAACGCATAAAAGATTGTTGGACATACTAGAACCTACCCAGCAGACAGTCGATGCTTTGATGAAGCTTGATTTGTCGCCGGGTGTTGATGTAGAGATCAAGCTGTAACCTAAGGAACTGTTGAAGCCATGAGCAATGGATTGATAGGAAAAAAACTGGGAATGACAGGTATGTTTCTCTCAGATGGCACTTATGTACCGGTGACAATAGTTGAAGCCGGTCCTTGCATCGTCACTCAGATTAAAACGAAAAGCACGGATGGTTACGATGCGGTTCAAGTTGGCTTCGGCGAGAAACCTGCTGCTCGAATCAACAAACCATTAAAAGGTCATTTGAAGAAAAGCGGAGATGCGAATTGCGTCTTTCTTCGCGAATTCAATGTCGAAAGTCCGGACGAATATAGTCTCGGACAGAAAATTACTGTGGAGATGTTTCAGGTTGGCGGATTGGTGGATGTGTCCGGTGTGAGCAAAGGAAGAGGTTTCGCCGGCGTCATTAAACGACACGGTTTTAGTGGCGGCAGATTAACCCATGGAAGTCACAGCCAGAGAATACCCGGGTCCATTGGTTGCAGTGCGTCGCCGTCAAAAGTCATTAAAGGGAAAAAGCTCCCCGGTCACTATGGTGTTGATCGAAAAACACTAAAAAATCTTAAAATAATTGACATCAGGCCCGAAGAAAACCTACTGCTTATCAAAGGGGCTATACCCGGGGCGGTGTCGGGATTGGTTGAAATTAAACAGCCAAAGACAACTCAAAAAATTAAAAAATAAACGGCTACACAAACCTGTGTTTCTTAATAGTTGCCCTTAGTAAAACGCTTTATTAAAGAGGTGAGTTTTAAGAAACCCTATAAAATGAATGAGAAGAATATGGCAGTCATAGACGTATTTAACTGCAAGGCAGAAAAAGTAAAACAGATTGATCTTGATGACGGCATTTTTAACGTTCCCGTTAAAACGCATATTTTGCATGACATCGTTACCATGCAGCTGGCAAACAGGCGGTCAGGGACGGCATCCGTAAAACATCGAGCTGATGTTAAGGGAAGCACAAGAAAGCTGTTTCGACAAAAAGGAACGGGTAGAGCGAGACGAGGGGATATAAAATCTCCGCTACTTAGGGGGGGGGGCTCCATATTTGGTCCCGACCCAAGATCCTACAGTTACTCCATGCCCAAGAAGGTCAGAAAACTTGGTCTTAAGATGGCTTTGAGTTCCAAGCTTAAAGAAGACAAAATTCTTGTCCTTGATCAATTCCAGCTTGAAAAAATCAAAACAAAAGAAGTCTGTGAAATACTGAAAAGGCTCAACGCTATAAAAGCGCTTATTATAACGAGCGAGAAAGACGAAGTGTTAGAGCTTTCGGCAAGAAATATTTCCGGGATTAAGGTGCTGCGGATAGAAGGCATGAATGTATATGATCTGTTAAAGCATGATAGCCTGGTTTTAATTGAGTCTTCGGTAAAAGCCATTGAAGGGAGGCTTCAAGGATGATTGATTATGACATCATAAAACGTCCTTTGATCACTGAAAAAACGAACCTTCAAAAAGAAGATCTCAATCAGATTACTTTTGAGGTAGATCCAAGGGCCAATAGAATTGAAATTAAAAAGGCTGTTGAAAACATATTCAGCGTTTCTGTGCAAAATGTGCGAACCCTCAATGTAAAAGGAAAGACCAAAAGAAGAGGTCTTGTCCTCGGCAGAAAAAAAGACTGGAAAAAAGCCGTGGTTACATTGAAACCGGGTCAAAGAATTGATTTCTTCGAAGGCGTATAGACAAAAGGTAGGAACAGAGAATGGCTATAAAAAAAGTAAACCCAAGCTCTCCGGGAAGACGGTTTCAGTCCTATTCAACATTTGAAGAAGTTACCCGTGAAACCCCTGAGAAAAGCCTTTTAAAGGTATTAAAGAAATCAGGCGGAAGAAATACATACGGGAGAATCACCATCAGACATCGTGGTGGCGGGCATAAACGCCATTATCGTGTGATTGATTTCAAGAGGGACAAAATAGGAATACCCGCAAAAGTGGCTACTATTGAATATGATCCCAACAGGACTGCAAGGATCGCTCTTTTAAATTATGTTGATGGTGAAAAGAGATATATTCTTGCTCCGCTGAACTTAAGCGTTGGAGATTTTGTTCTTTCAGGCCCCCAGGCCGATATAAAACCCGGCAACACGCTTCCTTTGCAGAACATTCCACTTGGAACCCAGATCCATAATATTGAACTTAAAATGGGAAAGGGCGGTCAGATTGTCAGAAGCGCTGGCACTTTCGCACAGCTGATGGCAAAAGAAGATCGATATGCGCTGGTTAAGCTTCCGTCCGGCGAAGTAAGAATGGTGCTTCTAACGTGCAAAGCTACCGTTGGTCGCTTAGGCAATGTCGTGCATGAAAACATATCCCTTGGAAAAGCCGGAAGAAAAAGGTGGACGGGTAGACGGCCTAAAGTCAGAGGGGTCGCCATGAATCCCGTGGATCATCCCATGGGTGGAGGCGAAGGCAGGTCATCAGGCGGCAGGCACCCTTGTTCACCTTGGGGTATTCCATCCAAGGGGTATAAAACAAGGAACAAACGAAAAAGCAATCGATATATTGTGAAGCACCGTAATAAGAAATAAATAGTTAGAAATTCTGCGGGGTGAAATAAGGAGAAGTCATGCCAAGATCCGTTAAAAAAGGACCTTTTGTTGAAGAAAAATTGTTTAGCAAGGTAAGGGTTACCCAGGAAACCCGAAGCAGCAAGGTTATCAAAACTTGGTCCAGGAGATCTACCATAATACCAGAAATGGTAGGCCTGACAATGGCTGTTCATAATGGTAAAAAATTTATACCTGTTTTTATTGCGGAAGACATGGTTGGACATAAATTGGGGGAATTTTCGCCCACCAGAACTTTTTATGGCCATGCCGGAGATAAAAAGACAAAATTGAAGAAGTAATACAGGAAAAGGAATATTCGAGATGGAGGTAAAAGCAGTAGCCAAATACATGCGTATTGCTCCCCGAAAAGTGAGAATATTGATAGACTCGATCAAAGGGAAGACTGCGGAAAAAGGACTGGACCACGTCAAGTTTATGCCCCAAAAAGGAGCGAAAATGCTTGAAAAGGTGATTCAATCCGCAGTAGCGAATGCTGATCACAATAAAGGAATTGATGTCGACTCACTGGTTATCAGTAATATTTATGTTGACGAGGGGCCGTCCCTGAAAAGATTTCATGCCAGGGCTCGAGGGCGAGGGGCTAAAATTATTAAAAGAACGTCTCACATTACCGTAATATTGGCTGATAAAAATCAATAAAGGGGGCTATTTTGGGTCAGAAAGTAAATCCCGTAGGTCTTAGACTGGGAATCGTAAAAACATGGGAATCCCGGTGGTATGCAGGGAAAAAGTATGCAGATTACATTCTTGAGGATTATAAACTGCGGGGGTTTCTTAAAAAGAAGCTTTTCCACGCGGGAATCTCAAAGATCGAGATAGAAAGATCAGCCAAAAGGATTCGGCTTAGGATTTTTGCATCCAGACCCGGTATTATCATAGGCAAGAAAGGCACTGAAATCGCCAACCTCAAAAAAGAGCTCGAATCGGTTGTTTCACACGAGATTACGATTGATATTCAGGAAGTTCGAAAACCTGAAATAGACGCCCAGCTCATGGCAGAAAATGTTGCTCTACAGATCGAGCGAAGGGTAGCCTTCAGGCGCGCTATGAAGCGCGGAATACAGTCGGCCTTACGGTTTGGTGCTGAAGGTGTAAAGGTTATCTGCTCGGGTCGCTTAGGCGGAGCGGAAATGGCACGAACCGAACAATATCGCGAAGGCAGAGTACCTCTTCATACCTTAAGAGCGGATATTGATTACGGTTTTGCCGAAGCCAAAACCACTTACGGGCTTGTAGGGGTAAAAGTTTTTATTTTCAAAGGCGAGATATTGAAGAAAGACCAGACTCAGATAGAGAGTT
>VMSV01000078.1 GCA_013791935.1 Desulfobacteraceae bacterium | reverse complement strand
GGTTGAAATGATCATGCCCGGAGACAATATAACGATAACAGCAGACCTGATCACGCCGATTGCCATGGAGAAGGAACTGCGTTTTGCCATCAGGGAAGGCGGACGTACGGTCGGCGCTGGTGTCGTCATCGATATTATTGAGTAATATAGGATAGTTTATTAAGGAGTTTACAAGTGAGAATAATTATAGCGCTTGCATGCAGTGAGTGTAACCGAAGAAACTACACCACAACAAAGAACAAGAGGACCACTCCGGATAAACTGGAATTCAGTAAATATTGCAGGTTTTGCAGAAAACACACCCTGCATAAAGAGACCAAGAAATAGTTTTTTCAGGGTATATTGATTTGAAATCAAATTGCATAAATTATTGTTTGATCCAGGCCAGTAGCTCTAATGGTAGAGCATCGGTCTCCAAATCCGAGTGCTGGGGGTTCGAGTCCCTCCTGGCCTGCCAAATCAATCCTGATCATGCATGAAAGAATAACTGGATTGCCCTTAAAAAGAAACGATGTAACTCCAGAATGATGGTTATGTGGGTGTAATATGGGAAAATTGCTAAGAAGAAAGACAACCGGCGTTAAGAAAAAGAAAAAATCTGAAGCTGAACCCTTGGATTCGGCTCAGGATAGCAGTCTGTCCGGCAACAAAGAGACTTCCCAGTCCGACAACAACACCAAGAATACCGTTGTCAGAAAAGCCCCCCTGTTGAGCCCGACGGTGGTTAAACAAAAAACGAGAATCAAAATCGCATTTATAGAAAAAAGCATCCAATTTTTGAGAGAGGTTAAGGTAGAGCTGAAGAAGGTTGCATGGCCTTCACGAACCCAAACCATAGGCTCTACGGTCGTGGTGCTGATTCTTGTTTTTATGATCGCCTTTTTCCTGGGTATCGTGGATTTTGGATTGGCCAGTTTAATAAAGGTTGTTCTTTAATTTTAGGAGAAGAAAAGTGGCTTTAAAATGGTACATCGTCCATGTTTACTCCGGATTTGAGAGCAAGGTTAAAAAAACCCTTGAGGAACGAATTGCGGCTTCGTCTCATCCTGATAAATTTGGCGATATACTTGTGCCGACTGAACAGATTGTTGAACTTGTCAAGGGAAAGAGGAAGGAATCCTCCAGGAAATTCTATCCAGGGTATATCCTGGTGCGCATGGAACTGGATGACGAGACCTGGCATATCATAAATGATACGGCAAAAGTAACGGGGTTTTTAGGCGGTAGAAACAAACCAACCCCCCTTACAGATGAAGAGGCGGACCACATTCTGAAACGAATGGAATCTGGTAAATCAAAACCTCAACCTAAGTTCTTTTTTGAATTCGGTGATGAGGTTCGAGTAATTGACGGCCCCTTTGCAAATTTTAACGGTACGGTTGAAGAGGTTAATCCGGAAAAGGGTAAAATAAGGGTTCTCGTTATGATTTTTGGTAGACCCACACCTGTTGAACTGGAGTTTGTCCAGGTTTCAAAATTTTAATACAAGGCTTAAGCGGCTTAAAAAAGTTCGCCTCAAAGGGGACGCGTTTAATTTAGGAGTAGGGAAAAATGGCTAAAAAGGTAATGGCTCAGATTAAATTGCAGGTTGTGGCAGGGAAAGCAAACCCATCTCCTCCCATAGGGCCTGCTTTGGGGCAGCATGGTGTTAATATCATGGATTTCTGCAAGACCTTTAATGCAAGGACGGCCAATGATGAAGGTATGATTATTCCGGTGATTATCACTGTTTATCAGGACCGGACGTTTACGTTCATCACAAAGACACCGCCTGCTGCAGTCCTGCTGAAAAAAGCGGCGAAAATAGCAAAAGGAGCCGGAGACCCTAAAAGAGATAAAGTGGGAAAAGTAAGCAGAGAACAGGTGGAAGAGATCGCGAAACTGAAAATAGTTGATTTGAATGCAAACGATCTGGCGGCTGCCTGTAAAATTATTGAAGGAACTGCAAGAAGCATGGGAATTGAGATTGCATAAAAAGAAAAGGAGTTAATGAACTGAAATGCCGAAGCGGGGTAAGAAATATATTGAAAGCATAAAACAAATTGACACCCAGGGTAGGCATGGTTTCCACGATGCGATAAAACTCGCTGTTGACGGGTCTTATGCTAAATTCGATGAGACCGTTGATGTCGCCGTGCGCCTGGGAGTTGATCCAAGACATGCAGACCAAATGGTCAGGGGAACTGTTGTATTGCCCAACGGTCTTGGTAAAGTGGTCAGAGTTTGCGTTTTTGCAAAAGGGGAAAAAGAAAAAGAAGCCCTTGACGCTGGAGCGGATTTTGTCGGAAACGATGATCTTGTCGAAAAAGTGAGGGCAGGGTGGCTGGATTTTGACAAAGCCGTCGCTACACCTGACATGATGGGATCAGTCGGAAAAATCGGTAAAATTCTGGGGCCCAGAGGGTTGATGCCCAACGCAAAAACTGGAACCGTCACCTTTGATGTCGCCAAGGCTGTTGAAGAATTAAAGGCCGGGAAGATTGATTTCCGCGTTGAAAAAGCAGGCATTGTCCATGTTCCTATGGGCAAGGTTTCTTTTGGCGTTGAAAAACTTGCCGAGAATATAGCCGCTTTTATTGAAGCGATTCTTCGTCTCAAGCCGTCTTCAAGCAAAGGGATATATCTCAAGGGGATTGCCATTTCCACCACCATGGGTCCGGGTATAAAAATTGATCCCGGTATGGTTAAAGATCTGGTAAAATAAACAGGTTTTATTCTTATCTTTGAGACCTTACGATTGAATTCCATAAAAAGGCCACAGGCTTTGTTTCCATCGAATAAGCTGACGGGCTTTTTTATATTTATGAAATAACTAAAATATTACCTGTCAAAGACCGTAGGTGCACAAGCATGTGTATAATCGGCATAGCCGACCTACCGAGATAGGCTTTATGGAAGTATCACGTTGATACTTTTTGCCTCCGGTTATTTGCAGATGAAGAAAGGAGGTGTGGTACCCAATATGAAAATGAAACTGGATGATAAAAAGATTCTGGTCGATGCTCTGAAAGAAAATTTGTTAAAAACAAAGGTTCTTATTATCGCCGACTACAAAGGTCTTGATGTGGCAGCCATGACAGAGCTTCGGAAAAAGCTCAGGGAAGCCAATCTTGAATGTAAAGTGGTTAAAAATACTTTACTGAAAAGGGCGGCCCGGGAAACGGATATTGCCGTATTGAGCGATTATCTGAAAGGGCCTAACGCTGTAATATTCAGCTATGATGACCCGGTAGCCCCGGCCAAGGTTTTGATTGAATTCGCAAAAACCAATAAAAACTTGGAAATCAAAAAAGGGGCATTAAAAGGAAAGCTTCTTGAGCCTGATGATATCAAGGCCCTCTCGGAACTGCCGTCAAGGGAAGTTCTCTTAGGACAGGTTCTTTCCGTAATGAATGCTGTCCCGACATCTTTTGTTCGCGTATTAAGCGGCGTTCCGCGAAACATGCTCAATGTTCTTCAAGCAATTAAAGAGCAGAAAGAAGCTGCATAGATATTATTTGAAATGACATAATCTATTGATACCTTAACCAGGGGTATCATGATCATTGGAGGAAAAAATGGCTGATATTAATAAAGAAGATGTAATCAATTTTATAGCGAATATGACTGTTTTGGATCTCTCCGAGCTCATTAAGGAGATGGAAGAAAAATTTGGTGTTTCTGCTGCAGCGCCCGTAGCCATGATGGCCGCAGCACCGGCTGATGGTGGAGGGGCGGCAGCGGCAGCGGAAGAAAAAACCGAATTTGATGTTGTCCTAACCTCTTTCGGGGACAAGAAGATTCAAATTATTAAAGAAGTTAGAACGATTACAGGGTTGGGTCTGAATGAAGCCAAAGACCTGGTGGAAGGTGTTCCTGCACCCCTGAAAGAAGCAATTTCAAAGGATGAAGCCCAAAAGATAAAGACGCAGATTGAAGAAGCCGGCGGACAGGCCGACATAAAATAACCTTTAAGCTGTTTTTGCCTATTCGATAAAAGTGGCGGGACGATCCAATATCATCCCGCCACAAAGAAATCTAACCCAAAACGTTATTTTTTGGAGATGCCATGTCTGAAATGCCTTTGGCAACGAGACGCATAAGAAAAAGTTTCGGCAAAATCAGAAAAATTATTGATATGCCCGATTTGATCAGCATTCAGGTGGATTCCTATAATCGTTTTTTGCAAATGGACATTCCACCAGAGCAGAGAAGGGATATCGGTCTTCAGTCTGTATTCAAGTCCGTTTTCCCCATTAAAGATTTTACGGGAAGCGCATCGCTTGAATTTGTTTCCTATCGATTTGCCGAAGTAAAACACGGCGTTCAGGAATGCATTCAAAGGGGGATGACCTATGAGATTCCCATGCGAATTACCGTTCGTTTGGTTGTTTATGATCTGGATAAAGAAACGGGCCTTTCCAGTATTCGCGATATAAAGGAGCAGGAAATATACTTCGGCACCATTCCCATGATGACGGAAAAAGGCACCTTTATAATCAACGGGACGGAAAGGGTCATTGTCAGCCAGCTACATCGTTCTTCCGGCGTCTTTTTTGATCATGATCGAGGGAAAACCCATTCCAGCGGGAAAGTCATATACAGCTCCAGAATTATCCCCGTCCGAGGATCATGGATTGATATGGAAATCGATCCTAAGGATATCGTTTATATCCGCATTGACCGAAGACGGAAATTCCCGGTGACCATTCTGTTCAAAGCCCTTGGCTATTCAACGGAAGATCTTCTAAACTATTTTTACGATGCTGAGAATATCGTTGTTTCCGGAAAACGGTTTTTCAAGGTTTTCAATGAAAAATTCCTAAAAGGGCAACGAGCCACAAAAGATATCAAAGATCCTGAAACCGGTGAGGTGATCACAAAAGCCGGCAGATTGATCACTCAGAAGGCCATCCGTCAGCTCAAAACCGCAAAAACCGACATGATCCCCATTGCCGGTGAAGAGGTTATGGGAAGAGCCTTTTCCAGCACCATATATAATAAGGAAACCAATGAAGCCATCGTCTGGGCCAATGACACGGTCACTGAGGAAACGCTGACCTTATTGAAAGACCAAAACATAAATGAAATCAGCTTGTTATATGTTGGCGGCGTCAGTATAAGCGATTCCATACGCAAAACCCTGCTCATGGATAAGGTGGAAAGCAAGGAGGAGGCCCTTACTGAAATCTACCGAAGACTTCGGCCCGGCAACCCGGCAACTCCTGAAGTCGCTCAGGATTTCATTGATCATCTATTTTTTAAAGCCGCCTATTACGATCTTTCGGATGTGGGCAGGCTCAAAATTAACCTGAGGCTGGGTATCAGTTCTCATCTTGAATTAAGAACCTTACGAAAAGAAGACATCCTTCTTACGACCAAAACCCTGGTGGAATTAAGGGATACACAGGGGGTGGTGGACGACATTGACCATCTGGGCAACAGAAGGGTCAGGGCTGTTGGAGAATTGCTGGAAAATCAATACAGAATCGGCCTGGTAAGAATGGAAAGAGCCATCAAAGAGCGTATGAGTCTTCAGGAAGTAGACTCACTCATGCCCCATGATCTTGTGAATCCCAAGCCTGTTTCCGCAGTGGTCAAGGAGTTTTTCGGCACCAGCCAGCTCTCGCAATTCATGGACCAGACCAACCCTCTTTCGGAAACCACTCACAAACGGCGGCTCAGCGCTCTGGGTCCAGGGGGTTTGACCCGGGAAAGGGCCGGGTTTGAAGTGCGTGACGTACACCCGTCTCACTACGGCAGAATCTGCCCCATCGAAACACCGGAAGGACCGAATATCGGCCTTATCGTGTCTTTAAGCACCTACGCAAGGGTGAATGAATACGGTTTTATTGAAACGCCCTACCGCGTAGTCAAGGATTCCTTTGTTACAAGCGAGGTCAGGTTTTTAAGCGGTTTTGAGGAACAGGATCATCCCATTGCCCAGGCCAACGCCCCCATCGGTAAAGACGGAAAATATGAGAACCAGCAGGTAACCTCAAGGGTTGCCGGTGAATTCACCATGGTGGATAATGAAGAAATCGAACTCATGGACATATCGCCCAATCAGTTGGTAAGCGTGTCCGCCTCTCTGATTCCTTTTCTTGAAAATGATGATGCCAACAGGGCTCTTATGGGGTCAAACATGCAACGTCAGGCTGTCCCTTTGCTGGTGAGTGAAGCGCCCCTGGTGGGTACGGGAATTGAGCAGGTTGTTGCCAAGGATTCCGGAGTCGCCATCGTTGCAAAACGGGACGGATTGGTAGTGGCTGTTGATGCATCCAGAATTGTGCTGAAGCATGAAGATGAAGGCGGGGAATACGACAGCAGGGGTAACGGAAAGGCCCTGCCCGTAACGGTTTATAACCTGTCGAAATTCATAAGATCCAACCAGAATACGTGCTTCAACCATCGTCCCATTGTAAAAAAAGGCCAAAGCGTAAAAGCCGGTGATATTATTGCTGACGGCCCGGCCACCGAGAAGGGGGAACTGGCCCTCGGGAAAAACATCACCGTGGCATTTATGCCGTGGGGTGGGTATAATTTTGAAGATTCCATTCTTGTGGGTGAGAGACTTCACAGGGACGGTATTTACACATCCATCCACATTGAAGAATTTGAAGTTGTGGCCAGGGATACCAAACTGGGAAAGGAAGATATCACAAGAGATATTCCCAATGTGGGGGACGAGGCCCTAAAAGACCTGGATGAAAGCGGAATCATCAGGCTGGGCGCTGAAGTGGGTCCCGGGAGTATTCTTGTTGGTAAAATTACCCCCAAGGGAGAAACCCAGTTGTCCCCCGAGGAAAAGCTTCTTCGTGCCATATTCGGAGAGAAAGCCGGAGATGTCAAGGACACCTCACTTCGGGTTCCTCCGGGAGTCCAGGGGATTGTTATCGATGCCAAAGTGTTCTCCAGAAGAGGGGTGGACAAGGATGAGCGCCTCAAGCAGATTGAGAGTGATGAAATAAAAATGTTTGAAAAAGGTCGGGATGACAAACTTAAGGTTATCCATGATATCGCTCATGAACGCATCGAAAAACTGCTGACGGGTCAGGTAGCTCAGACTCCTTTAAAAAAGGGGAAAAAAATTCTGTTTACTAAAAACCAGACCATAGAGGCCGGTATGCTGGCTGATATTGCGGTTTCCCATCTTGAAGGAATTGTGGTCAAAGATCCTGAAATTAATGAAAGCGTTTACTCTATCATCGCCACCTACAATGAGCAGAGTAAAATGTGCCGTAACAAATGCGAGGATCAGACTGCTCGCTTTGACAAAGGGGATGACCTTCCACCGGGCGTGATTAAAATGGTCAAGGTTTATGTGGCCATGAAGCGAAAACTTTCCGTGGGAGACAAAATGGCCGGAAGACATGGAAACAAAGGCGTTGTTTCAAGGATTCTTCCCCAGGAGGACTTGCCTTATTTTGAAGACGGTACCCCTGTGGACATGGTTTTGAACCCCCTTGGTGTTCCTTCACGTATGAACGTGGGTCAGGTGCTTGAAATCCATCTGGGACGGGCGGCTAAATGTCTGGGGGATCAGATCAATAAGCTGCTTGAAGCCCAGAATCTCAAAGCCCTTCGGGAAAAAATGAACCAGATTTTTACGGAACCCGAAGCGAACGAGATGATTGGAAAAATGGATGATGATCATCTTGTCCGATATGCTGCGAATTACAAGAACGGTGTCCATATGGCCACTCCGGTTTTTGATGGTGCAAAGGAAGATGAAATAAAAGCACTTCTGGAAGAAGCCGGTGTTATGACAACCGGCCAGGCGAAATTATATGATGGCCGGACCGGGGAGATATTCCAGAATGATGTCACCGTGGGGACTATGTATGTCATGAAGCTTCACCATCTGGTTGACGATAAAATCCATGCCCGATCCATCGGTCCCTATTCACTGGTAACCCAGCAACCTCTGGGCGGGAAAGCCCAGTTCGGAGGTCAGCGATTGGGTGAAATGGAAGTTTGGGCCATGGAAGCCTATGGCTCCGCTTATGCTTTGCAGGAATTTCTTACAGTGAAATCAGACGATATGGCCGGTAGAACGCGCATGTATGAAAAAATTGTCAAGGGACAGAACGTCCTTGAGCCCGGGCTGCCCGAATCGTTTAAAGTGCTCACAAAAGAATTGCAGAGTTTGGGTCTGGATATAGCCCTGATCGAATAACCCAATCAAGGAGAAGAATTTTTGGAAACTTTATTTGATTTTTTTGCTAAACCCAAAGATCCAAAAAAGTATAAAGCTGTTAAAATCAGCCTGGCCGCACCGGATCAGATACTGAAATGGTCCCATGGCGAAATCAAAAAGCCGGAAACAATTAATTACCGTACCTTTAAACCGGAACGTGAAGGGTTGTTCTGCGCCAAGATTTTCGGGCCCACCAAGGATTATGAGTGCAATTGCGGCAAATACAAGCGGATGAAACACCGCGGGGTGATTTGCGAAAAATGCGGCGTTGAGGTGATCCAATCCAAAGTGCGAAGAGAACGAATGGCTCACATTGTGCTCGCCAGTCCTTGCGCTCATATCTGGTATTTAAAGAGTCTGCCGAGTAAAATCGGAAACCTGCTGGATATCACTTTAAAAAATATCGAAAAAGTCCTCTATTTCGACAGCCATATCGTCATTGACCCCAAAAATACTGACTTAACACAGCACCAGCTTCTTTCCGAAGAAAAATACCGGGAAGCCAGGGATCTATACGGCTCGGAATTTGAGGCCGGTATTGGCGCTGAAGCCGTCAAGGCGATTCTTGAGAACCTGAATTTAGATGAGACTTACACTACCCTTAAGGAGGACATAAAGCAGACCTCCTCCATCGCAAAAAGACAGAAGCTTTCCAAAAGGCTTAAAATCGTAGATGCTTTCAGGAAATCCGGGGTGGACCCAACATGGATGATCATGGATGTCATTCCCGTTTTACCGCCGGATTTAAGACCCCTGGTTCCCCTAGAAGGCGGTAGGTTCGCAACATCGGATCTGAACGATCTGTACCGAAGGGTCATCAATCGGAATAACCGGTTAAAAAGATTGATGGACCTGAATGCGCCGGACATCATTGTTCGCAATGAAAAACGAATGCTCCAAGAAGCAGTGGATGTTCTTTTTGACAATGGCAGGCACGGCAGGGTTGTCATGGGAACCAACAAACGTCCTTTGAAATCCCTGAGTGATACGCTCAAAGGAAAACAAGGCCGGTTCCGCCAGAATCTGTTAGGAAAAAGGGTGGACTATTCCGGTCGTACGGTTATTACGGTTGGGCCGGATTTGAGGTTACACCAGTGCGGCATTCCTAAAAAAATGGCATTGGAGCTGTTCAAACCCTTTATCTATTATCGGCTGGAACAAAAAGGCCTGGTCTCCACGGTAAAAAGTGCGAAAAAGATCGTGGAAAAAGAAACGCCGGAAGTCTGGGACACCCTGGATGAAGTGGTCAGGGAATACCCTGTTCTATTAAATCGTGCACCCACTTTGCACCGTTTGGGATTTCAAGCTTTTGAGCCCATTTTAATTGAAGGAAAAGCCATACAACTGCATCCTCTGGTTTGTACGGCTTTTAACGCGGATTTTGATGGCGACCAGATGGCGGTTCATATTCCACTATCCGTTGAAGCCCAGATTGAATCCAGGGTTTTAATGCTTTCCAGCAATAACATATTATCTCCGGCTAACGGTAGCCCCATTATTGTGCCGAGCCAGGATATCGTTCTCGGCATCTATTATTTGACCATGGGCATTGAAGGGGCAAAAGGGGAAGGAAAAATATTCTCCAACACCGATGAAGTGAGATCCGCCTATGATGCCAGGGTAGCGGATCTTCAGGCCAATATCATTCTCAGGAAAAACGGAGCAAGAATCACCACAACGGTAGGCCGGGTATTGCTTTGGGAGATCATTCCCCAGGGAAATATTATGCAGCTTCTTCATATCGTTGCAAATGATGAAAAAACTGCCGAAACTATTCAGAAAAAGCTTAAAAATGGTGAGGACTATAATTCCATCATTGCGAGCCATGCTCAAGACCTCAAAAACAATGGTGATATCGGCTTCTTGAACAAGGAAGAATTCACCCGGATTTTCGGGGACCGGAATGATGATGTCAACAGCCTGTTTTCCCTTGAAAAGGGCGATTTCAGCCAAACGATGAAAATTGAGGACGAATGCCATATTTTTCAAATTAACCAGAAACGATCCGAGATTCCCTTTGAAGCAGTGAATCGAATTATGGATAAAAAGGCATTACGGAACCTGGTGGATTATTCCTACCGAAACCTGGGGCCCAAGGCCACGGTAATCCTTTCCGACCGGTTGAAAGATATCGGATATCGCTATTCTACTGAAGGTGGTATTTCCATCTGCATTGACGATATGATTATTCCCAAGTCCAAAGGGGATATATTGAAAAAGGCCGATGAAACGGTTAAGGAAATTGACAAACAGTATAATGAAGGACTCATCACGCCGGGTGAGAAATATAACAAAGTGGTTGATATTTGGGCCAAAGCTACCGACGATGTGGCCAATGAAATGATGGCTGCCATGAAATTGGGAGGCTCCAGGAAGGGGAAAGACGGCGGTACTCAAAAGGAAAATCTAAATCCCATTTATATCATGTCGGATTCCGGCGCAAGGGGCAGCAAAGACCAAATGCGTCAGCTTGCAGGAATGCGGGGTTTGATGGCTAAGCCATCCGGGGAAATTATTGAAACCCCAATCAGCGCAAACTTCAGAGAAGGGCTCACCGTTCTCCAATATTTTATTTCAACCCATGGTGCCAGAAAAGGTCTTGCGGACACAGCTCTTAAAACGGCGAATTCCGGCTATCTTACACGCAGGCTAGCCGATGTCGCCCAGGATTGTATCGTAGCCGAAGTGGATTGCGGTACCATGGTGGGTATCGATGTTGAGGCTCTCCTTGAAGGCGGCGAGGTAATTCAGCAGCTCGGTGAGAGAGTCCTGGGACGAGTGGCCATGGAGGATATTCTTGACCCATTTACCGATGAAGTCTTGATTAAAAGGGGAGAGGATCTAAATGAGGAAGCGGTTAAGAAAATTGAAGAAGCCGGCATCACAACCGTTAAGATTCGGTCTGTTCTCACTTGCAGGTCAAAAGTCGGTGTTTGCGTCAGATGCTACGGCCGGGATCTATCCCACGGCAGAAATGTAGAAATAGGACAAGCGGTGGGTATTCTGGCAGCCCAATCCATCGGCGAGCCCGGAACCCAGCTTACCATGAGAACATTCCATATTGGCGGCACAGCCAGCCGAAGGGTTGAGCAGGCGGATATTCGAGCACGGATGGACGGAACCATCAAATATATTGATTTGAACGTGGTTGAAACCGAACAAAATGAATTTGTGGTTATGAACCGCAGGGGCGGCGAATTTTCCATTATGGGCAGTACCGGACGAGAGTTGGAAAGATTTCCCGTAATTTACGGTGCTCATATTATCGTTAAAGAGGGTGATGCGGTTAAAGCAGGCACCTTGCTCGCCACATGGGATCCTTTCACAACACCAATCATTACCGAAGTCTCCGGCACGGTGAAATATGGGGATATTACCCAGGGCAAAACCATGCAGGAACAGGTCGACCCGGTGACTGGAAAATCCAGCCTTACCATTGTCGAATCAAAGAGCGGGGAAGATCGACCGAGAATTTCAATCAAAGATGAAACCGGAAAAACAGTTAAACTTGCGAGATCTTCAGGCGTAGCAAGGTATACGCTTCCCATAGGGGCCATCTTGTTGGTTGAAGAAGGGGTTCAGGTTAAAGCCGGAACCGTGATCGCCAAATTGCCCAGAGCCACCACAAAAACCAAGGACATCACCGGGGGTCTACCCCGTGTAGCAGAGCTTTTTGAAGTCCGGAAACCAAAGGAAGTGGCAATCTTAAGCGAAATCGACGGCTACGTCAGCTTAGAAAAAGGCACCAAAAAAGGAAAACAGAAAGTTATGATTACCCCGGTTGACGTGGGTGAGAAAAAAGAATATCTGATTCCCAGGGGAAAGCATGTCAATGTTTACGACGGCGATTATGTCAGAGCGGGAGAGCCCTTGATCAGCGGTTCGTCTATTCCCCAGGATATATTGAATATTAAAGGAGAAATCGCCCTTGCCATGTATCTGGTGGATGAGGTTCAGGAAGTGTATCGCCTTCAGGGGGTCCGAATTAACGACAAACATATTGAGGTTATTGTCCGGCAGATGATGAGGCGAGTGAAAGTGATAGACCCCGGGGACTCCGATTTTATTGCCGAGGAACAAGTGGACCGGATCAGATTTGAAGATACCAACCTGGCGATTGCTGACAAAGGAGGGAAGCCAGCTATGGCCGAACCCCTTATTTTGGGCATCACCAAGGCCTCTCTGAGCACCGAAAGCTTCCTGTCGGCCTCGTCATTCCAGGAAACCACCAAAGTCCTTACGGAAGCCTCCATTTGCGGAAAAGAGGACTACTTGCTAGGGCTAAAGGAAAATGTCATCATGGGCAGACTCATACCGGCAGGAACAGGTTACCCTGCATATGGTGAAATTGAGGCCGAAAGCAGATAACGTTAAAAATTAAATTCAATTTTAACAAAAAGCTTGACAAGGATAAGGCACTTCGAATAGATATACCGCTTTTACTTGCGGTATAATTAAAGGGATAAGAGGGAATCATGCCTACCATAAATCAGTTACTAAGAACGGGCAGGAAAAGAATAAAAAAGAAGACCAACACGCCAGCGCTTAAAGGCGCTCCTCAGAAAAGAGGGGTGTGTACGCGTGTTTATACATCAACACCAAAAAAGCCCAACTCGGCACTTAGAAAAGTGGCTCGTGTAAGGTTGACAACCGGAATTGAAGTAACAGCCTATATCCCCGGGATTGGTCACAACCTTCAGGAACACTCTGTTGTTCTGGTCAGAGGGGGCCGCGTTAAAGATTTGCCCGGTGTTCGTTATCACATTGTCCGTGGAACATTGGATTCGCTGGGTGTTGAAGACAGGAAACAAAGCCGGTCCAAATACGGGGCAAAAAAGCCAAAGTAGAAACCGTAAGAAAAAACACAGAAAAATAAATGGTGAACTAAATGCCTAGAAGAAGAGAAGTTCCCGAAAGGGAAGTTATTCCAGATTCTAAACACAACAGTAAATTGGTCTCAAAATTTATCCGCTCCATCATGCGTGACGGCAAAAAGAGCACAGCAGAGGCCATTTTATACGGTGCTTTTGAAGCGATCGGAAAGAAAACAGACGACGCGCCGCTTAAGGTTTTTGAGCAGGCTCTGGAAAATGTTAAACCAATGATTGAGGTAAAATCACGGCGCGTCGGTGGATCCACCTACCAGGTCCCGACCGAAATAAGGCCCTCCCGCAGAACAGCCCTGGGTATCCGATGGATTATCAGTTATGCAAGGGGTCGATCCGAAAAAGGAATGACCGCAAAACTGGCCGGTGAAATCCTTGATGCGGCGAATAACAGGGGGTCTTCTGTAAAAAAGAAAGAAGATACGCATAAAATGGCTGAAGCGAACAAGGCTTTTGCTCATTTCAGGTGGTAAGACCCTGATAAAAAAGTGTTTGTTAAAAAAAATAGCAATGGATTTTTCATTTCAGGAAAAAGCCCGGTAATCATGGGAGGACGGTAAGATGGCGAAGGAAAAGTTTGCGAGGACGAAGCCGCATGTAAATGTTGGGACGATAGGGCATATTGATCACGGGAAAACGACATTAACGGCGGCGATCACGAAGCATATGGGTTTAAAGGGTTTGGCGAAGTATGTACCTTTTGACCAGATCGACAAAGCTCCGGAGGAGAAAGAGCGAGGGATCACCATCGCAACAGCGCACGTTGAGTATGAGACC
>VMSV01000066.1 GCA_013791935.1 Desulfobacteraceae bacterium | reverse complement strand
GCAAAAGCTACCGCATGAAAGAAGTCGTAAAAGAATAAAACAAAGGGGTCGGCCATGTACGAATTACTTCACGGCTGACCCTGTTTTACCCAAACATTTTTAAACCGGGATTTTTATGACATTTTCAGGGCAGGGCTAACAGTAATAGAAATGTCTGCTGAATCGGGCGTGCTGCTGATTACAATCGGGTACTCCGATTTACTGACGATGGAAGCACAACCTGCCATGAATGCCACTGCAACAATGATGGAAATTGAGATACAGAATTTTCTTTTCATCTTTTCCGCTCCTTTATCTGCTGGTTTGTAAGATCGGTGCAAAGTGATAACACTTCAGAGCCTTGTGAATTATGGTGCGAGACGATGGTTGTATAAAAATAATCGATTTTGGAGTTAAGAATAACCATGCATCGGACTATTAAATTTACAGATGGGGACAAATAGTTCATGAAGGCAGTTCTTTTCTTCAACCGATGGAATGAAGTTATTTATAAATTGATAAAAGAATTGTCAATTTCTTTTATTTGGTATTGAGATACGGATTTAAAATACCAATTCAATTGCATAACAAACTGATATAATATTATATTGGCTTCTGCTGGAACCGGCCATTGTGCCTGGGAGCATTAATTTAAACGTCATATTTGGTCAACTCGTAAAAAGTCAAAAAGACCTATTTTGCGTCATTCCGGAGAAGAGTGAAGCTTTAGTGCTATCCAGTTTCTTCAATACGTTCTGGACCCCTGAATTGCTAATAAACCGGATTGACAGAATAAGGCTCCTCCCGGTAAAAGAACCCTGGGGGCCCGGATGGCCCCAAATTTTTAAAGGACCACGGAAAATATTACACGAGGAACGAATATGAAAGACTGGATTACAGGCGTGGTGGCCAATGCAAAGGGCGAGATTTTCGAACTGGAAGGCTATGCGGCGGTGGGCATGGCGGATACCCTTTTGATCCCCCTGACGAAAAAAAATACCGTGGCCATGCCGTTTGGCGGGGAGCTGATGCTGCTGCCGGGTCGACGGCCGATTCTGTTTGATATGGAAACCGGGCAGTTGGAAGTCGTGGCGGAAAATCCCTATGAGCCTGGAACGCCCCTGTTCCCCGTGGCCGTGTTCAATTCACCCGGATATTTCAACACCCTCATCAGTGCCTATCATGAAGACGCCGGAGCAGAACATCTTCCCCTGTTTTCCTATGGTGCCGTGGGGTGGCATGGGAACTCCTTTCGAACAGCCAATATCCTGGTGGATTCCGAAGACCGGCAGGATCTAAGGTTGATGAAAAGGGAAGATGTGATGAAAGGGGTTCAAAAAATAAGGGAAAAGATGCCTTTCAACCGGCTTCGGGAACACTTGGAAAAATGCGCGCTAACCTATGGGTGCCCGGCGGGGAAGAACTTCTTTTTAAGCCGGTACGAAGCGCCCTTGCCCACTTCCACGGTCTGCAATGCCGATTGCTTGGGGTGCATCTCCCTTCAGGCCCATCCTGAAATAAAGTGCAGCCAGGACCGAATCGATTTTACCCCCCTGCCCGAAGAAATCGCCCAGGTGGCTCTGTATCATATGGAACAAGTTTCCAGGCCCGTGGTGAGTTTCGGCCAGGGCTGCGAAGGAGATCCTCTCCTGGCGGCCCATGCCATTATCCCTGCCATGGGTCTTATTCGGGAAAAAACCGAAAAAGGCACCATCAACATGAACACCAACGGCAGCCGGCCGGATGTATTGAAAAAAATATTGGCCGCGGGCCTGGACAGCGTTCGCATCAGTCTCAACAGCGTTCGTGAAAACTGCTATACCGCCTATTTCAGGCCGAAAAAGTACGATTTTTCCCATGTGCTGGAGAGCATCGACCTTGCCTTGACGTTGAAGAAATTTGTTTCCATCAACTACCTCAATTGCCCGGGGTTCACTGATACGCCCCAGGAATTCGAAGCCCTGTGCCAATTCCTGAAGAAGTATCCCGTGAATATGATCCAGTGGCGGAACCTTAATTTCGACCCCAAGCGGTACTGGGCTGTGATGGAAGGTTTGGAGCCCCACGGCATGCCTTTGGGCATGAAAAAAATTTTCAACCGCCTTAAAAAGGATTTCCCGGCCCTTCGGCACGGATATTTCAACCCACCCAAAGAAACCTTTCCGGGATTAACTTAACCCGATGGATCAGAGGCAAAGCAAAGCGTTCCATAAGATATTTTAAACCTAATTTGAGCGATTTTCGAGTTTGCCGCAGATGCAAGGAAAATGGCATTTCGCTATAGTTGCCTATGCGGGATGCCATTTGACGCCGCAGATGCGGTGAAATCGGAAATCCCGAAGGGTTTCAAAAATTTGACATCTAAAAAATTTAAATAAATAGGATCATTAAACATTTCACATAATCGAAATTTTGAAACGCTCAATTTAGGTTAAAGATAATCGGAAAAAGGCCGATGATATTTAAAAATTGACTTACTTTGATCAAAAGGGACTATTGGGCCATGTTGAACGGGGATTCATTTTACGCTGAAAAAATAGAGAATACGCAAGCCACCGAGCCAGCCCAACCGAGGGTTGCGTTCGCAAATCATAAGGACGCCCTTAAAAGAGCGAATCGAATCATCCTTAACCAGCATATGGCCGTGACAGAAGAGCAGCGGCTTAATGTTCTTTTTCAAGTGCTCGGGATTACCTTTCATGAATTGAATCAGCCTTTAACCTCCCTTCTGGGGAATGTCGAACTCATGCTGTTAAATCAGGATCATCCTCAGAAATTAAAGGAAAATATCAAACGTGTGGAGGAAGCCGGAAAGCGATTTTCATCCATCCTGAGAAAAATTCAGAACATTCGACAGGGTAAGAGTATGATTCTGGATGGTCGTTTCTGTCCGATGAAAACCAATAAAACCTGGAATATTCAATTGTGTATTCAGGACGAAAAGGTATTGCAAAAAATACAAAACCTGACGGAAGGATTGGAGGAAACCCTTTCGGCAGGCTTCGAAAATACCAACCCATGGGATTCATTTATCGTCAAGGACGATACGGATCTTGTCATTCTTGATGAAGAAACCTTTTTGTCCGCTCCGAATCAAGGCATGGTGAGAAGAATTCGATCCAAGCACAGTGAATTGCCCATCCTGGCCATTCTCACAAATAAAAACGAGAGACTTGCCTTTGCCTTGATTCACGAGGGAGTGGATGATTATTGCACCCTGGCCGAACTGGACTCGCATCATTTTAACCACATGATATCCAATGTAAAAGAAAAAGCGTGGGGCCGTCATCAACTGAAATCAGCCTTAAATGATCTGGCGGGGGTCTCCATTCAGGACGAACAGACCGGACTGTTCCAGAGACGTTTTTTTAAGGACGCTCTGGACAGAGAGGCCACCATGGCGAGAAGAAAAGAAACCCCCTGCATAGCCTGCAAACTGGATATCGAAGGGATTCTGGGTTGCAGTCGAACCCATGGAGGCAATGACCATGCAAAAGCATTGATGGAGGCCGCAAAAGTCATTCAAGATAGCCTTGGAAATGCCGCCGACCTGGTTTGCCGTTACGGGAATGAGTCTTTCGCCTTTATTTTAACCAACACCTGTGCGGAAGAAGCCCGCAGAATCTGTCAAGCCCTTCAGGCTGCCCTTGAAGGCCACCTTTTCGATACCATGCCCCTTGAAACCCAACCCCGGATTTATGTTGGAATGACGCTCTTTTCCTCGGGCCGCACTCTGCCCACCCAGGAATTGATGAAAAAGCTTGATGACGCAACAGCCGAGGCAAGAATCACAGGGCAAAGCCCCGTGCTATTATAGCTTATGGCATGTATCCGTGAAAAACCCCTTGTCCTTTATCCTGCAAAGTTATATAGGAAGTAACCGTAATTTCTGAATATAACACCTGCCGTGCGTATTCTTCCATACAAAGGAAAATACAAAATAAAACCGTGCCGGATGGACTGGAGGAATAAAGTTGATTCCTGGAAATCTGCTCACCACAGCCATGGCTGTCATGCCCCATACCGATGTGGATCGGGCCCTTGAAATGGCCTTGTCCCTGGATATTCCTTTCTGGCCCCAGCTCCCGAACTATAATTATTATGAAGATATGTATGTCCAGGCGGCTGAACATTTTCCGGGGATCCTTCTTGACCTTGAAAAGAGAACCTTAAGGTTCTCCATGGATAAATTCGTTCTGGAATTTGAAGAGTGCATGGAGCATTTTGACGAGCCGGATTATTTTGATATCAGCAGCACCTATTCGGTGGTGTATCACCGTTTTCTTGAAATGGATTTCGCCGACCGTCCCGCCATTCGAGGGCAATTGGAAGGCCCCATCAGCTTCGGGTTCAATATTCTTGACCAGGATGAACGCCCCATTCTGTTTGATGATACAGTCCGCCCCTTTATGTTCGAGTTCATGGCCAAGCGAATCAACACCCAATTGTCGCGGCTGAAAAAACTAAATCCCAATGCCTTCATGTATGTGGATGAGCCCGGCCTTCAGTTTCTCTTCAGTGCCATGTCCGGGTATGGAGACCAGGCGGCGAAAAAGGATTTGGAATTATTTTTCAGCAGAATTGATCGACCCAGAGGGATTCACCTCTGCGGAAACCCGGATTGGGATTTTCTGTTGAACCTGGATATGGATATTCTTTCCCTGGATGTTTACAGCAACGGGGAGGTTTTTTCCTCTTATGCGCCTTCCATCAAAAGATTTCTGGACCGGGGAGGTGTTTTGACATGGGGAATCATGCCCACCAATTTTGAGCCTTTTGGAAATGAAAACCTCTTGTCCCTTGAAACCCGTCTTGTGGGAATATGGAATTCCTTGGGAAAAAAAGGGATCGACCGGGAATTGCTTCTGTCCAGAAGCCTCCTGTCCCCGGCCACCTGCTGTCTTGTGAACGCTGATAGAGAAAAAACCGTTGAGGCGGCTTTTGTTCGTATCAAACAACTGTCTGAAATATTAAGAAACAAATACGGATTAACCTAGCGCCGGAACAAGGGGGTTGTTTTGGCGTTGTGTTTGGATGCAATCCGGAATGAGGTGAAAACGGAGAAAGATGAAATTCTGGCACTATACCACATACCCGGCCTTTCTTAATATCCTTGAGGAGCGCAAAATCAGAACCACCTGGGCAACGGCTTCCATCGGTCTCCTGGAAGGGCCTCGATTGGTATGGTTTTCCACCAACGACCTCTGGGAACAAAGCGTTCGAAAGGCCATTAAATCCGAAATCTACGAAGAAAAAATCAAGCCGCTTTCCATGGATGAACTGTTCAGGAAAGGGCATTATCCTGTTCGCCTCAGGACCAATGAAAGGCTTTCGGAACTCATGAGCTGGGGAAGAGCAAAAAAGCAAATCGGACTTACCCGAGAGCATATCAAAGAGATCGAAGGGATTGCCAAGGCCTGGGACAGCAACATCGCCGAATGGTGGGTTTGTCTTGAACCGGTAACCATGCCCCAGATTCTGCTTCCTGTTGAAATGTGGAATGGCAGGGCATGGGGGGATATTGAAAAGTTCGAATTTACTTAGGGTCTCAAGATTTTTTAAACGTTTCCTTTTGAAGGTTGAGTCTTTTCATCTTGTTGTACAAACCCCTGGGATTGAGCCCGGAGATCTTCGCGGCTTTTCCGATTCTGCCCCCGGTTTGCCGGAGAACCATTTCCAGGTATTTCTTTTCTATGTTTTCCGTCATGGAGCCGAGGACTTCGGATAAGGTTTGGTTCTCCCAATCCGCAAACAAAAAGGTGCCTCCGGCGGGTTCCGCACCGGTTGAATCGATCCCTTTCCGGAAGATATCGGGAAGATCCATGAGCGTGATTTCCTCGGACCTGCAAAGCAGCATGGCCCGTTCAATGACATTCATGAGTTCCCGCACATTCCCTGGCCAGTTGTAACGACTGATCGCCTGGAGGGCCTCTTCTGAAAACCGGTTGACTTCCCGCCCGACCCTGTGCCGGTAATAGGTTAAAAACCGCCTGGAAAGGCTTGGAATATCTTCTTTCCGGTACCGGAGAGGAGGGATGGTCAGGGTGATAACGCTGATACGATAGTAAAGGTCATTCCTGAAATCCCCGCGATTAATTTCTTTTTCCAGATCCCGATTGGTGGCCACAATAACCCGGGTGTCCACCCAGAAGGACGTTTCACTGCCCAGGGGTCGAACTTCAAAATCCTGCAAAATACGAAGCAGCTTTGCCTGGGACTGGCGCGGCATCTCACCGATTTCATCCAGAAAAATCGTTCCGCCATGAGCCAGTTCAAAGGCTCCCCTGCGATACCTCGTTGCGCCGGTAAAAGAACCCTGTTCATGCCCGAAAAGTTCGCTTTCAAGCAGTTGTTCGGGGACGGCGGCGGTATTGACCGTAATAAACGGGCCTTTGGATCGATGGCTTTCCGCGTGAATGGCTCTGGCCAGATGCTCTTTTCCCACCCCGGTCTCACCGGTAAGCAATATGGGCGAATCCGATGAAACGATCTGTTGGACTTCATCCACAAAAATCCGCATGGTTTCGCTCTGGAAAACAAAGTCGCTTGTTTTGGGCGGAATGGAGCCTTTGTTGCCGATCCACTCTTTCTGAATAAACTGACGTCTGGCCTCAATGGTTGCCTCCAGGGCCTCCACCAGGTTCTTTTTGGAAATGCCTGTGTAAAGAACCACATCCGCTCCGGCAGCTGTGATTCTTGCCTGTTCCTCGGATGAATCGGTTTCATGGAGAATGACCGTGGTGGGATTTTCCGGCAGGTTGTTGATATAGGCAAGGCCGCTTTCAAGGGGGCTCAAAATAAACGATTCACTGATCACAATAATGTCTGCGCAGCTTCGTACCACCTTCTGCCAGGCGGTTTTGAGATGGCCGAAGGATTCCATTCGAACATCGGTTTGGGAAAAATGTTTTTCAAGGGTGTTGCGAATATCCTTGTTTTTAACCGCCAGGACCAACCGGATCAGCATGAAGCATTCCTTTCAAATCGGAACATCAATTCCGATAACGTGCCCTCGGGGGGGTGCGTGTCGAAGGGGTGGATTGAAAATATAGAAAAATAATGAATAATATAATGTATTTAATTTCAATTTTCAGTACCCGTAAAAATAATTTGTCTAACCAGGCTGGATGAAATAACCTGTATTTCCCTGTATAAAACCCTTTATTCGGAACGTCAATACCTAAAATTAGAATTTCAGGAAGATGGATGCCGAAAATCAACGAAATACAACTGGACTATCCGCAACGCGATATAATTAAAATCAATTAAAACAGTTAATTATATAATTAATTACGAATGGCACGCATCGTGCTCACCGAGATCACAACAGCATGGAAAAAGAGCATTTTCCATGGTATGAAACTCCAAATAAGGATGGATAAAAAATCGACCGGATCAATCCGTTTTGACGGATTCACTGAAAGGAAAAAGGAATGATCAACGCAAAACAAAAAGACGATGTGAAGAACCCCATTGAAAATATGCCGGGAACCAATGGACTGATGGTCATGAAACAATCCCTGGCAGAAAATACCTGGGGGATTGCGTCCTCCATAGATATATACCAGTGTGACCCGGCAATCATCAGAAATGCCGACAAAATAAAACGCTTTGTGGCAGAACTCTGTGAAGTGATCGAGATGAAAAGATTCGGAGAAACCCAGGTGGTCCATTTCGGCGAAGATGAGCGTGTGGCCGGGTTTTCCATGGTGCAGCTCATTGAAACCTCTCTGATCTCGGCCCATTTTGCCAACCAGACGAATACCGTTTACCTGGATGTGTTTTCCTGTAAGGCTTATAACCCGGAAACCGTACAAAAATTCGCACAGGATTTTTTCAAGGGTGAGTACAGCACATTGAATGTAACCTTAAGACGATAAAGGGTTATGCCATGCTCAACGTAAGAATCTGCGAAGATCTGAAGGAAGCGGAGCGGATTTGGCGCGCTCATTGGCCTGAAAATCATATTTTTGATCTTTGGGATGTGCGCGCCTGTTTCCAAGATGTTTTTAATCATCCCCCGCATTTTCTTGTGGCCGAAGAAAATGGCGTTGTTGAAGGGCTCATGGCTTTAAGCTGGATTGAGGATGAAGAATATTTCGGGCATTTCCCCGGTGAAACCTATCAGGGGAAAACCTGGCTTGAACAAAACCGGATACTGGCACGGGACTCCAAAATACTCCGGGCCTTGGTCCGGAATATTCCCGGTGGAACCCGTTTGCGTTATCTCGTCCGGGACTCCATTCTGTTTGGAGATGAGGCTCCTGTGGAGGATGAGACCGGATATTCATTTTCTCCGGCAAAGTATGACTACAGTTTTGATGCCTATTTTCAGAGCTTTTCCCCGAAGTCCCGGAAAAAGCTGGGAAAGGAACTTTCGCGATTTCACGAAGCGGGGGCTTCTTTCCATGATGACAGAATCCAGGACATGGATCTGATGTTTCAGATGAATTTGGATTCTTACGGGGAGACCTCATTTTTCAGCAATCCCATGTTTTTAGGATCTTTTGAAAAGCTGCTTTTGTGGCTGCATTCAAGGGGGTTGCTCCGGATCACCACGGTGATGTGCCATGGAGAAGTTGCCGCCGTGGATGTGGGAAGTGTTTGGAACTCCTCCTACACGGTGTTGGCCGGTGGGGTAAACCCGAATTTCCCGGGGGTGGCCAAGCTGATTAATTTCCATCACATGGAATGGGCATGCCGAAACCGAATGAAGACCGTTGATTTTCTATGCGGCGATTACGGGTGGAAGGAGCGGTTTCATTTGAGTCCCCGTCCTCTCTATAAAATTGAAGCACCGTCTTATCCTGCCGTTTATGTCCGGAAAAAATAAAGTACTGGTTGTCGGAACAACTTCGGATTACGTCCACTGGATAAGGAACAGCAAGCCCGAAAGGGCCCTGTTCCTTACGGAACGTTCCGTTCGAAAAAGCGCCAAAGAACCTGCCCCGGATTTGCTGGAAGAGATCCTTTTCGATTTGAAGGATTTAAACGAAGCGCGATTTGCTTTATTCCGCCATATCCACCAGGAAGGCCTTTGCCTTGAAGGCATCACAAGCTTTGACTGCGAGGCCATGCCTCTTGCCGCAAGTCTGGCAAAAGAAATGGGTCTCTCCTATGCTTCTCCCGAGGCCGTTGCCCTCTGCCAGGACAAATACCAATCCAAGAGAATCTGGATGGAATTGGGTATTGCAAGCCCCGTGGCCGGATTGATGGAAAGCGAAGAAGAGGTCGTGTCTTTTTTCCGCAAAACAGGAAAGCCCTGTGTTCTCAAGCCCAAAAACGGCACAGGCAGTGAATTCATTTTCATCTGCCGAACCGAAACCGAGTGCAGGGAAAATTTTCAAAAAATCATTCACGGCCTGAATCTGAAAAAAAATCATCCCATGTACGCCGGTCTTTTTTCTTCCCGGGCCATGGTAACGGCTGAGGTGTTCATGGAGGGCGAAGAATTCAGTTGTGATTTTATCCTGGAGGAAGCGGGCCTTGAGGTGGTCCGGATTTGCAGAAAATGGATATCCCATGATCCCTTTGTGGGAACGGCCATGGGCTATGTGTTGCTTGGGGCAGACCAGGCGGACGTGGACATGGGGGCCCTTAGCCAAACCCTTGAGGCCGGGGCAAGGTCCCTTGGCTTGACCAGAGCCCTGTGCATGGCGGATTTTATCCTGGTTGCGGGGAAACCGGTTTTGCTGGAGATGGCCCCGAGAGCCGGAGGGGATTGCATTCCCTTTCTGCTGAAAAAAGCCCGGGGCCTGGATATTCTTGGATTGAGCATGGATTTTGCCGCCGGAAAACCCGTGAAGTGGACAACGGGTGCTGAGACCTTTGCAGGACTTCGATTGCATGCAGACCGCAAAGGAGTTTTAAAGAAAATTGACATTGAAGAGGCCAAAAAGGATCCCCGGGTTCTTGAAATCCATCTCACAAAAAGTCCCGGCCATGTCGTGCAAATGCCGCCGGAGGATTATGACAGCAGGCACCTGGGCCATATTCTTTTCAAGCCGGATAAAAACGTGGACATGTTTTTGCAATTCCGGGACCTGAGAAGCAAAATCGGAGTTCATCTTGCATGAATGAAAAACAGATCACAAAAGCTCTGGCCAAGGCAAGGTCTCTGCTGAGTATGGAATCCCCTGGGCTTCCTTCAGGAGAGCTGAAAGCCTATGTCCAAAAGTATTTTGATTGGGCCAAGGAGCACAAGGCAATGATTGAACAGGAAGTCCCTCCGTTCTACCTGCTGGATACAACCGCTTTGCGGGAAAGGGCTCAACAATTTAAATCGGCTTTTTCTTCGGTTCTCCAGGACACGGGGTTTTATTTTGCCGTGAAAAGCAATTCCCATCCTGATGTGGCGCGAACCCTTCTGGGTTGTGGTTTCGGACTGGATGTATCTTCCGGGGTGGAGCTGGAAATGGCTCTTGCTCTAAAGGCGGAAAAGATCGTTTTCAGCGGTCCTGGAAAAACACACAAAGAATTAACCCTGGCTGCGGAAAACCACAAGACGGTGACCGTGTTGATGGACAGCTTCAGGGAGTTGGAGAACCTGGAAAAAATTGCAGCCGACAAGGGCGTGAAAATTTCCGCAGGGGTTCGCCTCACCACCATGCCCAAAGGCTTATGGAAAAAGTTCGGCATTCTGCTTCAAGACCTGAGCCGGTTTTTTAGGGCAGCCGAGGCTTGTCATCATGTCCAACTAAAGGGACTTCAATTCCATACCAGTTGGAATATGAGCCCGGAAGCCCAGATCAAATTTATACGCAAAATCGGCCGGGCGGCTTCCGGACTTTCAGAAAAACACCGCAAGCAGATCGACTTTATAGACATCGGCGGCGGATACTGGCCGGAGCAAGGCGAATGGCTTACCGGGGAGGGAACCCCCGAAGGAGTTCTAAGAAAGGCTCTGGGAATGGACTCAGGTTCTGCCAAACGCCATTTTCGCCTGCCGTCCAATCCCATTGAAACCTTTGCGGAAAGCATCAGCCAGGCCATTCAAAAAAACTGGGCGGGATTGCTGCCCTGCCGAGTATGTTTTGAACCCGGACGTTGGGTTTGCAATGATGCCATGCATCTGATACTATCCGTGGTCGACAAAAAAGGGAACGACCTTGTGATCACGGATGCCGGAACCAACACCATCGGATGGGAGCGATATGAAACCGATTACTGCCCGGTGCTGAACCTGTCAAGGCCGTCCTTGAAAGAAAAAAAATGCTTTATTTTAGGCTCATTATGCACGCCCCACGATGTTTGGGGGAAAACGTATTTCGGAGACCGAATTGAGCCTTGCGATTTTTTAGTGATCCCCTGCCAGGGGGCCTATACTTACAGCCTTCGACAGGAATTCATTAAACCCCTGCCGAGGGTGATTAAGATTTAAGAAAGGAATACACCTGTGAAAAAATACCTTTTCCTACTGCTTGGTTTGATGGTGCTATTGATTTTAGGATGTTCAGGAGGATCCGATTCAACTTCATCCTCCCTTCCTGATATTGTGGTGAACAGTTTGGCGGACCTTGCAAATCCGGCCAGCGGAACCGTCACCCTGCGCTCCGCCCTGGCCTCGGCTCAAACCGGCCAGACCATCGTATTTGATGACTCTCTGGATGGGGAAACCCTGGAATTGTCCATCATCGGTGAAGACCACTCTATCCTCAAGGGCGAGGTCATGGGCATGAGGATCGAACCCAGTGGGTGGGTTTCCTACCTGGTGGGGTATTTGGACAGGGATTATGGAAAATCAGCCCTTTACGCAAGGAAAAACGTTTCTATAGACGCATCGGATTTGCCTTCGGGGATCACCCTGGAATGGACGGGCGGGGATGCGAATCCTGCCCGGGTTCTGGCCGTGTACGGGGATTTGACTCTTATCAATGTCTCCATCACCGGTGGCCGAATTAAGGCTGAGGACATCTCCACAGGGGACCCGGATGATCAGCCCTGGACCCTGGCCAGGGGCGGGGCGGTTGCGGTTTGGGGCAGGGCTTTTCTCACGGATTGCCGTCTTTATAATAATCATTGCTCCGGGGATTATGATTCTTCAAGGGATCGCGGGGCTTATGGCGGGGGAATCTACGCTGATATCCTTGCCATGAAAAATTGCGTGGTGAGCGGCAATTCTATTATAGGCGCCGGGGCCGCAGGCGGAGGCGTTTATTCCGAGGGTGGAGCCGGACTCAGCGATACGGTTTCCCGAATTGAAGGCTCCACCATATCCGGAAATAAGATTAGATCGGGTAATACTTATGGCGGAGGGGTTTTTTCCAACGGAGGAGGCATTGGAAACCTCAAGACCCTGGAGATAGTGAATTGCACCATTGCTCAAAATAAGGTTCAGGAACCGGAAGCGGGAGTGCCACCTTTTGAGTCTGGAGTGCCGGATTCTCTGATGAACTCGGGGTATTGGCGGGGCGGAGGCGTTTACATGTCCAACGGATACCTGAAAATGACCGCCTGTACCGTGGCGGAAAATGAAGTGTACGGAAAGTACCGAATCAATGCTCTGGGCAAATCCAATATGGCCGGAGGGATCGCCGCCACCATCGGCAATGCCCACGCGGCGGAGGAAATCAATATTGCCCATTGCATTCTGGCAGGCAACCGGGTGATCCCCACGGTGGGTAGCCCTTATGAGGAGGATATTTTCACCGGTTCTCTTCTGTATTTTCAAAGCCGGGGATTTAACCGGATCGGTGTGGTGAACTTTGATCAGATCCTTGTTCCCGTGGGAGAACCCAACTGGGAATCCCTTTGCCGGAAGCATTACCCGAAACAGGGCGACCAGGACGGGGTGGATGTGGCGGATGTTCTGAACCTCACCACCGGGGTTACCCATGCAACGGATATTCTTTCCGTGGGGGTGAATGAAGGGGGTCCGGCTGTATTGTATTATGCGCCGGCGGGAAATGCCCTTAATCAGGTTCCGGCGTCCTATTCGGTCACCAGCGTTTTTGCCGAATACGCCGTTCAGGGGGGGGAGGACAATTTTCTGGCCATCTTTTTAGACCGGGTTGAGGATTATTATGGCCTTACGGGTTTTGCCGTGGATTTTACGACGGATTTCGAAGCTTTTCTTCTCACCCTGGATTCGGATGCTGCGGCTCTCGGAAACCAGCCTTATCAGGATCCATCGGGTAATGATATCCTGACTCTGGAAGATACCCTCTGGTTCGGACCTGCGGTGACATGGCCCAAGGAGATTTATAATTATCCTTATATCCATTTCTGGCATCGGTTTGACCAGGCCCTTGAAGCCGAGGGAATCGCCGGGATGGGACAGGAGTTGCTCGGAGATGACCAATGGGAGGATCTTTTCACCTCCGGTCCCCTGACCGAAAACCCGAGTATTGTCATGAAGATGACCCAGAAGACCATCTCTCCCATCACTCCCCGGTCTCCGGACCAGACTGGAAGAGCCCGTCCGGCAGGCACGTTGGCAGATATCGGCGCTATAGAAATTCCCTGATCGGGCCAACCCAAAAAACAAGGCCGGAACCACCTGTTCAAGGAAGGTGGTTCCGGCCGCTTACAACGCTCCTGTCAATCCACCATCACTGAAGATCCACTTGGATCAAGGATGCGGTCAAAACCGATGTTTGATCGTTGAATAACCCCACGGAATGGATTTGCCTGACCTTCTCCCCTCCATCCAAGAGTTCTTCCAGCCGGGCGGTGAAGTCTTCGAAAATCGTAAACCTCTCGACAGTTTTGTTTTGTCGAATGGAGAAGGCACCCTCTCCGGTGTCGTCGGGTGAGAGTACCGGAGGAATCGAAAGGTCCAGAAGATCTGTGGCCACGGCCCATCTCACCAGGTGGTGAACGTTTCCCACACCATCCGGATTGAGAACGAGGCCCGTTGAGGAAATGGTCTCAAAAGGCTCTGCTGTGGGCGGGTTCCAATTTATTTTCAGAAAAGACTCTATATCGCAGACATCCATCAGGATGTGGGCACTGAAGTCCGGGGGTGCCGCACCAAAGGGTTCCATAAAACCTTTAAGGATCACAGGGGTGCCAGGCAAAATCGTCGAGAGATCCATGTTTCCGGTGAAAATTTCGTAATTTGTGGGATCGGCATCATTTGCTTCGTCAATTCCCGTTCCTGAAAAGTCAAACTCGCTGGTTCTGAAATGGCTGATGGTTTGAAGATTCATAACCAACTGGGAAACCGGATTTGTGGTATCCTTGGAAATAACCGATCCACGAACGCAGGTCATCAACATTTTCAGATAGCCTTCGGTTGCATCCAATTCCAGGGAGCTCTCATCCGTAAGAGAAAACGTGCCCATGACCATCACATGCTGGCCGATGGATACATCGTCCTTGTTCCAGGCGTCTGCCGAAAACTCACGGGTTACGATGGTGGATTCTGAAATCTGGACCGTGATCGCCTCATGGAAGACCCTGTCCGTGCCTTTTCGCCTCAAACTGGCACCTTTAATGGTTAAAACATCCCCCGAGCGTTTTACGACATACCCGTTCACTGCATCCAAAGAGGCTCCCGGCACACTGGAACCGGCATAAACCTCACGAGCCAGGAAAACCAGGGGATCGTATTCCAAATCCCCTAGGGCAACCACCGGCGT
>VMSV01000042.1 GCA_013791935.1 Desulfobacteraceae bacterium | reverse complement strand
TGCGCAAAATGCCGGATATCTCATCGAATATATGCTCACCCTGGCCACGTCGCCGGTCATTCATGGACCGGAGCTGCCCATTAAGATTTACGGCCGGTATCTTCCGGAAACCATCCATGGGTTAAAAAGTGCATTGTTCGGTAAGGATATGGATGGCGGGTTTCTGAATGCTTTTTGTCTGATCCCGGGGGGACAAACCTGAAACTGAATATCCTAAAACTAAAACAGGCTTTGTGGCAGATTCCCGCCCTTGTTATTTTTGCCGGCCTGGTGTCCGTCAGCATTAACCATTTTTGTACCCGAGGCATTCCCCTGATGGGGGACTGGTCGGAACAAGCTCGTTTTTCAGATGCCAAGGGAGAAAGCCTGGTGATCCCCCTGGACCAGGCCGTAAAATTATTTCAGGAAAATGCCGTGTTGTTTGTGGATGCCCGGCCCGGGGACGAGTATACCATGGGCCACATTCGCGGAGCCTTGAGCCTGCCCTGGCAGGACCTGGATGCCTATTATATGGATGTCATCGAGCGGCTGGATGCCGCTAAAAATATTGTTACCTACTGTGACGGGGAAACCTGTGAGTTGAGCCACGACCTGGCCTTGTTTCTGAAAGATTCCGGATTTAAGGATGTTCGAGTGCTGGTGAATGGTTGGACCCTCTGGCGTGATGCCGGTCTCCCATCGGAGGCTGGAGAGCGGGAACATGAGTAAAACTCAACAAACTTTTTACGAAACCCTTGTATTTCAAGGACTGCGTATTTTTTTAGGAGCTGTGTTTGTATATGCCGCCTATGACAAAATCCTGCATCCCCTGGATTTCGCCAAGGCGGTATATAACTACCAGATTCTTCCCGATATCCTGGTGAACCTTGTGGCTTTGATCCTTCCCTTTCTGGAACTGTTCATGGGGATTTGCCTGATTCTCGGATTCTGGCTGCCCGGAGCCACGGTTATCAGTTCGGGCCTCATGGTGGTTTTTATCAGCGCCCTGGTATTCAACCTCTTCCGCGGATTGGATGTCCAGTGCGGGTGCTTTTCCACCAAGGGTTCGGGGGAGGGCGCGGGAATATTGACTGTGCTTCGGGATGTTTTTTTTCTATGCGTCTCCATTTACCTTTTACTTACGGTTTTCATCCAGCATGAAAAAGGAGAATAACACCATGGGTGGGCGGTATGGACAAAATGGACCTGATGGACGGGATGGACAAAGCGGCAAAGCAAAGGTAAAAGAAGAGGGATTGATACCGAAACATGGGGGCTATCGGAAGCTGAAGAGCTTTAAAATTGCCCAGTTGGTCTATGATGTAACGGTCCGGTTTTGTGACCGGTACATTGATAAGCGAAGCCGGACCCAAGATCAAATGGTTCAGGCAGCACGATCAGGTGTGCAGAACATCGCCGAGGGAAGCAAGGCATCGGGTACGTCAAAGAAAACAGAACTCAAACTTACCAATGTGGCAAGGGCAAGCCTGGAAGAGTTGCGACTGGACTTTGAGGATTTTATTCGGCACAGGGGGCTGGTCCTGTGGGAAAGTGATGATCCGCTCCGGGTCTCCCTGATCAGTCGCCGGTGCGCCACGGCCGGTGAGGTTGCGGCATGGGTTCAACACATTCATGAAACCGGCATAAAGGATGAAAACGGCTTGTCCACTTCGTCCACCCGGTCCACCAAGTCCATAAAGTCCACCTACCCGGAAATTTCAGCCAATGCAGCTTTGGTGCTCATCGGGGTTGCTTGCAGCCTTCTTGACCGCCAACTTTCGGCCCAAGCCTGCGCCTTCGAGCAGGAAGGCGGTTTCACGGAACGCCTCTACCAAAAACGAATCCAAGCGCGAAAAAACCCATACCGGGGGATTTAATTCTTAAGGCTATGAATCGGCGCAGGAATCCGACCGCCAAAACGGATAAATTGATTGGTTCCCGGGGGATTTTGTACTTTCATGATGGAGGCCTGACCCAGCAACCCTCCGAAATAGGCCCGCTCTCCGGCTTTTTTGCCGGGCACCGGAATGATCCGGACAGCCGTGGTCTTGGCATTGATCATCCCGATGGCCATTTCATCGGCAATGATGCCTGCAAGGGTGTCCACGGAGGTGTCTCCTGGAACAGCCACCATGTCCAGACCCACGGAGCATACGCTGGTCATGGCTTCCAGCTTTTCCAGGTTCAGGATACCGCTTTGCACAGATGCATCGATGTTGAGGTCTTCACTCACCGGAATAAAAGCACCACTCAATCCACCCACATAGGAACTGGCGAATGCGCCGCCTTTTTTTACTGCGTCGTTTAACATGGCCAGGGCTGCCGTACTTCCCGGAGCCCCGATGCCTATTAACCCAAGGCTTTGAAAAATTTCACCCACACTGTCCCCCACGGTGGGGGTCGGTGCAAGGGACAGGTCCACCACGCCAAAGGGAAGGCTCAGTTTTTGAGCCACTTCCCGGCCGATGAGCTCCCCCACCCGTGTGACCTTGCAGGCGGTTCGTTTGATGATTTCGGCAATTTGACCCAGATCCACCGGGACATTGCCGGAAATCGCCCGATCAATGGCTTTTTTCACCACGCCGGGGCCGCTGACCCCCACATTGATCACGGCATCGGGTTCGCCAATGCCCAGGTAGGCCCCGGCCATGAAGGGAATGTCTTCGGGAATATTGCAGAACACGCAGAGTTTGGCGCATGCAAGACCGTCGCTGTGCCTTGTTAGTTCGGAGGCCTGTTTGATCACTTCGGCCATCTTCAACACCGCATCCATGTTAATGCCGGCTTTGGTGGATGCTACGTTCACCGAAGCGCAGATTCGGCTGGTTTCGGCCAAGGCCCGGGGAATGGCTTCAATCAGGGCCTGGTCTCCCCGGGCGATTCCTTTTTCCACCAAGGCCGAGAATCCGCCGATGAAATCCACATTCACTTCAGCCGCCACCTCATCCAGGGTTTTGGCGATGTCCACCATTTGGGCGGATGAAAAGGGAGCGGCCACCACAGCCACCGGGCTGATGGAGATACGTTTATTCACCACGGTGATTCCGTATTTGTCCCCCACCTGGTTGCAAACGCCCACGAGGTTTCCCGCAAGTTGTATGATTTTATTCCTGATATTGGATGAAAAGACGTGAAGATCATGGCTTGCGCAATCGGCCAGATTGATTCCCAGGGTGATGGTTCTTACATCCAGATGCTCGTATTTCAACATCTCCAGGGTGGAGATTAATTCATTGTCGCTGAACATGGGTGATTTTCCTTAAATGCGATTGACCGCATCAAAAATATTCTTATGCTGAAGGGTAAGTTCCAGGCCATTTTCCGAGGCCTTGTTTTTGAGATTCTCCGAGAGCCTGCCGATGTCCGTGGTAACCGGAACATCGATTTCATACACCATGATGTTCCTGTCCGGGTCATCTCCCCCTTTGAATACGGCCGCAAGGTTGGTGATATTGGCGTTATGGTCTGCAATGACGCGGGAAATCTTGGACACCAGCCCCTTCTGATCCGGACCGCTGGTGGTGACGATAAAGGATTCCACGGGGGATTTGTTAAAATCCCGGGTTTCGGCATGATGTGGCATGACCACCACCAGAAGGTGCTGATCCGATAGATTCGAATGGATGGCTTGCTGTAATTCATCCGAGTCCATGCTTTCGGGAACGGAAACCACATAAATCCCGGCAAAGGCTGATTGCAGAAGAGTCTGGCTGATGTTTTCGATGTTGCATTCCAGCTGGAACAGGGTTTCGGAAACCGAAGCGATGATGCCCGGCCTATCCGGTCCGATGATGGTGATGACGACTTTTTTCATGTTTTATCCGATTCTGAAATTACATCCGCTACTTTTTGAAGCAGGTCTTTTTTGGAAAAAGGTTTATGCATGAATTGAATGCCGGGCTTCAGGATTCCCTGGCGGCTGATCATTTCACCGGAATAGCCGGACATGAAAAGCACGAGGGTTTCCGGGTGGATTTTGCTGATCTCCTCTTTGAGTTCAGGGCCTTTCATGCCCGGCAGAATCACGTCTGTAAGCAACAGATCAATGGGCTCTTTAAAGGCCTTTGCCTGAAGGATGGCATCTTCCGCGCTGGCAGCGGCCATGACGGAATATCCGTTTCCGGTCAGAATGTTGAAAGTCAGTTTCCGGACCGAAGGCTCATCCTCCACCAGCAGGATGGTGCCTGAACCAATCCCCGGACCTTTTTGGGAAAGGAGCTCAGGTTCATCCAGGGATGTGTCCTGAATATTGGGCAGGAAGATTTTAAAGGTGGTTCCATGGCCTATCTCACTGAAAACGCTGATGTCGCCACCATGTTGTTTGACAATGCCATAAACGGTGGAAAGCCCCAGGCCCGTTCCTTTATCTTTGCTTTTGGTGCTGAAAAACGGCTCGAAAATAAGGGAAAGAAGCTCCGGCGGCATACCGGTTCCGGTATCGCTGATGCTGAGCAGGACATAGCGACCTGCGTTCAGTCCCGGATTTGACTCCAGATAGGTGCTGTCTAAATAGACCGAAGCGGTTTCCAGGGTGAGTTCCCCTCCGTCGGGCATGGCGTCTCTGGCATTTACCACAAGGTTCATCAGCACCTGTTCCATTTGGGAGATGTCGGCTCTGACCAAGCCGATATCCCGGGCGCACCGGATATGAAGCCGAATATCCTCGCCGATCACTCTTCTCAGGAGTTTTTCAAATCCCGTTATGACCTCATTGATAGGAATGGGTTTAACCTCCAGGATCTGCTTTCTTCCGAAAGCCAGGAGTTGGCGTGTGAGGTTTTTTGCCCGAATGGACACCTCATGAATGGCCTTGAGTCTTTCATGGAAAGGGTGGTCCGGCTGAATTTCATCCAGGATCATTTCGGAATATCCCAGGGTCACGGACAGGAGGTTGTTGAAATCATGGGAAACGCCCCCTGCCAATCGCCCCACCGCCTCCATCTTCTGGGCCTGGGTCAGTTGTTCCTCCAGACTTTTCTGTTTCAATTCCGCTTTTTTGGACTCATCAATATCCATCATGTTGCCGAAAACACGGATAATTTCTTCGCCTTTTTTCTCAACTTGGACCGTGGTTTTTACCCAGAGATCCCCGTTGCCCCTTCTCAGCTGATATTCCGCTTCATAAGACTCCCCGTTCTTTATGGCCCTTTGAAATTTTTCCCGGTGGTTCCGTCCGTCTTCGGGGTGGAAAAAGACCTCCCAATAACTCGGGTCGTTGGGATCGAATTCCCCTTTGGCCACCCCGTGAATCCGGTAGGCCTCGTCGGTCCAGATGACCTGATTGGATTTCACCCGGTATTCCCAGCCCCCGATGCCTGAAATCCGCTGAATTTCATTAAGGAGCATTTCGCTTTTCTTGAGGGATTCCTCAGTTTTCCTGAGTTTTGCAATATCCAGGAAGATGCTGATGGCCGCAATGGTTTCACCGTTGGCATCGTTTATGGGGGCGGAGTTGGCTGATATCCGGCGAAATTCGCCTTCATGGGTTTGAACCATGAAGTCCATCCCGGAGGTTTCACCGAATCTTAGGGCCCGGGTCAGGGGAACTTCGTTTTCTTCAAAGGGTGTGCCGTCCACCCGGGTTATTTTCCAATCGGAAAAATATGCTTGCATGCTGGTTTCATGGATGGATTTTTCAGGAGCCCCTAAAAAGTTCTTGGCTTCTTGATTGATATACCGGATACGACCGTCCGGTGCATCGACAATCACAATTCCGCCATGGCCATGATCCATGGCGGCATGGAACATGGCTTGTTTTTCAAAGAGTTCAGTTTGTTTTTCCTTCAGCGAGCGGGTCGAGTGTTTGATATATTGTGCGGTTATCATGGCCAATAGGATGGAAGCCCCGGTTCCCGTGAGGACAGAAAAAATCAGGAGCACGCGAAGGCTTGTGGAGGTTTCCAATGCCTGTCCATTCATTCGAGTCATGCCATAAAACAAAAGAAGATCGATCAAAAGGAAGATCATAATCAGGAGGCCGAAACCGGCCATGAGGATTTTTGCTAAGTTTGGTTTTTCGCGAGTTTCCATAGGGGTTCCTGAAGGTTCAAATATTGGAAAATAATACTTCTTAAGCTGATGCCTAAAGAAATAGGTCAATGGAGCAGGCGGATGGGGGCTTTGTCTGCCTTTATCTTTTTCTTGAAATACCATAGAAAATCATCAATAGCCATGGCAATTTTGGTCCACCCATTAAAGATTACCCCAAGGGAGACGATATAGTTATCAGGTTTATCAATCGATGAATCTTATATTTTATGGGTGCCTGAGGTGAAATGATGACCTTTGATTCGGATACGGAAAATGAGCTTCTGAAAAGCACTGAAAAATACCGCATCATTCTCGAAAGCATTGAAGAAGGGTATTACGAGGTGGACTTGCGGGGGAATTTGACTTTTTTTAACGATGCCATGGCGAGGATGAACGGTTATCCTCCCGATGAAATGATGGGTATGCATTCCAGGGAGTATGCGGCCAGCCCGAAGGATGTGGAACATTTAAACAACGAATTTATTAAAGTATTTAACACAGGCCAATCCGCAAAAGGCATTCAGTATGAAATCATTACCAAAGATGGGGAAAGAAAATACCTCCAGACCTCCTCGTCGCTTCTGAAGGATTCCAAGGGAAAGCCCATCGGGTTTAAGGGCATCGCCCGGGATATCAGTGAACTGAAAAAGGCCCAGCTCGCTCTTCAGGAAAGTGAGGAGCGCCACCGGAGCATCATCAAGACCTCCCCGGATACCATTGCGTTTTTCGACATGAACTACAAGGTCGAAATGATGAATCCCAAGGGCTGCAAATTGTTCGGGTACAAAGATGAAAAGGAAATTATCGGCCAATACATTCTAAAATTCATACCAAAGGAAGATCAGGACCGGGTGATCCATGAGTTCCAGAATTTTCTGGCCACGAATATTCCCTTCAACGACGAGCTTTTCTTGTTAAAAAACGATGGGAAAAAATTTCCGGCTGAAATCCGAACCGCCATTACCAAGGACCAAGAGGGCAGACCCACCGGCTTCATCATTCTGGCAAGGGATATTACAAAAAGGAGGCAGGATGAGACCTTTTTAAAAAATTCCCATGAGAGAATCACATTGCTGATCAACTCCATTTCTTCCATCCTCATTGCTGTTTCAGCAAACAATACCATTGAATTTTGGAATACGGAAGCGGAACGACAGTTCGGCTTCACTGAAAAAGAAGTCTTGGGAAGGGTGATATTTGAAATCGCCATCCCCTGGGATTGGAGAGAATTGGCCAAAGAAATTGAAAAATGTCGAAAAGGGAAAAAATCCGTTCGAGTCGATGATTTGAAATTCACCCAGACCAGCGGCAAGGAAGGGCTGCTGGGGATCAGGCTGGATAATATTTTCAGCCGGGAAGGCTCCAGAAGGTCCATTCTGATTCAGGGGGCGAATATCACCAACCGAAAAATACTGGAAAGCCAGCTGGGTCAGGCCCAGAAACTGGAAGCCATCGGAAGCCTGGCCGCCGGAATCGCCCATGAAATCAACACGCCGAGTCAATATGTGGGAGATAACACTCGCTTTCTTAAGGATGCTTTTGGAGATCTGAAAGCGGTGATGAATCAATATGAAAGGCTGCTCACAACGGCAAAGGAGGGGGGCGATCTATCCGGTTTGGTTTCTGATGTGGAGAGAATTAAAAAAGAAAAAGACCTGGACTACCTTATGGAAGACATCCCCAACGCCATCAATCAATCCCTGGAAGGCATCGAGCGGGTCACCAGCATTGTCCAGTCCGTTAAGGAATTTTCCCATCCGGAACAAAAGGAAAAAACGTATATTGATATCAATAAATCCCTGGAAAGCACCATTACCGTGGCAAGGAATGAATGGAAATACGTGGCGGAACTGGAAACGATTTTTGATAAAGACCTTCCGCTTTTGTTCTGTTACCCGGGAGAGCTCAATCAGGTGCTTTTAAACATGATCGTCAATGCCGCCCACGCCATTGAACAGGCCCAAAGAATGGATGGGGAAAGAAAGGGGAAGATCGTCCTCTGCACCGAAAATCAAGAGAGCCACATCGTAATAAAAATAAAGGACAACGGGTCCGGCATCCCCCCTGAAATCAAGGAAAAAATATTCGATCCCTTTTTTACCACAAAGGAAGTGGGAAAAGGCACCGGCCAGGGTCTTGCCATCTCCCATTCCGTGATCGTTGAAAAGCATGGCGGAAGTATTCGTGTGATCTCCGAGCCGGGGAAGGGTTCGGAATTTATCATTGAGCTCCCGAAGGATGTCAAAACAGATACCGATGATCAGACGGGAGGAGAATAAATGAGCCTTTCCGTACTATTTGTTGATGATGAGTCTTATGTTCTTGACGGGCTTCGCAGGATGTTGCGAAATAAACACAAGGAATGGGACATGCGTTTCGCCCCGGGCGGGGAAGAAGCGCTGGCCATGATGGAAGAAAAGCACTTTGACGTGATCATCAGCGATATGAGAATGCCCAAAATGGACGGGGCGGACCTGCTGGCGGAAGTGAAAAAACGTCACCCTCACATGGTTCGCATCATTTTGTCCGGCCATTCAGAAAAAGAGATGGCTTTAAAAAGTGTTCAGGCCGCCCACCGGTATCTGGCAAAGCCCTGCGACTCGGCTAAAATCATCTCCACCATCAATGACGCGTGCCTGATCCGCAGCTTGTTGCCGGATGCAAAAATCAGAGGGTTTTTTATCCAAATGGAATCCCTTCCCAGCCTGCCTTCATTGTACATGGAACTGATGGAATCCCTTAATGAACCGGATGTTTCCACAAGGAAGATCGGGGACATCATCGCCCGGGACCTGGGCATGACCACGAAACTGCTCAAAATGGTGAATTCATCTTTCTTCGGTCTGGGCCGCAATGTCAATGATCCATTCCAAGCTGTCAAATTGCTGGGCCTGGAATCCATTCGCACACTGGTGCTTACGGTGGAGGTCTTTTCCATTTTCAGCGACGCCGGGAAAAGTTCGCTGGACCTGGATGAGCTCTTAACCCATTCCATGAAAGTCGCAAACCTTGCCAAGGCCATTGCGCTTTCCGAAGGATGCAATGAAAAGGAGAAAGATGAAGCCTTTTTCGCCGGCATGCTTCATGATGTGGGAAAGCTGGCCCTGTCGACCTATAAGAAGGAACAATACGGGGAAGTACTTGAAAAAATAAGGGTTGAGAGTTGCTCTTACGAGGCTGCGGAAACTGAAATCTTCAAGACCACACACTCGGAAGCCGGCGCCTATGTTTTATGTCTCTGGGGGCTTCCGGTGGCTTTGGTAAAGCCCGTAGCGTTTCACCACCATCCTCTTTTTGCAAGCGATCCAAAGGAGATGGCTTTGATGGCGGCGGCTTTATCCAATGCCATCATCAAGGTTCTTGAAAGCCCCGAATCCGTAGAAAACCCCTATCCGGAGGAGATTATGGAATATGCTGAAATCGTGGGGGTTACGGGGAGAATAAGTGCCTGGGAAGCCCTGGGTCGGGATGTTTTACAAAATAGAGGTGAATATGAATGATAAAGTTCTTTTTGCGGATGATGAAATCAATGTACTGGAAGGTATTCGCAGGCAGCTTAGAACCGTACACGATACCACCATTGCCCTGGGGCCGCAAAAAGGACTCCAGGCGGTCAAGGAACACGGGCCCTTTGCGGTGATCGTGTCGGATCTTCGGATGCCCGAAATGGATGGAATTGAATTTCTGAAAAAAGTTCGGGAAAAACATCCGGACACGGTTCGAATGATCTTGACCGGAAACGCGGATCTTAAGGCCGCCATTGAGGCGGTCAATGAGGGAAGTGTTTTCAGATTCCTCACCAAGCCCTGTCACACAACCGCCTTGAGCATGGCCGTCAGTACGGGGATTGAACAATACCGCCTCGTCACGTCGGAAAAGGAACTCCTGGAAAAGACCCTGAAGGGATGCATCAACATGCTCACCGACGTGCTGGCGCTGGTGAACCCTGAAGCCTTTGGCCGGGCCAGTAGAATCCGCAAATATTGCTCGGAAATCGCCTCCATTTTTGAAGTTAAAAATCTCTGGCAGATGGAAACCGCTGCGCTGTTGTCCCAGATCGGCTGTGTAGTCCTCTCCAATGAAGCGCTGAAAAAAATATATAAAGGACAGGAGCTTGCAGCCAATGAGAAGGCTGCCTATGAAAAGCACCCCATGATCGGCCAGGATCTTTTGTCCAATATTCCCAGGATGGAAGAAGTGGCTGAAATTATTAAATGCCAGAATTTCGTGTACGATTCCTTCGGAATGAAAGAGCAGGATCTCCAGGGGAATGAAATCCCTCTGGAGGCAAGAATCCTCAAAGCCGTGCTGGATTTTGACATGCTGGAATCCAAAGGACTCCCCAAGGGCATGGCTTTTAAAAAGCTCAAAGATGGCCAGGGGATTTATGATCCCGAAGTTCTGGAGGTGTTCGAACATATTCTCGGAACGGAGCTTACGTATCGAATGGAAGAGGTGAGCATGGATGAGCTCCGAATTGCCATGATTCTGGCAGAGGACATTCGAACCAAAGATGGTGTATTGCTGATTTCCAGGGGACAGGTGATTACGGAGGTAATTTTGAGCCGGTTGAATTCCATGGCAGGGCATTCACGCATCAAGGAGCCCATAAAGGTTTTTGTTTCCGGGTCGTAAAAAAAGCCTGGCTGATTCTATGCTTTTCCGATTGGCTGGGATTTGGTTCCGGTTACAGGGAGGGTCATGATAAAGGTTGTTCCTTTATTTTCTTCTGTTTCAAATTTTAACACCCCGCCGTGTTTTTCATGAATGGCTTTAAAGGCGATGGCAAGGCCTTGGCCGGTTCCTTTTCCCACTGGTTTTGTGGTGAAAAAGGGGTCAAACACCTTGTTTTGAATTTTTGGGGGAATACCGGTGCCGGTATCTTGAATGCGGATTTCAACATGCTTGCCCTTGGATCTTGTGCTGATCCGGATTTTTCCCAATTGGCCGTCTTTTTTTAGGGCATCCAAAATGGCCTGCCTGGCCTTGGGATAATCCTCGGAAAGGATAAGGTCACTTCATTTTTTCCCTTGGTTCAAAAATTCATTGGAAGAAAATCCAGTGGATGTCTGGATTTTCGGATCCACAAAACCAAACGTCCAATCTGCAAAACCCTGATAAACGATACAGGGGATATTGTCCACCAGCATCCGGTAATGGGCCTCGCTTTGATGAAGGGCCTGGTATGTATTTTCAAGTTGGGCCAGGGTATTGTTCAGGGCATCGGTTCTTTGGGCCACGGTCTGTTCCAGGTGATCCTGGTGGTTTCTGGCTTGGCTTTCCAGATTCAATCGCCGTTGGGCATTTGTCGTGGAAATGATCAGTCTTTTTTTGTTAACCGGCTTGGAAATAAAGTCGAACACCCCGATTTTAAAAGCCTCTTCAATCAAAGAGTCATTTTCAAGGCCGGTCATCATGATGACGCCGATGTCTTTATGGCTCTGAAGAACATTACGGGCAAAAGTCAGGCCGCTGGTTTCCTCATTCAGCTGGATGTCGCATAGCAGCAATATGATCTTCTCACGATCGAGATATTCCGAAGCCTGGAATGTATTTTCGGCAATAAAACAGGGCAAGCCAGCGGGCTCCAATATGGCTTTAACCATTCGACCCAATGCAGGTTCATCATCTAAAATTAAAACAGATCCGCTCATACTTTACCTTTATGATGCAAGTGCAGGAGGTCTTTCAGTGATGTCCCTTAATACACCCCTGAAGCCTATTCGGTCTTTTCTTTCGTCCGTTAGAAGGGTGACGGCAGCTTCCACATATCGTTTTTCGCCGTCCTTTCTAATGATTTCATGGCCAATCCCTTTGTCCGGGGCGCCCGTGTTAAAAACGCCGTTGAATACCTTGAAAACCTTGTTGGCCTGGTATCCATCCATGTAGGATTTGTAGTGCTTTCCCATGAGCTCGTTTTTATCAAATCCGAGGATTCTGGTCATGGCTGAATTGACAAAGGTGAATCTGCCTGCCAAATCAATCTCATAGTAACCGTCGTACATGGATTCGAGAATGTTTCGATATCGCTCTTCGCTTTGTCGCAAGGCAGCTTCAATTCTTTTCTTTTCGGTGACGTCCCGGGCGATTCCCCTGAAACCCACTGGTTCACCGAATTCATCCAGAATCAATGATGTGGACATTTCCAGGGCTTTTAAGGAACCATCCTTCCTTCGTACTTCATGGTCCACAATTGTAGCCGGTATCCCTGTTTTATAGATTCTGTTGAAAATTTTATAGATCCTGTCCGCACTTTCGGGCGAGGATGCGAGATCTTTGTAGGAGAGGTGGACATATTCCTCAAAGGTATAACCTGAACTCCTGCAAATGGCTTGGTTGACGTAAGTATGATTACCGGCAAGATCCGTTTCAAAATATTCATCCTCCATGGTTTCCAGGATATCCCGGCATTGGTCATTGCTCTTCTTGAGTCGGAGTTCCAGAAGTTTTACATGTTCAGCGGCCTTGAACAAATCCGTGCTGGTTTTTGCCAGTTCTTCAGAACATTTTTCAAAGTGTTCTTTCCGGGCGGAAAAAGTCTGGTTCAGTTCCGATTCTTTATGAACAAGCCTTCTGATGCTCCGGGTGAAATAGAAAAACATGCATCCAATAATCAGGGTTGAAACTACAATGGTCAGGATTAATTCCATGGATTCCATTTTGGTGTTGAATAAAATGTAATGCCTGATTTCAATTTTGGGTAATGATTTGGTTTGTGATCATTATCTTATATGCGTATCGGCATTATGGTAAATCCCATGAGCATTATACATATTCAGCAAGGAAGGATTCTGAAAAATCCATCTCTTCCACGGGCACGGCGGCATGGGTTCCGGGATTGGCATGCAGGCGTTTGTTTTTTGAGGCGATGAGATCAAACAAAGCAAGGCACCGGTCCCGGGGGAAAAGCTCATCTTCCAGTTGCCATAGAAACAAAACCGGGCAGATGATCGCTTCTGCGGCCTCTTTGATAATCTTCCGGTATGCCTCGGTGGGTCCAACAAGCCCCATCAAGCCCAGAACCGCTGCCTTGATTCTCGGTTCTGCCGCCACAAGGGGTGCGCCGTAAATGGTGCCCATGGACAATCCCCAGTAACCCACGGGGCATTGTCCAACTTCATCCAAAGCCATGATGGAATCCATGGCGGTTTTCCAATCGGAAATCATATCCTCCACATTACCGGGTCTTTTCCATTCCTCGGCAAATGATCCCCTTGCTCCGTCTCCCGTTGATCTTCCGCCGTGGACCGGACCGTCAATGGCCAAAGCAAAAAACCCGTAATGGCGAACCATTCTGTAAGCCATGCTTTTGACCGGGGCCTGGAACCGGTCCCCGGAAGCGCCATGACCGAGAAGAATCAGGGGCTTTCCGGGAGAACCTTGTTCGGGAGACCACAGAACGCCGGGCACAGGGCGGTGATTTCGTTTCAGGGTAAATTCTCTGGTGGTAACGCCTTTTTCTGTTATGCCATGGTTCAGCCATTCGAGTCCGGGTGTCATGATAGCTCCTTTCCGCAGGGTTGAAATTTCAGGTTTTATTGAAGGCCATAAATGTAGTGCAGCGTTTGTGAATACGCAATAATAAATATCCTGTTTCGTTTAAAAGCAATATCAGTAGCTTGACAGGGCAGGATAAGTCTGGTAACTTTTCCTGAAAACAGGACAGATCAGCGGCTTCCGTTTATTTGGGCAGAGTCGGTCATTTAATTCAACATCTCAATCTCACGACGGCATCACCATGACCATAAAAGAGCAGAATAAAAGGAATGTAAAACGCCGGAACCTCATTGATCAGTACATGCCGACGGTTAAAACCATTGTTCTCGGTTACGAACGCAAACTGCCCCCCCACATCTCCGTGGAGGACTTGGTGAATGCAGGGGTTGTGGGGTTGCTCGCCGCCGTGGATAATTATGACCCCCAAAGGGACGAAACTTTCGGGGCCTATGCGGCCATTCGAATCAAATGCGCCATCATCAATGAGTTGCGGCAATGGGATCATCTCAGCCGGGTCTATCGTCAACGGGTGAAACAATTGGAAGAAACCTTTCTGGAGCTTGAAAAAAAGAACCGGCGAGCCCCCAGTGAGGATGAAATCAAGAAGCAATTGGGCTTTAACGATGAACAGTTCAAATCCGCCATGGAAAACTCAAGCATCCGCTTTCTCACCTATGAAGACACTCAAGTTTCGGAAAGAAATCTTGTGGATGAAATTTTTATGAAGGAAGCCATGGGTTTGGTTAAAGAAGCGTTTAACGGCTTGACCCCCAAGATGCGAAGGACCCTGGAATTGTATTATTTTGAGGGCAAAAAACAAAGTGAAATAGCCAAGGAACTGAAGGTGTCCGAAACCCGGATTTCGCAGTTGCGGAAAAAGGCTCTTGAGGACCTTGCGCCCGTGAGAAAGATTCTGGAAGATGTTTTGTATTTGTAGCTAAAGTCTCATTGAAAATAGCCGAAAAAGAAATTGAGAGTTGTGATTTTTTCATTCCTCTTCCCCAAAAAGACGGGCCGGCAATTGTCGGCCCGCACTATTTTGGGGCCTCGGGGTTTCTCAAAAAAGGAGAAAATCGATGATTGCCGAAGTCCTTTCCACCGGGGATGAAGTCCGGTCCGGCTCCATAGCCGATACCAATGCTTCCCATATTGCAAGGGAACTGGAACGCGTTGGATTTTTCGTTTCCCGGCACGGGTGTGTGGGGGATGACGAACCCTTGTTAAGTGAAGTTCTGAAAGATATTTCCAGGAGGGCCGATGTTGCCGTGGTGACCGGGGGGCTTGGCCCCACCAGCGATGACATCACAGCCCTTGCCGTGGCCCAAGCCGCGGGGGTGGGCCTGTTTGAAAACGGAAACGCCTTGAACATGATTGAGAACTATTTCAAGTCCGGAAACCGACCCATCAACCCCTCCAATCGGAAAATGGCCTTTTTGCCTGTGGGGGTGGAGGTCCTGAAAAATGATGCCGGAACCGCTCCCGGATTTGTCCTGAAAATCAATCGATGTCTTTTTTATTTCCTACCTGGTGTTCCCCGTGAAATGGAAGTTATGCTGGCCAATGAAGTTCTTCCCCGGGTGATTCAGATCAAAGACAAAACGCCTTGGGTTTATCCCACAAGAAACATTACTACCTTCGGCCTGCCCGAATCGGAGGTGAATGAGAGGATGAAACCCTTCAGCCAGGCTTTCCCCGAGCTGATCATTGGTTTTCGCGCCACTTTTCCTGAAATCCACATCAAGGTTTACGGCCAGGGTGAAAATGAGAAAGCCTTGAACCTGCAAATGGAATCTGCGGTAAAATGGGTTGCTGAAAAAATGGGGGAGTATGTTCTTTCCCTAAACGGAGAATCCATGGAAGCGGTGGTGGGGCGACTCCTTCTTGCGAAAAAAGCCACCCTGGCCTTGGCGGAAAGCTGCACCGGCGGACTGATCGCAAGCCGCATAACGGATGTTGCCGGTAGCTCCGGATATTTCCTGTTCTCCGGGGTAACCTACTCCAATGATGCCAAAGTGAAGGTTTTGGGCGTCCCTCCTGAAACCCTTGAAAAATACGGGGCCGTTCACGAAGAAACGGCCAGACAGATGGCCATGGGCGCAAGGGCATTGGCCGGAGCCACCTATGGTCTTTCCACATCCGGAATTGCAGGGCCGGATGGTGGGACCGACGAAAAGCCCGTGGGAACCGTTTGTATCGGGCTTACCACCCCTGAATCCGCCCAAGGGTGGCGTTTTCAGTTTTCAGGGGGTGGGCGTTTTCGAAACAAAACCCTTTTTGCGGTCAAAGCCCTGGACCTGCTGCGAAGAGAATTAATGGGGAATAAGCAATGATCTTGAAAAAAGGGGAGAACATAGAACTTGAAATCACGGATATGGCCATCGGGGGCAGGGGGATTGCCCGGGTGGACGGTCTGGTGGTTTTCGTTGATTTTGCAATGCCAGGGGACCGGGTCCTGGCCCGGATCACCAAAAAGAAAAAGAGCCACGCCGAAGCTGTTGTGGTATCCGTTCTGGAAAGCTCCGCCTTCAGATTGTCACCGCCCTGCGAGGTTTTCGGGTTTTGCGGGGGGTGTAAATGGCAGTTCGTTCAATATGAAAAGCAATTGGAGTATAAGCGTCAGTTTGTCCGGGATGCCATGGAGCATATCGCCTTGCTCAAGGATGTGCCCGTTCATCCCACCCTTGCAACTTCTTCGGTGTACGGGTATCGGAATAAAATGGAATTTTCCTGCTCGGACAGCCGGTGGCTCCTTCCTTCCCAGTTGGGCCAGGAGGATATTGAAAAAGACTTTGCCTTGGGCCTCCATGTGCCGGGGACCTTTCACAAGGTGATAAAGATTGACACTTGCCTGCTCCAGCCGGACCTGGGCAATGAAATTTTACGGTACGGAGCGGAATTCATGAAACATTCCCCCAAACCCGTGTATGGACTGAAATCCCATGAAGGATTCTGGCGGTTTCTCATGCTGAGGCATTCTGTGTATCATGACCAATGGATGGTGAATATCATCACCAGCTCCGAGGACCGGGCCGCTGTTCTCCCCCTGGCTCAAAGTCTTCAGACCCGATTCCCGCAAATCGTGTCTGTGATGAATAACGTCACCGGACGAAAGGCGGCCATTGCCGTGGGTGAGTATGAGATTTGCCTGGCTGGGGATAAGGTCATCAAAGACCGCATCGGGGATTTTGAATTTAAAGTCTCCGCCAATTCCTTTTTTCAGACCAACAGCCTGGGTGCTGAAACCCTGTACAAGGTGGCGAAACAATATGCCGGACTCACGGGAAAAGAGACGGTTCTGGATCTTTATTGCGGAACCGGCACCATTTCCATTTTTCTCTCCGATAGTGCGGCGACCCTTACCGGACTGGAAATTGTTGAAAGTGCTGTGGAGGATGCAGTGAATAACTGTGTTCAGAATCATGTGTCCAACTGCCGTTTCATTCTGGGAGATATCCGGGAATCCCTTAAAAGCATGAACCAAAAGCCCGATGTTCTCATCATTGACCCGCCCAGGGTGGGCATGCACAAGGATGTGGTTCAGCAGATTCTGGACATGGGACCGGACCGGATTGTTTATGTCTCCTGCAACCCCGCCACCCAGGCCAGGGATCTGGCCCTCATGAAGGAGGATTACCGGGTTGAGGAGATTCAGCCCGTGGATATGTTCCCCCACACGTTTCATGTGGAGGCGGTGGCTCGGTTGGTGAGGAAGGCGGGAACGGTGAACGGTGAACGGTGAACGGTGAACGGTGAAAGGGTAGGGGCGAACCTAAGTGTTCGCCCTTTTGATGTTTTGGCGTTTATCCCAGTCCCGCAAGACTTCCCCCCTGGTAAACCACAAAGGCCATGAACCAGGCGAGGCCGGTGCTGTAAGTGATGCTGAAAAGCGTCCATTTCAGGGACGTTTCCCTTTTAATGGCTGCCATGGTGGCCAGGCAGGGCACATAGAGCAGCACGAAAACCATCATGGCCAGGGCGGACAAAGGGGTCATACCCGATACCAGAAGGGCTTTTTTCAGGGCATCCGACTCGTCATTTTCCCCCGCGTACAATACCCCCATGGTGCTCACCACGATTTCTTTTGCCACGAATCCGGAAAGCAGGGCAACTCCACCACGCCAGTCAATGCCGATGGGTTCAAATACCGGAGAGATGATTTTGCCGATTTGGCCCATGTAGGAGTTTTCCATGCGTTGGATCGGATCGATGCCTGAAGCTCCCGAGGGCTCCGTATTCGGAAAGGAAGACAAAGCCCAGATCACCACCGAACCCACCAGAATGATTCCCCCCATTTTTCTGAGGAAGATCTTGCCCCGATCCCACATGTGAATCAGCAGGCTTTTGACCATGGGCACCCGGTAGGGGGGAAGTTCCATCACAAAGGGGGCATCGGCACCTTTAAGAAGCGTTGAACGGAACAGCCTTCCGGTAAAGATGGAAAGCACAATGCCGGTGAGATAAATTCCGAAAATGACCGAACCCGCATGAACACCGAAGAAAGTCCCTGCAAGTACTATGTAAATGGGAAGTCTGGCGGAGCAGGACATGAAGGGTGTAATTAAAATGGTCAGGATTCGGTCCTTTTCGCTTTCCAGGGTTCGGGCGGCCATGACCGCCGGAACATTGCACCCGAAACCGATGATCATGGGGATGAATGATTTTCCATGAAGCCCGATGAGATGCATGATTTTGTCCATCAAGAAAGCCGCGCGGCTCATATAGCCCGTGTCTTCGAACAGGGCGATGAAGAAAAACAGAATCAGGATATTGGGCAGAAAAACGATGACGCTTCCGACTCCGGCAATGATGCCGTTTACGAGAAGATCTTTGAGAATGCTTTCGGGAAGAAAGTTTTCCAGGATTCCGGTGAAAAAACGGATGCCGCCATCAATCCAGTCCATGGGAAACTGCCCGATGGAAAACGTGGTCTGAAACATGAGCCAGATGAAAAAGATGAAAATGGGAAAGCCCACAAACCGGTTGGTGAGAACCAGATCGATGTTTCTTGAGATATCCACCCGTTGCCGGGCTGACGCGGTAAACACCTCCTTGATGACGCCTGCGATGAACCCGTATCTTTCATCGGTCATGATGATTTCAGGGTCTTCATCAAAACGGTTCATCAGGTGTTTTCTGGCGGTTTCCGTTTCCCTCAGAATCTCATCGCCCCCGGTGACACCGAGTTTTTCCAGGAGCGTTTCCTTGATGATGTTATCGTCTTCAAGGAGCTTGATGGCAGTCCAACGGGGGGAATAGTTGAGAAGTCCCTCGGTCTTTTCCAGAATCATCGTCTGAAGCGTCTGGATGGCAGCTTCAATATCCCGGTTGTATTTAACCCCTCGAAGCAGGGGTTTGGCTGGTGCATCGGCCAGGTCTATGGCTTTTTGAATGAGCTCATCCAGCCCCTGGCTTTTATTGCCGATGGTGAAAATCACCGGCACATCCAGAAGTTCCGCCAGCTTTTCCCCGTTGATTTTCAGGCCCCTGGTTTTGGCCAGGTCCGCCATGTTCAGGGCGAAGATGACCTTGCAACGATCCAGCTCTCTCAACTGGGTGGCCAGATAAAGGCTTCTTTCCAGGTTGGACGTATCGATGATGTCGATCACCACATCAGGATTCTCATCCAGAATATATTTCCTGGCCACGATCTCTTCAATGGAAAAGGGCGTTAAGCTGTAGGTCCCGGGGAGATCAATGATATTCAGGAGGCGGCCGAATTTGGTAATACTGCCTTCTTTTTTTTCCACCGTAACCCCGGGCCAGTTCCCCACTTTCTGGCGGGTTCCCGTAAGGCTGTTGAAAATGGTGGTTTTGCCGGAATTCGGATTTCCCGAAAGGGCTATGGTCAGAGTCTTTTCCATGAATCAGAGATTTTCCACGATAATCTGTTCAGCTTCTTTGACTCTTAAGGAAATGTGGCATCCTTTCACGATCAGTTCAAGGGGGTCCTTCAGGGGAGCGTATTTTTCAATATATACTTCCGCTCCCTTCACCATTCCCATCTCCAGAATCCGTCTTCTCAAAGCACTCTCACCGCCAACTTTTATTATTCTTGCCGACCGGCCTTCTTTGACTTCACTCAGCAGCATGAATTCCCCTTGTTTCCGCTTATTTTGTCCGCCTTCTACGCGGTTTTTATTGAAAATGTTCCACAAGGACCTTCTGGGCCATACCCCGGCCCAAAGCATATCTCTTGTAGTCTATGGCCACAACCAGCTGGCCCGTATCACTGTTGGTGATCACTTCCACCACATCCCCGATGCGCAAACCCATGGTGAGGAGCCTCATGCGAATATTGGAGCCCCCGGAGAAATCCTTAATAATGAGCTTGGCTCCGGGTTTTGCCTGGGTGAGGGGGATTTGAGAGGCGTAAATTTTAAGGCAATCCGAGCAGATCCCGTAGATCTCCATTTTATGCTGAAGCATGTGGAATTGATTTTCCGAAGCGATCCGGGTCTGGGCATTTTCCAGAAATTCATTGTGGAATTCAACTATTGTTCCACATTTCACACAGATCAGGTGATCATGATGCTGGCCAAGATGCCTGTGTTCGTATCTGACGCGACCGTTTTCAAACTCTCTTTTCTGGGCAAAGCCAAACCGGCACATGAGTTTTAATGTGTCTTTGACAAACTGGGCATCAAAAACAAGACCGTTCTGTTCCGCCAAATCAATCAATTCATCCGCAGTCATGTGCTTTTCCGTTTGAAGGAAAAGTTCAAGGAGCTTAAATCGTTCTTCAACATGATCCACTTTTTCCTGTTGAAATATTTTTTTAAACTGTTCTTTTTCCTTGGAATGGATATTTTCCATTAATAATCCCTGTTGGCTCTTCGAACCTCTTTTTCGATGATTTCTCTGATCTGCGATAAGTGGGGAAAACTAATGATGAAATCCATTGTTGTCAACAGGTAAAAACAGGCCGGTTCTTTTTAAGGAACCCTTTAAACTTCAATGGCCCCGGTTTAATTCGCTGTTATGGACAATGGTGTGCCAGGAATATATACTCCATGGCTTTGATGGAAGGAGATTATCTGAAGGAAGTCATGAAACTTTCCATGAATTAAAGACTGAGGTTGAAAGTGAGAGGTAAGAGGTGATGGGTATTGTAGGAAACAGGCATGCCTGTTCCCTACGAAATCGGTCCCATAAAATTCATGGACAAAGTGGTGCGTCATCATTATAATCCAGGTTCAAAATGAAACCGAAAAACACAGTTAATCCTCGGGTAATTTCCTATGCCGATTTATGAATATGAACACATGGCTGAAGGTTGCGAATGGGGAAAACGATTTGAAATTCAGCAATCCATCAAAGACTCGCAACTGAAAAAATGTCCGGAATGCAAAAAACCTGTCAAGAGGAACCTATCCCTTGTGGGCATCAGCGTTGGCAAATCCAATGCCGAGCTCCGGGATTTGGGGTTTACCAAACTCGTTCGGCGGGATGACGGCGTATACGAGAATGTCACTGCACGCAAGGGGGACAGCCGTTACATGGAGCGAGATAAACCTGAGACCATTCCAGATGTTTCTAAAATCATCAAATGAAAGGAGATCCTCATGACAAACGAACTGGTGCTGGATTCATTGCGTAGACGGTTGCGGGCCATGCATGGGCTTTACGAAGAGGCCACGGCCACCATGTCCCTTGAACAGGTCAATTACAGAGAACGCGATGGGATTCTTCCCATTGCCTTCAGCTTGTTTCACTACATCAACATGCAGGATGTGTCTTTCATGATGCTTGCAGGAGAAGTCCCCATCTATGATGATGCGTGGGCCCAACGTATTCAGCCGGCCATTGCCGACCACGGCAAACACCGAACGGTTAAAGAAATGCAATTCCAGCAAATCGGCGATTACGCAGCCTTTATCGAGTATATGAATGCGGTTTTTAGCCGTACGGAAAATTGGCTCCTGCTATTGCCTTCTGCTGATTTGGGGCGGATTGTGTTTACCCGGCCCTTTCCACCGCAAATTGCAAGTACCTTCAGCGCTCGGGTGGCTGGTGAACAGGGAGTCACAGTGCTTGACGGTATCGAGTGCTGGATTTATCAGCACGGTCTTAGGCACATGGGGGAAATTGAGCTGGCTCGAAGTTTCGTGGGATTGCCGGGCATGACATCATAGCCCTTCAATGGATTTCATCAAAATCTGTATTTGAGGGGACATTCATGAAACCAAGAATCGGAATTTGAAGGGGATGATTGCAGGATTGGCATGAACCCAAAATCCGAGCCTGACTTTTTGCGGTCAGGCATGAGGATATCGGCAACCGATGAAAAGGGAATAGCCAAGATTATTGAATGGGTTAATCGTCCTTTTTTCATGGGGACCCTATGGGTGCCTCAAGTGGCCTCAGCCTGTGAAAATCCGCATCCCGTTATATTCGCGTTTTTATCCGCAACGGTGTAATCATCCCCATTATCTTCTCCGGAAGGCCGGCTTTTTGGCTTTTTTCCCACCCGGATCAGCGGGATTGACTTTTATATTTTGGCCTTCCATGAAATTTCCGTTTAAAGCCTTGATGGCCTTATCCGCTTCTGAATTGTTGGGCATTTCCACAAAACCGAAACCCTTTGATCGTTTGGTCTGGCCGTCCATGATGACCTTGGCCTCCTGAACTTCGCCGAATTCGCTGAACATGGTCTTCAGGTCATCGCCGGTTTTGGAAAAGGGAAGGTTCCCGACATATATATTCATGTTTTGTTCCTTTCTCAGAAACTGTCTGAGGGTTAAAAGAGAATAAGAAGGGCATTCCCCCGTGAAAAGTGAAGAAATGCCCTTGCTTGCTCGGAAATGAAAGCTTAGATAACCGTTACATTTGATGCGGAAGGGCCTTTGGGACCCTGAACGATATCGAAGGTGACTCGATCGCCTTCTTTGAGTGATTTGAATCCGGCTGCGTTGATCCCCGAATGGTGAACAAACACGTCCTGTCCGTCTTCCTGCTCAATGAAGCCAAAACCTTTGCTGTCATTAAACCATTTTACAATACCTTTTTTCATGGTGACATCCTCCTTTCTTGGATTCTCAACATTGCATACTGGAGGATACGGTACTGGTTGTAGGCGAGTTCCTTCAGAAAAATCCCTGCTATTTTCAGGCGGGCTATATTGAGTGGGTATACTTTAAACAATTTTTTGTGTGAAAGCAAGACAATTTCCTTAAACTATGCCATATAAAAAAAATTCGGGTTAAGCCCGGAAGAACAGAACAGTGTCAGGATTTTACCGGGCCTAAAGCCACAAGGTAGCAAAGAAAGGAATCTTGATTCAATTCAAGCAATTCCTGAGCCTCCGAGTCGAACAACGCTCCGATGCCGCAGCATCCCAAACCCAGCGCCGTTGCTCCCACATACAAAGCCTGCCCCAGTCTTCCGGCCTCCATCATGGCATAGCGATAGCCCCGGCTTCCCCATTGATGATCCACGTCATTGAGGCTCGCCATGAAAAGGAAATGCAGGCCCGCATGGGTCAGCCAGTTTTGATCCAGGCACACCGAGGCCATGAGGGGCTGGAAATGGCCGGGCTTCATCAATCCAAAACTGTGCTGGTCAAAATCACAACGGTAAAAACCATTTTCCAGGCCTTGAACATTCTCCGCCAGAAAACCTGTGGTGATGGATTTTGAGTAATGCCTGATTCCTTGTCCCCCGGTGCTGCTCTGCACATCCAAGAGCACGAGGAGTTGGATCAATTGTTCGAAGGATAGGGTTTTGCGAATGAAATTTCTTTTGGAGCGCCTTAAAAAAAGCGCCTGAGGGTACGGGAGTGAGTCTGGAAATTCTTTCAGGGGGGTAATTTTGATCGGGTTTTCCAGTTTTGGCCCGGAAAAGGATGGTCCCGGGGTGTCATAATCCCCTGGAAACCGAGTGTTTTCCATATCGCCTGAACGGTGGATATCATAAATCATAGGATATTCCAACTCCACGTCAGCCGTTCTGGCGGCGGATCGAATGGACTCGGAAAGTTCCGGAACAGGGTCAAGCCTTTCCACAGAAACGGGAGATGGGTTCAAGGCATGGATCTTCACATAAGCCAGACAGGCTTCCTTTGGTTCCTCCAGTCCCAGCAGGGAATTGACGGAGGCATCCATAAAATCATATCCGGAGGAAAAGGGGATGCCCAGAGCTTCCAGGGCAAAGAGTAAATTCTGAAGCACGTGTCCAGCATCCAGAAGAACATAGCGATAGGCTCTTTCCCCGTATTTCCAAGCGCTACGGTTGACAATGGCTGTGATGAACAGGGTGATGGAGGCGTCCTGATTATTTCCTGCCAAGGCAACCGCAAGAAGCTGCCGGGTTGGGCGCTTGCGAATCGTCGTAAGTTGCCGGGTAAAAACATCATGGTGGTAAACCCCTGGTTTAAGCCCTTCCACATCATGGATACAAACATAAATTTCATTGGGGTAAAGGGCACCCGCCGAAGCAGCGCTTCTATAATAATAAAAGTCTCCGGACGGGTGTTTTGCCTTTGCCGTGAGAGTGAGGGTGAGATCGAGAATGGAGGTGAGGTGGTCTAATCCAAGAACTTTGGGAACCGGGTTTGCATCAGACAGATCCCACAGGGATGCGGGGGTGACTGTTCCAAAAGAGGGAAGGGTAACCTTCGGTAAATCCAATGGATAGGATTTGACCAGGGTTGGCTGATGGGCCCAATCCAACCCCCGGTTATTCATGCCACGACGGGAATAGCTTGTGGCCGAATGATAGTGCAAAGAAGGGGTTTTCATCGGGACACCCTTTTGCGCGCATGCTTTCTTGACAAAATCATTCCTCTTGAGTAGATTCTACGTGTTATCAAGACGGTTTGCGTATGGAAAACATTCCCCTCTCTGATTCATGGAAAAAACATCCGATTTTATAAACAGAAATGAGGTCTCCAGTGGAAGATCATTTAAAAAACCCTGACCCGGGTTTTCTCAGAGGCCACTTTGTCATTGCCATGCCGGGCCTGGCTGATCCGAATTTTGAAATGACGGTAACGGGTATTTGCGAGCACTCGTCTGAAGGGGCTCTTGGGGTTATTATCAACCGGATTTTGCCGGAGATCAAGGGGAAAGATATTTTTAAGGAGTTGAAACTGGAATGTAATGACCCGGCATTGACCCTTCCCGTCTATTTCGGGGGGCCTGTGCATATGAATGAGATCTTTATCCTTCACGGCCCACCCTTTGACTGGGTCGGGTGTCTGAAGGTGACCCCGTTTCTGGCCATGAGCAATACCCTGGACATTCTTAAGGCCATTGCTGTGGGAAAGGGTCCGGCGTCTTTCATAATTGCCCTGGGATGCGCAGGTTGGGGGCCGGGTCAACTGGAAAATGAAATCCTGTTGAATTCGTGGGTGACATCACCTGTTGTGGAGAAGTTGATTTTTTCCCTGCCTGTGGATGAGCGTTGGAAAGGGGCCATGGGGGCGGCCGGGATTGATCCGACCCTGCTTTCACATTCGGCTGGAAACGCTTAGAAAAAACATTTCAAAATCAATCAAAGCGGTTCATGAAAAAATAACGAAGGTTTGTTTTTAAGAATGGTTCCAACGGTTTTCAGAATAAATCCCTCTGCCTCGAATCACTCTTCCGATGTTTTGGGTTTGACCTTGGGTTTTTTCTTTTTCAGGCAAATCTTATCCTTCCGGACAAAAGCGCATATTTTCGGATTATAATATTCCTTACAATTCAACGGATTGTAGAGAGGGCACTCGGGATGTTTTTCGGACATAGACAATCCTTTTTAAGCTTTGCATAACACGACAGTATTTTTTTTAAATGAGCCTATATATCATAAATCATTTGGTTTTACAACCGTCATAAATGAATATTCCGGAAGAAATGATGGGATCATAAATCGATCCGGCCATGTGAAACGTAGGATTCCTTTATTTATTGCCCGGTTTCATTGTTTCCCAAGGGTTGAAATAACCCATTGTTTTTGAATGCGTAATCGGTTATTCTTTCCAGAAGCAAGTGGAATCGAGGCATTAAATACAGTTAATCAAGCAGGTTATGTTTCAACTGTTTTTGCTGTTTTTCGAGAAGGCATTTCATTATGGAGCCGGGTCACTATGAGCCAACACCAAACATAGTTGATGCGACAGAACACACTTTCAATTCAGGCAGATTTTAAATGGATCATTACGACTCAGCCAGAGAAACCATTCAGACCATCATACAGGATGTTGCAAGCTTAACAGAAAAGGCCCAACGCATATCCGGCCGGAAGGACGATTCATTCGATCCTTGGCAACGAATCTGTGAACGGGTGAAGGAGCAGATCAACAAGGATATCATCCGCATAGCTGTCATCGGCGCCATCAAATCCGGGAAAAGCACTTTTGTTAATTCCCTTCTTCATAAGGATTATCTCAAGCGCGGAGCAGGAGTTGTCACCTCCATTGTCACTCGAATTCGAAAGGGGGGTGCCGACCCCAAAGCGATTCTCCATTTCAAATCCTGGGATGATGTGAACAATGATGTCGAGCATGCCGCAGTCATGCTTCCGGATTTTAATCTTTCTGCTGAAAATGCCCGGTTTGATATTCGAAGACAAAAGGACCGTGCGGACATTTTCCAAGCCTTAAATCAGATTCAAGCGGACCGGGTGATGGAGAATGGCACCTTCAACGCCCATTCTGTTTTGATCACCAATTATCTTGCGGGCTACGAAAAAGTCCGGGATTCGGTGGATTCGGAAGACCAAAAGATCGAGTTTTCAGGGGAGCGCTTTGTTGAACACAAAACGTTTGTGGGGGATGATGCCCTGGCGGTATATCTGCGGGATATTCAGCTTGAGATTGATGCGGAGCTTCTGAATCCCACCCTGGAAATTGCAGACTGCCAGGGCAGCGATTCGCCCAACCCCCTTCATCTCACCATGATTCAGGATTACCTGGTGATCACCCATTTCATTATTTATGTCATAAGCAGCAGAACCGGGCTTCGCCAGGCCGATATGCGGTTTTTGAACATGATCAAAAAAATGGGCATTCTGGATCATATCCTGTTTGTGGTGAATTGCGATTTGAACGAACATGATACGTCGGCAGATCTCAATCTCCTGGTGGAAAAAATAACCCAAGAGCTGTCTCTGATCAAACCGGATCCTGAACTATTTGTTTTTTCGTCCCTTTTCAATCTGTTCCGAGGTGGAAAGCCGGAACTAAACCCCAAGGACCGAGAGCGGCTGGATCAGTGGGAAAAGCTGGATGACCTCGTGTCCAAATCCAATGGAGAAAGCGAAAGGTTTTTGGAGGTTTTCAGTAGCCGTATCCTTCGTGACCGGTTTTCCTTGCTCTTGATCAATCACCTGGAAAAACTCGGGGTGGTGGGATTCGCCATAAAACAATGGGTGGCTTTGAATCGGGATTTTTTGACCGGGGACCTGGCAAAGGCCCAAAAAACCATGGACCGGATCAATCAGCATCAGGACAAGATTCGGCAGATCAAGATGCTCATCAAGGATACCCTGGATGGTGCGGTTCAGAAACTCATCAGCGAACTCAAGAAAGAACTGGACCAGTTTTTCAGTGAAGGCCATGACGGGGTGGCTGGTGCTGCGCTTGAATTTGTTCAGGGTTATCAGCTCAACCTGTCGGATTATGAAAGCAAACTGGAAACCACCGGGTTCAATAATACTCTGTACCTGGTATTCCAGGATTTCAGGCAGGCGGTGGACCGGTTTATGGCCGAATCCATCAATCCTCCCATTATCAAATTCTTAAAGGAGAAAGAGGGGCGGATCATGACGTTTTTTAAATCCGTAACCACCCCCTATGAAAAGATGATTCTGGACTCCTTTGAGGATGACAACCAGATGCTTTCCGCCCTGGGAGGGCTGCCCGGAAGTGTTAACCACGGGGCGGCAACCTATGGGCCGGATCTGGATATGATCAAACGGATTTCCGGTTTGAAATTTCCCCCTGCGGACACCACCATGCGTTATTCGGCAAAAATTAAAACCGATGCGTTCATCAGGCTTTCTTTTTATTCCGCTCTGAAAATGTTGAAGAAGCTTTTCAAGAAACCGGTTGAAAATGAACGCGAGGACGCCATTGCCGCACTGAAACAGAGTATGGTGAGAATGAAAAAGGAAACCGTGGAATCCATTCGGTATAATTTTAAGAACTACCGAGAAAATATTAAATTTCAATATGTTTTGAAATTGGTTGAAAAAGTTTCGGAATTCATGATAGGCGAGTTGGGCGACAGGTTTCAGTTATACATGACGGATTTGACAAGGCTTTCCGGGCTTCTGGATGATAAGGAGATCTCAAGAAAAGATGCCCTCACCCTGCTTTCCGAGATGGATCTGACGGCGGACAGCATTCTTGACCGTATCCATAGCGCCAGGAAGAACATGGAAACAGGGGCATAATACACTGTGGCCTTGAAGATAACGTAGAAAAAAGATTTGCGGCTTGATGGGGAAAAAAGGAGCGACAGCATGGCGAAAAAAAACACCCGGATCATAGCAGTAGCCAATGAAAAGGGCGGAGTGGGCAAAACAGCCACGGTGATTAATCTGGGGGCGGCCCTGTCCAAGGAAAAAAAGACGGTGTTGATCGTGGACATGGACCCGCAATCTGCCGCCACCAGGGGGTTTGGAATCGAGGTTTCGGAAGAAAGCCCCACCATCTATGACATGATCATGAATCCTGATGACTACCCATTGAAGAATGTGGTGAAGGAAACAAAATGGCCTGGGATTGACTTGCTTCCCTCAAATTCAGATCTTTCGGGTGCCGAGGTGGAGCTGGTGGAAGTTGAAGGCCGGGAGAACCGTTTAAGGGAGGCCATGGAAAATGCCAATGGGTGCTATGATTTTATTCTGGTGGATACGCCGCCCAGTTTGTCCCTGCTCACGGTGAACGTTTTTTCCTATGCAGGAGAGATTCTGGTGCCCTGCCAGACCCATCCCTATGCCTATTCAGCCCTGGAAGAGTTGTTCGATACCATTGAGGCGGTTCAGGAAGACATCAACCCGGATCTGAAAATTACGGGAATCGTGGCCACCTTCTATGATCATCGCACCCGGGTCAGCCGAAGCATCATGGACCGGTTGAAAACCGCTGAACAAACCAAAGACCTTCTGTTGGATTCCGTGATTCGTGCAAACACCACGGTGGCTGAAAGCGCTTTTGTGGGAAAGCCGGTTGTTTTCTACCGGGGGACAAGTTTTGGTGCTGAAGACTATATGAGCCTTGCCAGGGAAATTATTCAAAAGGGGAAATAAACCCTGATCCTTGAATCATCATTGCTCGCCACGCTTTTAATTCTTGGTTCAGGCCGGGGGGTTCAGAATTTCAGCCACTCGTTTTGAAATATCCCTGACGGTCATGTTTCGGTGATCAATCCACCATTTGGCCTCGGTTTCCTTGCGCCATTCCTCGAATAGACCGGCAAACCCTTTTTCCGAGGCCAGCTTTTCAGCCTCACCTCCAAAGGTCAGGCTTTTCTGAAGATAATCCACTTTTTTCAACAGGTCTTCCCGTATTTTAACCGCCCATGAGATCATCTTATCCGTTCCGGTAATCTGGGGAAAACCCGAGGATTCCTGGGCTTTGGTGCGCTGCTCGGCCTGTTCGGCAAAATACTTTTTCTTGCAGGGTTCGCAATACCAGTCTTTTTTATCCACCATGAAAAGATTTTTATCATGGCTTTCAAAAAGCTGAACGTTAAATTTGCTCCGGCAGGAACGGCACTTGACCTCATAGGTAAAAGTTTCTGATTTCATTACACCCCTTTTGTTTCATGGAACCCCTTTCCAAAGGGCAAACCCTGTTTGGAGAGGCCGGCAAATCCCGGGTTCAAAACCATGGAATAGACCTTCTAACAAGAATCCCTGCGAAAATCAAAAAATATCTGGAATCCCGGAAAATCGTGCATTCCGAATGCTCTGCCCCGTGCATTTGAAGTTGACACGTTCAGGTTGATTTGATAGGTCTTTCGAGGCATCTGAAAGCTTCAATTTCCCCTTCAAGCGCCAGGAAAATCCATGAAAATAAGGACATCACCAAGGTTGCTGATGCGGTCTTTCCACTCGAAAACCAAGGAATGGACCAGGATCAGTTTGGGTGTAAGTATTGATGACTCTCAAAAAACAAGATTATTCAAACCCGATTAAGGAGGAAGAAACATGTACGAATTTGTCAAAATTGAAAAAGAAGGGCATTTGACCATCATTACCCTCAACCGGCCGGAATCCATGAACTCCGTCCATCCCCTGTTGAGCATTGAAATGGACAAAATTCTCAATGATTTCGAGGAAGATCCGGAGCAATGGATCGGCATCATCACCGGGGCCGGGGAACGCGCCTTCAGCGCAGGAAACGACCTAAAGTTCCAGGCTTCCGGACAGAAGGTTCAGGGTCCTGCATCGGGATTTGCAGGCATTACCTCACGTTTCAACATGGTTAAACCCATGATTGCCGCAGTCAACGGCGTGGCCATGGGCGGCGGATTTGAGATCGCCCTGGCTTGTGACATCATCGTCGCTTCGGAAAAAGCCGTGTTCGCCCTTCCCGAGCCCAGAGTCGGATTGGCCGCATTGGCCGGTGGCATGCATCGTCTTCCCCGCCAGATCGGTTTGAAAAGGGCCATGTACATGATGCTCACGGCAAGGCGCGTGAGTGCCGCCGAAGGCCTGCAACTGGGTTTTGTCAACGAGGTGGTTCCCCACGATCAACTCATGACCCGAGCCAAGGAAATTGTAGGCGAAATCATGGAATGCGCTCCGCTTTCCATCCGTACCACAAAACAGACCGCCATCCAGGGGCTCACCCATGCCAATATCGAGGATGCCATGAAGGCCACCTATGATCAGGCAGTGAAAATGTACCAGAGCGAAGATATCAAGGAAGGTCCCATGGCATTTGCCCAGAAAAGAAAACCCAACTGGCAGGGAAAATAGGCCTGATACTGAATAAATCATAGGATGCGCTCTTTGGGGACCACTCGAGGAGCGTTCCTCTTTATCGGGACATGATTCCACAGCGGAGATGAGCATGAAGTCCTTATCAATTGCCGTTCTGGCGGCATTCAGTCTACTTTTGGTCCTTTCCGGATGCGGTGAAAAATCCGTTGAAACCGCAAACTCCAAACAAGTGGCGGCGGAAGCTCTTGTACGGGAAAAATACGGTAAATCATTCAATGAGCTTCCGGTTAAAAAGCTTGTGGTCATCAGCCCCCATAATGTGGATATCGAAGAAGAGTATGAAGCGGCATTTTCCCTTTATCATGCCGTGAATTTTGGTGAAAAAGTCGACCTGGAATGGCGGGATGTAGGGGGCGGCGCCTCCGCCATTCTGCACCATCTGAGGAATGTCTATGCTGCAGGGGGCACTTCCGGCATGGATATTGTCTGGGGCGGAGGGGAGTATAATTTTGAGCGCATGGCCGGAGAAGGACTTCTCCATGACATGACCCTCTCTCCGGATGTGTTGAAGAACATCCCCGAGGTTCTGGGAGGAACCCGTCTGTATGATCCGAAGCATCGGTGGTGTGGTTCGGCGGTGAGCGGATTCGGGTTTTTGTATAACAAATCCCTGATCGAACGAATGAACCTAAAAAAACCCGAGCTGTGGGAAGATGTCGGTTCTTCAGCTTTTTATGGCCTGGTGGGATTGGCTGATCCTACCCAGTCCGGGTCGGCTGCGGCCAGTTATGAAATGATCGTCCAGTCCGGTGGAGACTGGCAGACCGGCTGGGCCAAATGTTTGAGCATTCTGGGCAACGCGAAAAAGTTCTACGCCGGGGCCGGGGATGCGGCGGAAGCCATTCCCTCAGGGGAGGTGGCTGTGGCCACATGCATTGATTTTTACGGGATCAACCGGGTGGTTAAATACCCGGATACCCTGGTTTATGTTAGCCCCAAAGGCCAGACCTCGTTCAACCCCGATCCCATTGCCATATTGAAAAACCCGCCTGATCCCATTCTGGCCCAGCGCCTGGTGGATTTTGTGCTCTCCGAACCGGGCCAGGCTCTTTGGGCTTTGCCGGTGGGTCATCCGGACGGGCCGATTCACTCGTCTCTGGGGCGGCAGCCCATTCGAAGGGATGTTTATGAAAAGTATGCCGGTTTTCTGCCTCCCATGATCGTTAATCCCTACGGGTCGGAGCGGAGCATGAAGGTGGATAAGAAACTCTGGGACAGCAGCTACGGGATATTAAAACAGCTGGTCTACGCAGCCGCCGTGAAGAACCTGGATGGGCTGAAAGCCGCCAAGAAAAAACTGATTGATACGGATTTTGACCCTCAGCGTCTCAAAGTTTTCAATGCCTTGCCGGACAACATCGCATCCCTGGAAAAACTGGAAGAAACGGATCAGCAGCTCCGGGATAAAAAACAGCAGGATATCATCGTTTCGGACTGGATCGCTTTTTTCAGGGAAAAATATAAAAAAGTGGCTGAATAACGGTCAAAGCTTGTTCCGGAGGTCATGATTTCACAGTCGAATATGAAACAGCGGATTCCATTCATTCTGGCCCTTTTGCTGGGGGCGATCATTTTCGCGTTTCTCATTGTTCCTGTGATGAAAACCATCAGCAGCGGTTTTGTGAGCCAAGGCAAAATCACAGGCTACTGGTTTTACAGGGTCGTTACCAACCCCATTCTACTTGCAGAGCTGGGAAACGGTTTAATGCTTGCCCTTGCCACCACCGGGGTTTGTCTTTTACTCTCGGTTCCCCTTGCGGTACTCAGAACAAAATACACCTTTCGGGGCATGGGCATTCTCAGTATTCTGGTGCTGGTGCCCCTGATTCTTCCTCCTTTTGTGGGGGCGGTATCCATGAAAAGACTGCTCGGCCAATTCGGGGTTTTCAACCTGATTTTGGAACACCTGGGCCTCATCGACATCTCCCGTTCCCTGCCGCCGGACTGGCTGGGGTCCGGGTTTGCCGGGGTGGTGATTCTTCAAAGCCTTCACCTTTTTCCCATTTTGTATCTCAATGCTTCAGCGGCCCTCGCCAATGTGGATCCCGCTTACAATCAGGCGGCCAGGAATCTGGGGGCTTCGGCCTTCCGGAGCTTTTTCAGGATTACCCTGCCCATGATCCGTCCGGGCCTTTTTGCAGGGGGAACCATTGTGTTCATCTGGGCCTTTACGGACATCGGAACCCCTGCCATCATGGGTTATAATCACTTAACGCCGGTGACGATATTTCAGGAACTGGCCAACGCGGAGATCAATCCCAGAACCTACAGCCTGGTTTTTATCATGCTCTCCAGCTCCGTGGTTTTCTATGTTCTCGGAAAATTTCTTTTTGGACGGGGCCTCACGGGAGAATCCACCAAAGCTTCGGTTTCAACCGATATAAAAAAACTCGGTTTATTTTCTGCGCTTTGCGCCTGGATGCTGTTTGGCGGGGTGATTTTCCTTTCCCTTCTTCCCCATATCGGGGTCCTTTTTCTGGGCCTTTCGGATTTTTGGGTGAACACCATACTTCCGGAGAGGTATACTTTCAAACACCTTTCCTTTGTCATCCAGAATCCCGATACCCTGGGGAGTATTCTGAACAGCCTCAAATACGCGGGCTTTTCCACTGCCCTGGATGTGATATTGGGAACCCTGGCCGCATGGCTTATTGTTCGGGCGAAAATTCAAGGCAAAACCATCCTGGACGGTCTTTGTATGCTTCCCTTGGCTGTGCCGGGAATGATCCTCGCTGCAGGCTATGTGGCCATGACTGCATCAGGAACCTGGCTTGAGAGCATCGGCCCCACAAGGAATCCTTTTATCATTCTGGTGATCGCCTATGCCATCCGGCGTCTTCCTTTTGTGGTGCGAGGCGTTTCTGCGGGTTTGCAGCAGATTCCGGAATCCATGGAAGAGGCTGCACGAAATCTGGGGGCGTCCACCTGGACCACGGGAATGAGAATTACTCTTCCCCTGATCGCCGCAAACATGATTGCCGCATCAGTCCTGACCTTTTCATTTGCCATGCTGGAGGTGAGTGATTCCCTGATTCTTGCGCAAACATCAGAATATTATCCCATCACCAAGCAGATCTACCGGTTGGCCACTTCCACAGGTTCACCGGATGCCGTGAACCAGGCTGCCGCAATGGGGATCTACGGCATGGGGCTTCTGGGGACAGCCATGGGTGTTGCAAGCCTGCTGCTGGGAAAACGGCTGGGCATGATATTCAGGGCATAGATCGCCAAAATTGGTTAAAGGGTTGCCGGACATGGAAATCAACATAGAGAAGATCACTAAAATTTATCAGCAGGGCGCCAATGCGTCTCCCGGGGTTCTGGATATTGACGTGAAGATTCCGTCAGGAGAGTTTTTCTTCCTCCTGGGACCCAGCGGATGCGGAAAGACGACCCTTCTTCGCCTGATCGCAGGTCTCATTGAGCCCACCTCGGGAATGATTCGGTTTGACGGCAGGGATGTGACGAACCTGCCGGTGGAGAAAAGAAACGCTGCCATGGTGTTCCAGGGATATGCCCTGTGGCCTCACATGACGGTTTATGAAAATGTGGAGTTCGGCCCCAGAATGCAGGGGATTGAAAGAGCAGAGCGGAAGCAGCAGGTGAAGGATCAATTGCACCGGGTTAAAATGACGGACTATTCAGATCGAAAACCCAACCAACTCTCCGGGGGACAGCAGCAAAGGATTGCTCTGGCCCGTGCCCTGGCCGCAGGATCGGACTGTTTGCTGCTGGATGAGCCCCTGAGCAATCTGGATGCCCGATTAAGGCTGCACATGAGAGAAGAATTGCTTCATTTGGTTAAATCTTCCGGAATTACCGCCGTCTATGTGACCCATGATCAGAAGGAGGCTTTGTCCATGGCCGATCGAATGGCGGTGATGGATTCAGGCCGGATTGTTCAGGTGGGAACCCCCGAGGAGATTTACAACCATCCGGCAACCCGGTTTGTCGCGGATTTTCTGGGGGAAGCCAATTTCATACCCGGGAAGCTGTCAAAAAAGGGAACGCCTTCGGAAATCAGGATTAAGAACGGGATGATCAAGGCGGTTGAATCCAAAAAGATCCAAGAGGGAGAAGAGGTCATTTGCTGCATTCGACCCGAACACATTCGATGGGCATCCGGCGAAAAATCCGAAAACGATCCCCGGTCCTCCATTCTTTCAGCCACCATCAAATCCAAGACCTATCTGGGGGAGGTAAGGCAGTACTGCTGTGTGCTGGATCAGGAAGACATGGAGATCAAAATGACGGTGCTTGCAGATGGACCTGATCCCATGGAGGTTGGCCAAAGCGTGAAGCTTGAAATCCCGGCAAGGCATGTGGTGGTGCTGGAAAAATAACTCAAAAAGGCTATAAAAAACGGGCCGCTCATAGCTTTTCGAGGGGCCCGCTTTTGATTTGGTTTAGAATCGGTAGCGGACTTTCACCAGGAATTTGTCCACATCGCGTTTGTCGTAGCTGTCCATGAACAGATCCTCAGCTTCATAGGTTTTGAAGGGGACGGCCCTGCTGACCAGTCCTGCCCTGTTGTAGACGATAAATAGATCGCAAAGGGGTGCGAATTCATATTTGTACCGAACCTGTCCGATGAAAGACCCGTAATCGAAGGATCTGTTGTCGTCCTTTTTGTCACCAGTCTCATTATTCCAATCAATCGTGGCTTGCTGAAGTCTTCCATCAGGCCCGATGACATAGTAAATTTTATCCTCCGTATCAATACCCAGCCATTGAATTTGCAGGCGGAGTTCCTGCTTGGCCGTGACCTTGAAATTGGAGCCCAGGTCACCTGAATCTGTTCTGCGTTAAAGGCATCCACCCGCTCGTCCGATCTTCTGCCCACGATCCAGTGCTGTTTGTTCCAGTAGGTGACTTCGGTTTCAATGGACCACCTTTCAATGGGGGAATATTTGATTCGGGCCCGGTAATATTTTGTGATGCCGCCGGTGAGTTCCGTGTAGTATCTGGGGTTGATGTAAACACTGAAGGGTTTGCTTTCATCGGAAAACCAGCTCAGCCACACGAACCACCCCTCCTTGGTGCGAAAGGCTTTCTGCTGGTAGGTGGCGGCATCATCCCAGGCTTT
>VMSV01000005.1 GCA_013791935.1 Desulfobacteraceae bacterium | reverse complement strand
GGCAAAATAACCGCGAAAACATCCTCTTTTGTATCAAAGGATTGAGTATCCAAACCCTGGAGCTCATCTGAAGATAACGGCATAAATATTCCTTTATCCAAATTCTCTGATTTTTTATTCCGGGCTAAAAATGGCCGGAAAAAATAAGGGCGACCGTGTTATTTTTCATCGGAAAAACCATCTGTATAACTTCCTATATATCAAGTAATATATAAAAACAATTTGTAATTTATAGGGATGCAATTATTTATGCTATATCGTTAATGTATTAACTGCTTATATACCCATAGTACCCGTATTTTTGGGGACCGTGCAAAGGATGTTGATTCCGGCTTCTGGAAATTCATTTGGTAAAGCGTTTGGCGGTTTTTGAGAGCCCCTGGCCATTCTTGCGTTGACTTTTAAAGAATAATTGAAATATATATTAATTATGATGGTTTATGTGATTATCATTAAAGTGTGCTATCCTTTGGATTGGAAGTGAGCCAATGAAACCGACCCCTTCTATTCCCCTGTCCCGGACCGTTACCGGCTCCGGCTGAGGGTCCAAACTGGCTCCAGGGGACCTGGACCAAGCGCTCTGCGGTTTGGAATTTCCCACGGATTCCAATGTTCTGGTGGGACTGGAACATGCGGATGACGCAGGCGTGTATCGGATTACCCCGGATTTGGCCATCATTCAAACCGTTGATTTTTTTACACCGATTGTGGATGATCCCTATGCCTTCGGCCAGATCGCGGCGGCCAATGCCCTAAGCGATATCTATGCCATGGGCGGGATTCCAAAAACAGCCATGAACCTTGTGTCCTTTCCTGTGAAGACCATGGATATTTCCATTCTTCGAGCCATTATTCAGGGGGGGGTATCTAAACTTCGGGAAGCGGAAGTGGTGCTTCTCGGGGGGCATTCCATTGAGGACAAGGAGCTTAAATACGGGCTGTCCATTACCGGCTTTATTCATCCGGACCGGATTCTCATAAAGCATAATCTTCTTGCGGGGGATCATCTTGTTCTCACAAAACCCCTGGGTACGGGCATCATCAATACAGCCATCAAGGGTGGCCTGGCATCGAAAGCCGTCATTGCGTATGCTACTGCTCTCATGGCCCAGTTGAACAACCAAGCTTCCAGAATCATGCTGAAATATCCCGTGCATGCCTGCACCGATATCACCGGGTTCGGGTTGGCGGGGCATCTGGCGGAAATGGTGGTCCCCTCGGGGCATGGGGTTTTGTTGTCCGCAAAAGACATTCCCGTGATTCCCGGGGCTGTTGAATTGGCGAACATGGGCCTGATCCCCGCCGGGACTTATAAAAACCGTGAATTCCGTCAGGCCATGCTGGAAGAAGACCCCTCCCTGGACCCTGTCATCAGGGACATCCTTTTTGATCCCCAGACCTCGGGCGGGCTTCTCATCAGCGTGGACAGCCATGCATCCGGGGATTTGATTTCCGAGCTAAGGGCAAACGACTCGCCCTTGGCTGTTGTGATCGGCAAAGTGGTTGATGGGCCATCCGGTAAGATCATGGTTCAATAATCATCCTCAATAGGAGCAGAGCATTATGGCGGGTGAAATGGTAAATACGGGATTTGTGGAAAAAAGATCCGGGCCGAGGACGGCGATTTCGGAAGACTACAGCGTGGAATTCCAGGTTAAGGGCACGGGACCCATTTATCACTTTAAATTATGGGATGAATCCAATGGAGGAATGTCCATTCTCGTCAAGCAGGATTCGTCGGTGTCTTTGAGCGTAACCGATATTTTGGATATGAATTATTACACGGATAAGGCTCGATTGACGAAAACCATTCGAACCCGAATCGTTCATATCACAAAGCATGATTCAGGCCGGTTTGCCGGACATTTTGTGGTGGGTCTTGCCCAACTGCTTTCTTAATGATCCGGCGTAATTCCAAAAAACCCCTCAGGAAAATAAAGCCCTCAGCTGCGTTGTTTTTGCGCTATCCGTCTCGCTAAAGGTTGGGCATTTCTCCATGAGAACCTCTCCCTTGGTCAATGCCGCCGCAAAGGCCAGGCAAGTTGTAAAACCGCATTCCCTGCAATTGGACCTGGGCAGGAGCTTGAAAATATCCATCACAGGAATGGGTTTGTAACGTTTGTGATTGGGGGTGATGGTATCCCGGTTCTTGATGATCCCGTTGATGAATTCGGAAAATGTTTCGAAAAAGAGGATGGCGCTGTCCCTGTTTTCAAATCCCCCCACCACGAGGCGTTTCGCGTAGAGAGCGCAACGCCTGCCCTTGAGCTTGAACTGGATGGTGTCCGGCATTTCAAAGTAGACCGGATCTTCGGCCACTGCGTTAATATATTGAAATAGAGCTGAAATATCATCATTCAGCGTAAAATCCGCGGAATAAACCACTACCCCGGGATGGCACGCCGGGGATTCCATTTTAAAATCTGAAAATCCCTGAAAAGTCATAATCATTCCTCCGAAGGCTTGGGGTTAAAGTGTAGACGATGGTCTTGGATTCCTTCTTGACTATTCCATAAATTAAAGGAATTGTCAGGGGCATGTCAACTGGTAATCCAAGCATAAGGGAGTAGGGGAAGGGGTCGCATGCAAACCATTCAAAAAAAAACCGTTTCGTTTTCAAAAAACGCCGCCAATATTTTTTTTCATATTTTAACGAAGTGTAATCTCAAATGTCGCCACTGTTACATCAATCCGAAACAGCATGGAAAGAATACCCTTGCCTTGGAAGTCATTGAGAAGTGGCTGTATTTTTTTTCAAAAAAACACAAGGATGCAAATCTGATTCTCCTCGGGGGAGAGCCCACCCTCCATCCAGATCTTCACAGGGTCATCAAAACCAGCCGGGATCTGGGCTATCAATCCGTTACCGTGGACACCAACGGGTATCTCTTTCACGACATCCTGGATCGGGTCAGTCCGGAAGAAGTGGATTATTTCAGCTTCAGCCTGGATGGGGCAACCGAAGGATTGAATGACGGCATCCGGGGAAAAGGCAGCTTTGCCCGATGCCTTTCGGGACTGGAAAAAGCCTCACGGGCTGGATTCCAGACCAGCTTGATCTACACCGTGAGCCGAATGAATATTCACGAGCTTGACGCGTTTTCAGAAAGGGTGAGGCATCTGCCGGTGAACAGGGTTTTTATCCAGGTGATCGGGTTAAGGGGAAAATCCGGCTCGGATCAGCAGGACGGCCTCCAAGTATCCCTGAACCAATGGCTGGACCTGGTGCCAAAAGCTGCTGAATCCATGGCGAAACAAGGGAAAAAAGTGGTGTATCCAAAGGTGTTTTTACATCCGGGCGAGCCGTTTGAATGTGCAGGAAAAGTAGCATCCAACTATTTTATATTTCCCAATGGCAGGGTATATCAATGCCCGCTCTGCGAGGATTTTCCCCTGAACCGGTATGCGTTCAAGAACGACCGCTTGGAAAAAACCCCCAAGATTAACGAGGGGGATTTGTTTGAACTGGATATTCCAGAAGGATGCGTGATGAACAGGTTGATTCAGCCGGACAATATTCCCTATGATGACCAGGGGGCTCCTCGTAATAAAATCGCTTGTTGTCTGTTGAAGGAGGAGGTCAGTTTTTTATGATCAGGGGAATGGATTTCCATGGAAACCCACTCCCAAAGGGCTAAACCCCGGCAACTTCCGACTTGCAGTGTTTACAGATTTTGGCCCTTTTCTTGATGGTTTCAGCACAAAACGGGCATTCCCGGGTGAAATTCCGTTCATGGATTTTGAGGATGGCGTTATCCACGGTCTTCTGAAGGAGTTCATTGCCGAATTTAGCACTTCTAACCGCCTCAACAGCCTCCGTTTCGCAGATGTCCCCGAACATTTCCGCTGCCTTGATTCGAACCCGAACCGGCTCTGCGGAATCCAGAAGAATCCTGACCACGGTGAGATCGTCTTTGTTGATGTAACAATCCGCCAGAATGGAAAAACCCCGTTTAATGGACTCTTTCAGGGCTTCCTGCTGGAACACCACCTGGTCGTCAATGACCTGCCCGGTGGCTCCCACGGGGCTGAAAACCGGCATACATTCAAAGTTTTTTGCGTCCGGATAGGTGATGCACCGGTAGGACGCATTGTGGGAGTAATTTTCTTTCATGTTGTCCCACCCTTGAACATACAGTGGACAATCGTCATTCAGGCACAAAAATAAATAAGGAGAGCCCCATCCCAGGCCATCGCTGAAGTTTATTGACGGAACCTCATAAATGCCCATGGATTCCCCGCAGTGAGGACAACGGGGTTTTTCCTTAGACATCATTTCTTCCAAAATATCCTCTTTGGTTTGAATTACCATTTTATTATCTCCGTGGGTTTTATATTACAGCCGTTTTGGGCCGAGATCTAACTTGTTTCCGTTCCGATATACCATGATCCTTTTTAAAGGCAAATTAAGATTCAAAAAAGATCTGTCAATAGAAGCCCTGGTTTAAGGTTCTTTCAGAATCAGTTGTTTGATGGCTTCCATTCCAAGGGTTAAAAGAGCCACATCATCGGTTCGAGCCTTTTCTAATAGGTTTTCATCCAGTGTCATATCCTTAAGAATGGATTTTTCAAAAACATGCCTGCGAAAGGGATGCAAATCATACAGGGCCATGAAACAGAAACGGCTGGTTTTCACATCCATGGGGCCCGGGCAAATCCGGTTCTTGAGGCTGATGACTTCCAGAAGTTTGTCGTTCATGTCATTGTAGGGCAGAAGGCCCTGGTTTTTGATCCATTGAGAAACCGTGCTTTCTTGATTCTGTTCATGGCCCATGCAATGGGATTCTTTAAGAAGGGCAAAATATTCCGTTAGCCGGCCGGATTCGCGGGACCTTGAAACCGCTCGCACGAGAGGATACATTCGGCAGGAAGAGGGTCTGTGTTGATAAATGGTGCAACCGTCCGGGGACACAAACGGGCAAACCAGGGTAAAGGGATCAGCGGGTTTTAGGGTTACCACGGGCAGGCCGGATTCTGGCCCCGCATGCTGTCCGCAGTATTGTTCAAGAAAGCCGGAGGAGGACATCCCCGGGACTTGCTTAATTCTTAAGACATCATAAGGGGTGAGGAACTGGTTCAGGTCCCTGCAGCATTCATTGAAACATCCTATTTTTGAAGAGCAGTCAAAAGAGAAAGAGTCATCAGGTGAAAGCGGAATCATTGGATCATCATTCATCGTCTTTTGGTCCTTATATATAATGGAGTTTTTCCGGTTTATTTCATTGACGTTTTCCGAAACTTAAATTTCCACCGGAACTTTGTCAATGCCAATCGGATACCCGTGGATGAATCGAACGTGCCGGGAATGATCCATGATTATTTTTTCGTCAATCCCCGGCCCGGCCAAAAATTCTTGACAAGTATTATGGCCGATGATATTCATTAAAACTTGTTTGAAGACCAACAATATGCCATTGATTTTACAGGACATTTTAAGAAGAGAGAGTCTGCGGGGTTCAAAAAATCCCCTTTGATGTAAGGCATTTCAATTAGAACGAAATTTAAAAGGCCAAAAACCAGGTGATGTTTTTGGTTATTGTGATGAAGGGAGGTGCTGGAAACTTAGTCACTGATATTCTAATCAAACATTCGGAATTATTAACAAAAATTTTACAAAGCACAATCAGGAGGTATATAAATGCCAAGTTTTGTAATTCAAGAAAAATGTGACGGCTGCAAAGGCGGGGATAAGACAGCTTGTATGTACATTTGTCCCAACGACCTAATGGTATTGGACCCCAACGCGATGAAGGCTTACAACCAAGAGCCGGATCAGTGCTGGGAATGTTTTTCATGCGTTAAGATTTGCCCCACACAAGCCATTGAGGTTCGCGGCTATGCCGACTTCGTTCCCCTTGGAAGCAGCATCATGCCCATGATGGGTACCGAAGACGTGATGTGGACCTGTAAGTTCAGAAACGGTCTTATAAAACGCTTCAAGTTCCCCATCCGAACAACTCCCGAAGGAGCTGCCAACGATTATCCGGGCGCAAAAGGCAAAGACCTGGAATCGCAGTTGCTCTTTACGGAAGAAGCAGACGGAAAAGTCATGCCGACCCCGAAAACTGTGTAAGAAGCTAATATTTTATTTGAACAATTATTTTGATGAACTTTTGAATTCCTATTTAAGGAGGATATAATATGGCATTACCAAATAAACCTTTGGGAGAAACTAAGGCCGTAAGAGATCCGGAAGTTGTCGAGAAAGAAGTCGACATTCTCATCGTCGGCGGCGGGATGGCTGCTTGCGGAACTGCTTTTGAGATCAACAAATGGAAAAAAGACAACCAGACCGTTCTGCTGGTTGACAAAGCCGCCATGGAAAGAAGCGGCGCTGTTGCGCAGGGACTTTCCGCCATCAACACCTTCGTCGGCGAAAATGCTGTGGAAGATTACGTTCGCATGGTTCGTAATGACCTCATGGGTATTGTCCGTGAAGACCTTATCTACGACTTGGGTTGCCATGTGGATGATTCCGTATTTCTGTTTGAAGAATGGGGACTCCCCGTCTGGAAAAAATCTGCGGACGGCAAAAACATGGACGGCAAAAAAGGTCAGGCTGCCGGCACATTGAAGAGCGGTGCCCAGCCGGTCAGAACCGGTAAATGGCAGATCATGATCAACGGTGAATCCTACAAGAGGATCGTTGCCGAAGCGGCAAAAAAAGCTCTGGGAACAGACAACATTCTTGAGAGAGTTTTCATCGTTGAACTTCTGTTGGATGCCAACAAACCCAACACCATCGCCGGTGCTGTGGGCTTTTCCGTTCGTGAAAACAAAGTGTACATCATCAAATGCAAGACCATGATGGTGGCTTGCGGTGGCGCTGTTAATATCTATCAGCCCCGTTCGATGGGTGAAGGCAAGGGCCGCGCTTGGTATCCCGTATGGAATGCAGGCTCCACCTACACCATGTGCATGAAAGTCGGTGCAGAACTTTCCATGATGGAAAACCGTTTCACGCCCGCCCGTTTTAAAGACGGATACGGCCCGGTTGGTGCATGGTTCCTCCTGTTCAAAGCCAAAACCCTCAATGGACTTGGTGAAAACTTCGCCGCCAGCGATGCTGCTAAACAAGAACTGGAAAAATACGCACCTTACGGAACCGCAGCCATTACTCCAACCTGTCTGCGTAACCATTTGATGCTGTTTGAAATGAAAGCAGGCCGCGGACCCATCATCATGGACACCATGACAGCTCTTGCCGACCTGGGAAAAACCATGGACAAAAAAGAACTCAAGCATCTGGAATCAGAAGCTTGGGAAGATTTCCTTGACATGACCTGCGGCCAGGCCAACCTGTGGTGCGCTCAGAACTGCGAACCGGAAAAGAAGAACTCCGAAGTTATGCCGACTGAACCGTACCTTTTGGGCTCACACTCAGGATGCTGCGGTCTGTGGACCTCCGGCCCCGATTTTGACTGGGTCCCGGAATCTTACAAGATCAAAGCAGACAACGGTAAAGTTTACAACCGTATGACCACGGTTAACGGTCTGTTCACCGCCGGTGACGGCGTGGGCTGCTCCGGCCACAAGTTCTCTTCAGGCTCACATGCTGAAGGTCGTATGGTTGCCAAACAGATGGTTCGCTACGCAGCCGACCATGCGGATGCCAAACCGGCCTTGTCACAGACCAAAGATCAATTGGTTGACATGGTTTACAAACCGGTTCGGACCTACCTGGATAATTGCGACTACACCACAGCCGTGGACATCAACCCCAATTACATGAAACCCAACGGAATGATGTACCGGTTGATGAAAGCCACCCATGAATATGGTGCAGGAACATCCACTTTCTACCAAACCAGCAGCAAGATGTTGGAAGTGGTTATGGACCTTCTTCAGACCATGCGTGAAGACTGCGAAAAACTGGCAGCCGGCGATCTCCATGAGCTCATGAGAGCCTGGGAAATCGAGCACAGAATCTGGACCGTGGAAGCCCATTTAAGACACATCCAGTACCGTAAAGAAACCCGCTACCCCGGTTTCTACTATCAAGCGGATTATCCTGGACAGGATGATGTCAACTGGTTTGCTTTCGTGAACTCCAAGTTCGATCCCAAAGCCAAAACCTGGGATATTTTCAAGAAAGAGTACATTAAGATCATCCCCTGATGTGTAAGGAATTAATCCAAGTCAGTGGATAGAATCCATGCCTCCAGGTGTTGCAAAACGCCTGGAGGTTTTTTCATAAGTACAGATTTATCACGGAAAAACATTTGGCTGATATCCCATGGAAAAAAGGTGTCTGGCAACTTAAGCCATGAGCCCGGTTCATAAGGCTCATCTCATGGCTTAGGTAGGCAGACAATGAATATGAACGGGTATCGCCCAAGGAAAAAGGTCGATACTAAATAGATATCATCCATTAATCACTCAAACGGAGGGAGAGCATGACACAAGACAAAGCAGCCCCTACGAGCGGAAGCATTTTGGTCGTCGGCGGCGGAATCAGCGGCTTGACCACGGCCCTGGAAGCTGCGGAAGTAGGGTATGAGGTGTTCCTGGTCGAAAAGAATCCATCCCTGGGCGGAAGAGTTGCACAGCTTAATCAGTATTTTCCAAAGCTATGCCCTCCCACCTGCGGACTTGAAATTAACTACAGAAGGATCAAGGACAATCCCAGAATAAAAGTCCTGACCCTGGCGGAAGTCGAAAAGATTGACGGCGGACCTGGAAATTACACGGCGAAAATCAAACTGACCCCCAGGTATGTCAACGAAAACTGCACCTGCTGCGGCGAGTGCGGGGAGGCCTGTGAGGCCGAAATCCCCAATGAATTCAACCTTTCCATGAACCGATCCAAGGCGGCCTATCTGCCCCATCCCATGGCTTTTCCCCAGCGGTATGTGATTTCTCCCCAGATCATCGGGACGGAAGATGCGAATCGTTGCAAAGATGTCTGCAAATACAATGCAGTGGAACTGGATATGCAGGCCAAAACCGTGGACCTGAAAGTGGGCGCTGTGGTATGGGCCACCGGTTGGGAGCCCTATGATGCGGCCAAGATAGACAATTTGGGTTTCGGCCAGCACCAGAACATCGTCACCAATATGATGATGGAAAGACTTGCTTCCAAAACCGGCCCCACCCAAGGAAAAATTGTTAGGCCCTCGGACGATCAAGCGCCCAAAAGCATTGCTTTTGTACAATGCGCAGGATCCAGGGACGAAAATCATCTGCCCTATTGCTCGTACATCTGCTGCATGGCTTCCTTGAAGCATGTCACCTATATACGCGCCCAGTATCCGGACACCAAGGTGTATATCTTCTATATTGATATTCGATCCCCCGGGGACCGGTACCAGAAATTCTACGACAAAATCAAAGAAGATAAGAATGTTTTTCTGATCAAGGGGAAGGTCGCCGAAGTCAGTGAAGATCCGGCCACCAAGAGCATTACCGTGGTTGCGGAGAACACATTAACCGGCGAGAAGATTCGCCAGACCGTCGACATGGCTGTTCTGGCCACAGGAATGCAGCCCACGGCAGCAAATATCAAGCTTCCTGCCGATCTTAATTACAATTCAGACGGGTTTATCATCAATGACTATGGCAAAGGCGGTATGTTTGCTGCGGGATGTGCCAACAAGCCGGCCGATGTGGTATCTTCCAACCAAAATGCCACCGGTATGGCCCTGAAGGCGATTCAAACTCTGGTGAGGAGGTAGAGGAGGTTATCCATGGATAAAAAATATGGTGTATTTATATGTACCGGTTGCGGTATCGGGGACGTCCTGGATGCGGAAGCATTGAAAGCAGTGGCCGGAGAAGAAGGCTTTCCGGTTCAGACCCACGAATTTCTCTGCGGAAAAGACGGTGTTGCCCTGATTCAAAAGGAAATGCAGGAAAAAGGCATCAATACAATGGTGATTGCGGCCTGTTCACGGCGTGTGAATTTCGATATTTTCCGGTTCGACGGTTGTATTGTGGATCGCGTGAATTTCCGGGAACAGGTGGTTTGGTCCCATCCCCGGTCGGATTTTCCGGCTTTGACCGAAGAGCAAAAGGGGGACGGCGAACATTTCGACCGAATCCAGATGCTGGCCGATGACTACCTTCGAATGGGCATGGCCAGGGTCAAGAAAGTCACTCTTCCGGAACCTTATAAACTGGAAAACTCAAGCCGAAAGATTCTTGTGATCGGCGGCGGGATCACCGGTATGTCCGCGGCTCTTGATGCGGCCAAAGCAGGGTATGAGGTGACCATCGTTGAGCAACAACCTGCCCTGGGGGGCTATGGAGCGAAGATCCGAAAGCAGCTTCCGGTGAAAGAACCCTATGACGGCTTAATCGTGCCAATGGTTCTGGATAAAATCCAAGAGGTTGAAGCGGAAACGAAAATCACCGTGAAAACCCAAACCGAAGTGGCAAGAATTGCGGGCCAGCCCGGTGCTTTTGTGGTGACCCTGAAAAAACCCGGCGAGAACACTCCCTTTGACGTGCCCTTCCCTTTGCCTGCTGAGATGAAAGTGGATGAGAGCGGAAAGGAATTGGATGCCGATAAACTGCGCGAAAAATACCTCGAATACAACCAGGGCAAGGAAGATATTCTCCAATTCGACCCCAATGGCGAGATGTTCGGCGCCGTGATTCTGGCTGCAGGCTGGCGTCCCGATGAATTGGGAAAAGAAGCCTGTGCTCATCTGGGATATGGAGCGATCGCCGATGTGGTGACCAACCATCAGTTTGAACAAATTGCCGCAAAGGGAAAGATTGTCAAACCATCCGATGGAAAAGAAGCCAAATCCGTTGTTTTTGTTCAGAGTCCCGGCAAGGGCGAGAGTGATAATGATTTTGCCTACACAGGCTCTGTGACCAGCATGGTGGCTCTGAAACAGGCAAAATATGTGAGGGACGATTACAACGACGGAAAAGCCTTTGTATTTTACCAGCACATGAGGACCCCGGGCCTGTCTGAAAATTTCTATAAGAGCATTCAGCAGGATAAGGGGATTTTCCTGACCAAGGGCGAAGTCGTGAGCGTTTCCAAAAACGGAACCGGGCTGATCGTTGAAGCCACCAATACGCTTCTGGGAGAAAAAGTGCAGGTCAAAGCCGACATGGTGGTTCTTGGCGCAGGAATGGTTCCTGCCACCAAGGATAATCCCGTGGTGAACCTGGCATACCGCCAGGGGCCGGCCTTCAGGGATATCGGGCTGTTCAATGGGTATGTGGATTCCAACTTCATCTGCTTTCCCTATGAAACCCAGAGAACCGGCATTTATGCAGCCGGGGCTGTTCGAAGAAGCATGACCATGGAAGAAGCCATGGAAGATGCCACGGGCGCCGCCTTAAAGGCAATTCAGTGTCTGGAATCTTCAAACCGCGGGGTTTCCGTGCATCCCAGGTCCGGGGACATGACCTTCCCGGATTTCTTCTTTCAACGCTGCACCCAGTGCAAACGCTGTACGGAAGAATGCCCCTTCGGCGCTTTGGACGATGATGAAAAAGGGACACCCAAACCCAATCCCACGCGGTGCAGACGATGCGGCACCTGTATGGGAGCTTGCCCGGAAAGAATCATCGGATTTGCCGATTATAATGTGGACAGTATTGGCTCCATGGTGAAATCCATCAATGTTCCGTCTTCAGATGATTATTATGAGCCGCCCATGCGGATTCTCGGATTGATCTGCGAGAATGATGCTTATCCGGCCCTGGACATGGCGGGTCTCAGCAAACTGAGCTATTCCGCCGATGTTCGCTTTATTCCGGTGAGATGCCTGGGCTCGGTGAACGTGATCTGGATCAAGGACGCTTTGGCCCAGGGCATGGACGGCGTTTTTATCATGGGCTGCAAACACGGGGATGACTACCAGTGCCATTTTGTCAAGGGAAGCGAGCTTGCCGAAATCAGAATGAAGAAAATCGGTGAAGCCCTATCCAGCCTGGCCTTGGAAAACGAGCGCGTTCAACAGTTTGAAATCGCCATTGATGATTATGACAAGATTCCGGAAATGGTGAACAACTTCGTCCAGATGATTGAAGGACTGGGCCCGAATCCCTTCAAGGGATTCTAAGGCTGATTCCTTTCATCTGATGAACAAAAAACAAGCCACTGCCAAATTAGGAGGTAAAAATGGCGGATACCTATATTATAGACCCCGATGTGGGTTTTATCGAAGAGATTGCTGCCCTGGGGGGTGAGGATGTCAAGAAGTGCTTTCAATGCGCGACCTGCTCCGTTGTCTGTCCGATTTCGCCGGACAACAAACCCTTTCCCAGAAAAGAAATGATCGCTGCATCCTGGGGCTTGAAAGACAAACTGGTGGGCAATGCCGACATCTGGCTTTGCCACAACTGCGGGGACTGCTCCACAAAATGTCCCAGGGACGCAAAACCGGGGGATGTTCTGTCCGCCGTGCGGTCCTATGCTATTGCCGAATACGCCGTACCAAAGGCCCTGGCCAAGGCGGTGAATGATCCGAAAAAGCTTCCCATCCTGCTGGCCATTCCGGCAGTTCTTTTCATCGTGGTGGGGTTCATTACCGGCCTGTTGGATTTTTCTCCGGAACTCAATGCCTATGGTAAAATTGCCCATGGCGAATTTTTCTCCACTTGGCTGGTGGATCTATTCATGATTCCCGCCTCCATGTTTACCACGGTGGTCTTTGCCCTGGGTTTGATGCGTTTTATGAAAGACATTCATGCAAACGCCGTCAAAGAGGGCAAAACCACCAAAGAGAACATCAACCCGGTGGAATTCGTTAAAGCCCTGATCGCCATCATCCCGGGCATTCTGAAACATGATAAGTTCAACGAATGTACGGAAAACACAGAACGCTCCACCCAGCATCTCATGGTGCTGTTCGGATTCATTGGCCTTTTTATCGTCACCGGCATTTTCTTTGTGGTGCTGTATATTTTCGGCATTCACGGGCCTTATTCCCAGCTCAATCCTGTGAAATGGCTGGCCAATGTGGCAGGGGTTGCCCTGGTGATCGGCAGTGGATTGATGATCAAGACCCGCCTGGGCAAGACCGACCAAATCAGCGCCTATAAAGACTGGCTTCTGCTTGGCTTGGTGTTTGGCCTGGGCGTTACCGGAATGGGATCGGAAATGACCCGTCTGGCCGGATTTGCAGGCTCAACGTATTTTCTCTATTTTATACACCTGGTGCTTGTATTTTCACTGTTTGTTTATCTCCCCTACACCAAACTGGCCCACCTGGTCTACCGAACAGTGGCCATGGCCTATGCGGAATATTCCAACCGGGGATTTTAGGTCAAGGATTAAGACCACCAAATAGGGCGGAGGATTCAATCCGCCCTATTCAAAAAAACGCTTAAAACAAAAAGGGAGGCGGTTGCTAAAACCACCTCCCTTTTTTATGTTCGGATTTTATCGTTGGTTATTTCTTGGTTTCTCCGGTGGCAGCGCCGTGGCGTTTGACTTCCATTTTAACAATAAAAAACCCCCGTTTTTAAGCGGGGGTTTTTGTTTTTTAATTGTGCAGTCGCACAAGAAACATGACTAAAGAGATTGATAGTATTTGATCAGAATATCCGCAACTTCGGGACGTGAGAATTCTTTGGGCGGCTTGATGCCATTGCCGAGCATTTCACGAACTTTGGTGCCTGAAAGAAGGACGAAGTCATCTTTCGTATGGTCTTCAACACGGTTCATCATCACAACTTTTCCAAGCTTCTTTGAGTAAGCGGTATGGTCAGCTCTGTAAATGTCGATCTGAAGGTCGTCTTTGGAGATATTGTCGAAGATGGTCTGTGCGTCGAAAGGACCATAATAATCGCCAACACCCGCGTGGTCACGTCCCACGATCAGGTGCGTACAACCGGAGTTTTGACGGAAGCAGGCATGGAGAACGGCTTCACGGGGACCGGCATAAAGCATGTCGAATCCGTAACCGGTCACCATAACCGTATTGGGCGGAAAGTAAACATCCACCATTTTACGAATGCAGGCATCACGAACATCAGCAGGAATGTCGCCTTTTTTCAGTTTCCCGAGGAGCATGTGAATCAGGATACCATCGGCTTTTTCATCCTCATAAGCCATGCGGCAGAGTTCTTCGTGGGCCAGATGCATGGGGTTCCGGGTTTGGAAGGCAACGACTTTTTCCCAGCCGCGTTTGCTCATTTCTTCACGGATTTCAACGGCTGTTTTGAAGGTGCCGGCGAATTCTTTGGGGAAATAGGAGAAATTAAGAACCTGAATGGGACCGGAGATGCAGGTTTTTCCTACGGTGTTGAATGCAGCAACCCCTACGTGTTCTTTATCATCTGTGCCGTAGATGGCTTTGGTCATGGTGGCCATCTGAGCATCGGTGAACTCTTCAATGGCTTCCACATCCATGACGGCTATAATGGGATTGCCTTCAACGTTGGGATCTTTTAAGGCAATGCGTTTTGCACCTTTGATGGCAGAAGCATCTTCAACCACATTGAGAACAGGTGTTGGCCAGAATTGACCGGAGGTGGTTCTCATGTTCTCGGCAACGCTCATGGCGTCTGCAACGTTCATGTAACCTGTAATAGGGGTAAAATAACCCCCACCGAGCATAACCGCGTTTCCGGCAGCAGCGGAGCTGATCAGGATTGACGGAAGGCCGGCTGCTTCTTTTTCCAACTGGGCGCGTTTTGCGTCGTCCGCCACGTACAAGGGCATCAGTTTGTCTGAACCAAGGGGTTTAATCATTTGTTTCTCCTCTGGTTGCTTAATATGCAACTAATTAAAAAGTATTGAAAAAGTATTGAATAAAAAGGTTATTATCGAACCTTTAGGAATACAACCGAAAAAGAATAATCGATTTTCTTTTCCATGTGTTTAACCATTGAAACAAAATAAAAATCGCGTTCTTATACCAATTGATTTTTGATGTGTCAAGGGTAACCGTTGAAAGACAAAACAAAAATAATAAAATCGATCAAACCTAAGAAAGCCCGTACATTTTGAAGGGCCATGCAAATCACACCGGAAAGGAAGGACATCATGCCTCTTAATATTTTACATCCAATTCAGATTGTGATAGCCATCTGTTTTCAAGTCATAAAGCAGCAAATATCAAATAAAAGGAAAACCCATGAGCGTCGGCAAAAGGATCAGAATCAAAAGAATTTTCAATATTGCATCGGGTAAAACAGTCATCGTTCCCCTGGATCACGGGGTTTCCCTGGGACCCATCAAGGGACTTAAGGATATGGACGCCACGGTGAATATGGTGATTCGGGGAGGGGCCAACGCCACCATCGTGCATAAGGGAATCGTCACCTCCACAAACCGCACGGAAGGCACGGACATCGGGCTGATCATCCATCTTTCCGCCTCCACCTCTCTGAACCCCGACCCCAACAATAAAATTTCCGTCTGTGATGTGGAAGAGGCCTTATGTCTTGGGGCCGATGCCGTTTCCGTCCATGTGAACATCGGAGCGAAAACCGAATCCGCCATGTTGGAATCCCTGGGGAAAACCGCCAAGGAATGCAACCGCTGGGGAATGCCTCTTCTGGCCATGATGTATCCCCGGGGAAAAGATGTGAAAGAGGATGTGAAAACCGTGATGCTCGCCGCCAGGGTGGGGGCCGAACTGGGAGCGGATATCATCAAATGTCCCTACACGGGAAACCCGGACGCTTTCGCCGAAGTGGTGGAGGGATGTCCAGTACCTGTGGTGATTGCAGGGGGATCAAAGCTTGACGATGAACAGACCCTTGCCATGATCCAAGGGGCCATGAAGGCCGGGGCTGCAGGTCTGTCCATCGGAAGAAATGTTTTCCAGCATAAAAATCCGGAGCAGTTTTTAAAGGCCGCCTGCGCCATGGTCCATCAGGGCATTTCGGCAGCTGAAGCACTAAAAATGCTGAACCAAAGCTGAAACCTTATTCATTGGTGTTGATGATCATCACCGGGATCGTGGCATGTTTTACCACATACCCGGCAACACTCCCGAGAAGGACCCTTTGGAGTCCTTTCTTGCTGTGGCCCATGACAATCAGCCCCACGCTTTCCATATCCGCATACTCCAGGATCGTTTCACCGGGATAACCTGAGAGAACTTTTCCCGTAACCGGCTGGGCTTTAAAATATTCACTGATAAAATGCTCCATTCTGCTTTCTGCCTGTTTACCCACCACTCCCTCAAAATCAGCCACTACGGTCATTTCCACGCCAACGCCTTCATAATATGGCGTAACATGGACCACATACAGGACGTGTATTTCTGATTGAAGTTTCTCCGCCATCTCTTTTACATAGGGAACGACCTTCTTGCTTTCTTCTGAAAAATCAATGGGAAATAATAATTTAGTATTCGCCAGCATAATGTTCTCCTTTTATCAGTTTAATGGTTCTATTCGACTGCATCCTTATGGAAATCTGTGTCCCGGTCCGGGGTGAATTTAAATTCTCGAAATTGCATCCATAAAAAGATAAATAATAAGGTAGCAATTAAAATGCCAACCCTTGATTAACACGTTGCCCAGTACAACTCAAGCATTCAAAGACGCCGGATAAAAATCATTCGAAGATTGTGTCCGTTCTTTTTACAGGGTGTAAAATAAAATAAGGAAAAGCCCTCAGACATAAATTTCATAGCGAGGGTCATACATCCGCGCTTTAAGGAACGTCTTGATATCAGAAGGCTCCGGAGTAAGAGCCAAACCTCTGGCATAGGCGATTTCAGAGATGGCTTGTGCAATATTCAACGAAACTTCCCGGATTCTAGTCAGCGGCGGATAAACGCTCCCCTTTGCCAGATCCGCTTCCGTGACCAGGGCAGACAGAGTTTTAGCCGCAACTAAAAACATCTCATCGATGATGTGTTTGATTCCGCAGGCCACCGTGCCGAGGCCGATACCCGGAAAAATATAAACATTATTCCCCTGACCCGGAACATGAACCCTTCCGTTGAAATCAAAGGGAGGAAACGGGCTGCCCCCTGCAAAAATACACCGGCCTCGGGTATGGGTATAGGCCTCTTCGGCAGTGCATTCGGACATGGACGTGGGGTTGGAAAGCGCGAAAATAATTGGCATCGTATTGATCTGGGCCATGGCTTGCAGTACTTCCGGGGTAAAGGCACCGGACTGGCCGGATGCGCCGATGATAGCCGTGGGCTTTAATGCCTTGACCGAGGATAGAAAATCAGGGACACGTGGATGATTCTGAGCAAAGGGAAGTTTGTGTTCAGAGAGATCTTCCCGTTCCTTGACAATAAGCCCCTTTGAATCCACGAACCAGCATCGTTTACGGGCCTCGATTTCAGAAAGACCCAGATCAGTCAGGGCCGAAACAACCAGTTCCCCGATGCCCGTGCCGGCTTCTCCAGCGCCCAGAAACAATATTTTCTGACCTTCAAGCTTTTGTTTTGTAATCCTCAGGGCTGCGTAGAGGCCTCCAAGAGCCACGGCTGCCGTGCCCTGAATATCATCGTTGAAAGAACAGGTGAGGGACCTGTATTTTTTCAGCAGGCGAAAGGCATTGCGGTTCCCGAAATCCTCAAACTGAATCAAGGGGGAGACAAAAACCTCATGGCAGGACATGACAAATTCATCGACAATTTCATCATATTTCGCGCCGGTGACCTGCGGTGCTGCATTCCAATGTACAAGGGATCTTTCAAAAGATTCTCATTGTTGGTCCCCACATCCAGAATCACCGGCAGGCATTGGCCGGGATGAATGCCACCGCAGGCCGTATACAGGGATAATTTGCCGATGGGAATTCCCATGCCGTCCACCCCCAGATCCCCCAATCCCAGAATACGCTCCCCATCGGTGACCACGATGACCCGGACATCCCGGTTCGGCCAATTCTGTTTTAGAATTTCTTTAATTTTCCCCCGGTGTTTGGCCGATAGAAAAAGGCCCCTGGGCCTTCGGAAGATATGGCCGTATTCCAAACAGGCCTTGCCCACGGTGGGGGTGTAAACGATGGGCAGCATTTCATCCAGGTTTTCCAGCAATAGCCGGGTGAACAGGGCCTCGTTTCGGTCCTGCAAGGCAGTGAGGAAAATATATTTTTCCAGGTCGGATTCCTTGCGCCGGATATTTCCCAAAACCCTTACCAGTTGCGTTTCCTGTGAGGTTACTCGAGGCGGTAGAAGACCCATCAGACCCAGGGCATCCCGTTCCTCTTCCGTAAAAGCCGTTCCCTTGTTCAGAAGGGAGTTTCTTAAAAGATTGGTTCCCTTGGGGAAATTTTCAAGGTCGAATTTTGTTCCCGTCACACGGATCTCCTCAATGGTTGATTTTTCTTGAATTTCTATGAGAATAATATGTTCTTCTATATCCTCAAAACGCAGTTCCATCAAGACGTATTGCCGATGGAACCTTTTGTGCCAAAAATTCACTTGAAAAATAAACAAAAACCAAAGAAAAGAAGGGAACTCCTCGAAACAGAATGGATCAAAATCATTTTCCGGCAAAGGACAAAAGCCATGGAAATCAGAGAATTAAAAACAAACGAACTGGGAATGCTTCTGGCGTTATACCGGCACTTGCATGACAGGGATGATCCGCTGCCTGCGCAAGAGGTTCTCGATGACGTATGGAACAGGATTCAGGAGGACAAGGGGCATCGGATTTTCGGGCTTTTCATAAACGATCAATTGATCTGCTCCTGTGTTTTAGTGGTGATTCCCAATCTCACAAGGGGCTTCCGCCCCTATGGATTGATAGAAAACGTAGTCACTCATTCGAAATTTAGAAACCGCGGGCTGGGAAAGGTTTTGTTGAAGCATGCCCTGGAGGATGCCTGGGGCCTTAACTGTTACAAGGTGATGCTCCTTACCGGTCGAAAAGATGAGGCCGTGTACCGGTTTTACGAAGCCGCAGGGTTTGACCGGAACGCCAAGCAGGCGTTTCTGGCCAAACCCCGTTGATTTGAATTCCTGCCTTTTTTATTTGGCTAAACTTTTATGGGTCTCGATGAGGGCTTCCACCACCGAGGGGTCCGCCAGGGTGGAGGTGTCCCCCAGGTTGTCAAACTCATCGGAAGCGATTTTCCTTAAAATCCGGCGCATGATTTTGCCGGACCGGGTTTTGGGCAGGGCAGGGGCCAGATGAATGATGTCCGGTGTGGCGAAGGGCCCGATTTCTTTTCTCACATGGTCTTTCAATTCTTTTAAAAGCGTATCACTGGGCAGTGAAGACACCATGAGGGTGACATAGGCGTATATGCCCTGACCCTTGATTTTATGGGGAAACCCGATGACCGCAGCCTCCGCCACCTCGGGATGACCCACCAGGGCGCTTTCTACTTCGGCGGTGCCCAGGCGATGGCCGGACACATTGATGACATCATCCACCCGGCCGGTGATCCAGTAATACCCGTCCGCATCTCTTTTGCAGCCGTCCCCTGTGAAATAATACCCGTCAAACATCTGGAAATAGGTCTGCTCAAACCTCGCGTGATCTCCATAGACGGTTCTCATCTGGCCGGGCCAGGGTTCGGAGATAGCCAGAATCCCTTCCCCCGGGCCTTCCACAGCGGAAGCGAATTCATTTAAAATCACAGGTTTTACAGAGAAGAAGGGAAGGGAGGCGGCCCCGGGTTTCTGATCAATGGCATAGGGCAGGGGTGTGATTAAAATGCCTCCGGTTTCCGTTTGCCACCAGGTGTCCACAACAGGGCATTTTTCTTTGCCCACGTTGGTGAAATACCATCTCCAGGCTTCCGGATTAATGGGTTCTCCCACCGACCCCAAAATTCTCAGGCTGGAGAGATCATAGGGTTTCACCCATTGTTCCCCCTGGGCCATCAAGGCACGAATGGCCGTGGGAGCAGTGTAGAACTGGTTGACCTTCCATTTGTCCACCACTGCCCAGAATCTTCCGGGATCGGGATAATTGGGAACCCCTTCAAACATGATGCTGGTGGCGCCCTGGGACAGGGGTCCGTAAACAATATAGCTGTGTCCGGTGACCCATCCGATATCTGCGGTACACCAGAAGATGTCTCCATCATGGTAATCGAAAATATAACGGAAGGTGGTTCCCGTATAGACCATGTATCCGCCCACATTGTGCTGAACGCCTTTGGGTTTGCCGGTGGAGCCGGAGGTGTAGAGAATAAAAAGAGGGTCTTCGGCATCCATCCATTCCACCGGACAATGGGGGTCTGTCAGGGCCATTTCTTCATGCCACCACAGATCTCGGCCCTCTTCCATTTTCGTGGGGATGCCTGCCCGCTTCACAACAACACAGTGATCCACCCGGTGGTTATTTTTAGCGCAGATGGCCATGGCCGTGTCTGCATTGGCCTTCACTTCCACAGGTTTTTTCCCTCGCATGGCCGCATCCGAGGTGAGAAGGATTTTGCATCGGCTGTCCAGAATTCGGTCTGCCAGGGCTTCTGCGGAAAATCCTCCGAAGACGATGCTGTGAACAGCGCCTATTCTGGCCACTGCCAGCATGGCCACGGCCAGTTCCGGTACCATGGGCATGTAGATGGCCACCCGGTCGCCCTTGACCACATGGCATTTTTTCAGGACATTGGCGAATTTGCAGACCTGTTCGTGAAGCTCGCCATAGGTGAGAACCCGGTCCTCACCGGGTTCGTTGCCTTCCCAGATGATGGCCAGTTGATCTTTTCGGCCCTCCAGATGACGGTCCAGGCAATTATGGGTGATGTTGGTTTTTCCGCCTGCAAACCATTGAATGTGAATGGGGCCTTTGGAAAGGTGGTAATTGTAGTCCCGGACTTTATCCCATTTCTTCTCCCAGTAAAAATGATCCGCCTGTTCGGCCCAGAAGTCTTCCGGGTTCTGAACCGACCGGTCGTACATGGCCTTGTACTCTTCATAGGTTTTGATCCAGGCGTTCTTTCTGAAGGTATCCGGGGCATGGAACTTGAAATCGCTCATTGTTTCTCCTTTTTGAAAACCAGGGGGGTGAATATTTTGAAAAAACTTTAACGGAATGCCTTTCGGGATGACGATGATGACCCAATTTACTATATATTCCTTGGTTGAATCAACCCCTGATTTTTACAATCTGTAAAAAATCCGGACGTTCTAAACCCCCCGGCCCCGCCAGGAACGGTGGACTCCCCCGGAATATGACGGGAACAGTGGCTTGAAGAGCTCCCCGTGGATGGCAGGGACTTTGCAAGAAGATTTGAGAACCATCCAAACGGGAGGAGTAACTTTGGAATTAACCGGCAACAAAAAATACCAGGTTTTCATTATTGCTTTTCTAGTGGTCCTGGCCTATCTGTTGGCCTATTATTTTCAGAACATTCTGAAAACCAGTCAGATTTACACCCACTTTTTTTATATTCCCATCATTTTGTCCTGCATCTGGTGGAGAAGAAAAGGGCTTTATGTCACCGGTGCCCTTCTGGCCATGCTTCTGTTGGGCCAACTTACCTATTTCCATAATGCCATCAGGGTGGATGACTGGGTCCGTGCCCTGATGCTGACGATTGTTTCCCTGCTTGCCGTAGGCTTGAGTGAAGCCTTGGCCGGTGCAAAAAAGCAGCTTGCGGACTCTGAAATTCGGTATCGAAAAATTTTTGAGACCACGGGAACCGCCATGGCCATTGTCGAAGAAGACACCACCATTTCCCTGGCAAATTCTGAATTTGAATCCCTGTCCGGGTATTCCAAGGAAGAGATTGAGAATGGGAAAAGTTGCCTGGATTTTGTGCTGGAAGAAGAGCAGGAAAAAATCAGGGCCTATCACCACACCCGAAGGATCGCCCCGGAAAGGGTCCCCAATCGGTATGAATTCAAGTTTGTGACCAGAAACAACGACCAGAGGGACATTCTGGCCGCCGTGGACATGATTCCAGGAACCCGGCAAAGCGTGGTGTCTTTTTCGGATATCACCGAGATGAAACAAACCCTGAAAAGGCAGAAGGAACTTCAAGCGCAGCTTTCAATCGCCCTTGCAAAGGTATTGAGCGGTTTTATTCCCATCTGCGCAAGTTGCAAAAGCATCCGGAACGAAGAGAACCGATGGATTCAGATCGAATCCTTTCTTCACGAAAAAACCGAAGCAGACTTCTCCCACGGCATTTGTCCGGATTGCGCAAAAAGATTATACCCCGAATTCTATTCCGATGAACAGGGTCAGGGCCGTTCCGGGTGATATCAGGATGGATCTCCATTTAAGAGGTTTTCCCCCACCTCATTGCGATTTTTTTAACCAATCCATTTTAGCAGGAACCATCTTTCGGATACTGGCCAATTCATAAAAGCCAAGCATTCATCTTTTAATCAATGCCTTTGTTGTGATATACAGGTTCAGCAGCACAACCCGGCCCGCCGGGTTGTGCAACACTCCTGGAAACATTGGATATGCCAGACAAAAGACACCCCATGCACGGATGGACCGGAAAAATCCTGAGGATCGATCTGACAAAACGTCGAGTTGACGTGGAAACCCCTGATGAACGGGTTTACCATGACTTTGTGGGTGGTAAAGGCATGGCCGGGTATTATCTTGCGGACCATGTGACCCGAAGCTGGAATGACCCGGAAATGCCCCTGATTTTTTTCACCGGTCCCCTGGTGGGAACCTCCTCCCCAACCTCCGGGCGCATGGCCGTTATGTCCAGGTCTCCTTTGACCGGGACTGTTGCGGATGCTTCTGTGGGCGGAAAATTCGGAACTGAACTGAAGAAAGCGGGTTGGGACGGGGTCATCCTTACCGGCAGGGCCGAAACCCTCACCGGGATTGAGATGGAGGATGATCAGATCCGCCTGGTGGACGCATCAAGTCTTGGGGGTGAAAGTATTTCCAGCATGGATCAGCGGTTTGCAGGGCAGGCCGGGTCTTATGCCGCCATCGGTCCGGCGGCTGAAAACGGAGTCAAATTCGCCAATATTCTGTTTGACGGGCATTATGCTGCGGGAAGAAACGGCCTTGGCTTGGTCTGCGCTGCCAAGAACCTGAAATATATTAAGATCAGGGGCAGTGGGAAAATCCCAATCCATGATCCAAAAGGCCTGGAAGCGGCCCGGATAGACATATTTCGGCTGGTGGCAGCCTCTCCGGTGCTCATGGGGGAATTCGGAATTTCAAAATACGGCACCGGCGCGCTCTATGATCTGACCGCAAGCCGTCGTATGATGCCCACGGATAATTTTCGGAAGACCTTTTTTGAGGCGGCTTCGGGATTGAACGCCCATGCCTATGAGAAGAAGTATCATCCCGGTCATACGGGTTGCCGGGGATGCCATATCCGGTGCAAGAAAATCAGCGGGGATAAAGAAGTTCTTCCGGAATTTGAAACCATGAACCATTTCACAGCCCTCCTGGGTTTGAAGGACATTTCCCTGGTAATGAAGGCCAATGGATTGTGCAATGATCTTGGTATGGACACCATCTCTGCAGGGGCGGTTCTTTCCTGTTACTCGGAAATTGAGGGAAGAGCGCTTTTGCCGGATGAAATCCTGTCCCTTTTGCAGGATATGGGCCATGGCCGGGGGCCGGGCAAGGAGCTGGGGAAAGGCGCATTTCGATATGCCTCATCTGTAGGACACCCCGAATCCGCCATGACCGTAAAAAAACTCGAGCTTCCGGCCTATGATCCCCGGGGGGCCTACGGCATGGCTTTGGGTTATGCGCTTTCCACGCGCGGAGGCTGCCATCTGCGGGCCTACCCCATTGCAACGGAATTGCTTAGAAAGCCGGTTCCCATGGACCGGTTTACTTTTTCCGGCAAAGCTCGCATGGTGAAAATCGCCGAAGATGTCAATGCCATGGTGGATTCCCTCACAGCCTGCAAATTTATTTTTTTAGGAGCCACCCTGGAGGAATATGCCAGGGCCTTTTCCGCGGTCACCGGACAGGAAGCCTCAGGACAGGACCTGTTAAAAATCGGGGAGCGCATTTATTTCCAGGAACGCATGATGAACAGCCGCAATGGTTTTGATTGCAAAGACGATGATCTTCCGGAAAGATTTTTCAAGGAGCCGGGAACCGGAAGCCCTCAAATGGACATTCCCCCCATTCCCCGAGGCAAATTTGTTGAAGCGCGGTTGAATTATTATCAAATCAGAGGGCTGGACGCAAACGGCATGCCCCTGCAAGCCAAGGCGGAAGCATTGAACCTCCCATGGAAAACCTGATGCGAAAATTCGAGGAAAAACTGGTGGCCCAGAGTTTGATTTTGCCCGGCACCGCGGTGATGGGGCAATGGGACGCAGGGCTTGAGTGGAACCGGCCCGATCCAACGGTTGCCGTGCTTGCCCCGCTCTTTGACCATCTTAACATCAGTACGGTGCTCTTTGCCAGGCCTGCCGAACCCTATGGAACCATCCTGGATTACCTGGCCCAAAGGTCTATGGGCGTGATTCATCTTAAGGACAATGAAACCAGGACTTTTCTTCATGATATTCCGGTTCTCCATGATTTTACTTCCGAGGCCATGGCAGGGGCCTTAAAGGGCAGAAAGGCCGCGATCCTTCCGGGACGTGGGCTTGTCACCTGCGGAACCGTGAGCCCGGAGCAAACCTTTGTGAATTTTTCATCGGTTCTGTTCTCCTGTTTTGTGAAATTTTTCTCCGATTATCTGGCCAAGGCTTTTTCAGGAACCCTTGAAGAGGAAGACCGAAAAATCTTTGACCATGTGCTCTCAGGCCTTCCGGCATTTTCGGAAACCAAGGCCTCCTTCAGGAAAGGACCTTTTGACACCGAAGAAGCGGTTTGCGGGGCGGTCTGTGAAGCCGGTAAACCTGTGGTTAATTATGGCCTGGTGGATTCCGTGATGGGGAACATTTCCTGTTGCTTTGACCATAAGGTGTATATCAGCCAGACCGGCAGTTTTCTGGATGAACTGGAAGGATGCGTGGATGCCTGCCCCATGGATCATTCCTCTTGTACCGGAATCACCGCCTCCTCGGAGCTCCCCACCCACATGGCAGTATACCGGAATTCCTATCTTAAAACCATCCTCCATGGGCACCCCAAATTCGCCGTGATCATGTCCATGTATTGTGAAAGAGAAAAGGATTGTCCTTTGTCGGGAGAATGCCATACAAAATGCCCTGAAAAAAGAACCCTGGGTACCATCCCCATTGTCACCGGCGAAGGGGGCAGCGGTCCCCTGTCCATCAGCCGCACAGTTCCTTCGGCCATGATGGCGGCCAAGGGGGTGATTGTCTACGGCCACGGGGTGTTCACAGGGGGTGAAACCGATTTTAATGAGCCCTTTGAACGGCTGTGTTCCATAGAAAAAACCTGCCGGGAGGCCTATTTCAACAGACTGGGTCAATTCAAGGCTGTGGAAAGGGAGCGTTTGTGGGAAAAATGAAAACCGAATGGAAAAGCGGCGACATCATTGACTTTGAATATTTCAGGCGTCTGGACCAGGACATGGATGAGACTGCGCTGGATCGCAGGGATCGGAAAATCTTTCTTCATAATATTGCTCCCAAAATTCCTTCTGGTCATGGCTTCTCCCCCCGGGATTCCCGTTTTCTGGTGAAGGAATGGCTGAACATCCGGCGAAGTCGGGACGATCTTCTGGGCGATGACGACATCATGCTTCCCGGCGAAGCTTATACGGATTTTGTTCGATCCCTCAAAGTGCTTCTTCTTGCAGTGGGCCTGGCCTCCGGGGCTATCCTGGCCATGTCTCTTCTTCAATATACAGGCGAAGAACCCATCAACGTGTCCATTTTTCTGGGGAGTCTCATCTTGCCCCAGTTCTTTCTGGTATCATGGATGTTGGTTTCTCTTTGCCTGAGGTCCATGGGGTTTTTTAACCTGGCTTTGTCGCCCCTCTATGGATGGATCGCCCGTTATCTTGCCAGGGGCATGGCCAAATTAAAAACATCCGGCGATGGAAAAGTGCTGACCGGCACAAGAAGGCAGAGCATGGAGGCTATCCTTGATCTGGCGAGGATGAAAAAGAAGGTTTACGGCAGGGTATTTTTCTGGCCGCTTTTTCTGGCTGCCCAGATGTTCGGAATCGGTTTCAATTTGGGGGCCCTGGTAGGAACCGTGCTTCAGGTGATGGGAAAAGATCTTGCTTTTGGATGGCAAACCACCCTGGAAACCGCTCCTTCGCTGATCTTTCGTCTCATCAGCAACCTGGCCGTACCCTGGAAATGGTTCATGCCTTCGGGCCTTGCCCACCCGACCTTTGACCAGGTCGCGGGAAGCCGAATGATTTTAAAGGACGGCATTTACGACCTGTCCACGCCGGACCTGGTTTCATGGTGGCCGTTTTTATTCTTCTGCCTGGTTTTTTACGGACTGATTCCCAGGGCCCTGTTCTACGCCTGGGGGACGTTTATGGAAAAGGTTCGCCTGCGCCAACTGACCTTTTCCCATGCCGACGGCCTTCAGTTGGTCACCCGACTGATCACCCCTTTGGTGGCTTCCTCAGGAAGCGCTTTCAAGGGAGACGTGTTGCCTTCCTCCCTTCAGTGGAAAACCACCATGCAGCCGCCCCATGACCAGTCCAAGGCCATGTCCCCCCGCTTTACCGCCCTGATTCCGGAAGATATCTTTGATGCCTGTAAAAAAGAAGACCTGGTTGAACATTTTGCCCGTATTCTGGGTTTCCGAACAGGGGTTTGCCTGAAAGTTACCATGGATATGGATTTGGACGGTGCAATGCTCAAAAGCGAAATCACCGATGAGCCTGAATCCGGAACAGGAATTATTTTTGTTCTCCTTGAAGCATGGCAGCCTCCCATCAAGGAGGTCGTTACTTATCTTGAGGACCTCCGGGTGATGTTCGGGAAAACCGCCCCCCTCTATATCGGGCTGGTGGGAAAACCTCGATCCGGGGAACTCTTTTCCCCGGTTGAAGAGGCGGACTGGAAGCTCTGGAGCCGGAAAACAACCGCGTTGAATGATCCCTTCATTATTTTGGAAAAGGTCCGGTAATATGAGAGTGAAATCGAAAATTCCTGTATTCGCCGTTCTCGGCCATCCCAACGAGGGGAAATCCTCCGTGGTTTCAACCCTTTCCGAAGACGACAGGGTGAGAATCACTCCGGTTCCCGGGGAAACCGTGGTTTGTCATCCTTATCCGGTTGTGATTGACGGGGAAGAAATTATCCGGTTTGTGGACACCCCGGGATTCCAGGCCCCCAAAAAGACTCTGGCCTGGTTCAAGGCCCATGAGGAAACCACAGACAATATCGTGGGCCTTTTTCGAAAATTCTGCTTAAGAAATCAGGATTTTCAGGATGAGGTCGAGCTGCTGGGACCTGTTGAAATGGGGGCGGGGATCATCTATGTTCTGGATGGATCAAGGCCCCTTCGTTCGGATGACAAGGCTGAAATGGAAATTCTGAGAATGACCGGGCAGCCCAGAATGGCGGTCATCAACAACAAGGATGCTTCGGAGGGCTATATCGAGGATTGGAAAAAGGAACTTCGAAAGCATTTCAACGTGGTTCGGATCTTCAACGCCCACCGGGCCACCTACCGGGAACGCATTGATCTATTGGAAAGTTTAAGGGCCATTGATCCGGACTGGCAGGGTCCCCTGGAGAAAGTCATCACCGCCTTCAAACAGGACTGGCAAAGAAGGAACACTCGAACTGCCGAACTGATTCTGGAGATGCTGGAAAAATGCATCCGATATAAAATCGTCAAAAAGTTTCAAGATGAAGACCATCTGGAGTCCGCAAGGAAAGCCATGGAGGCCGACTATGGGGGAAAAATTGCCGGTCTGGAGAAGGAAACCCACCAGCGCATAAAAAAGCGCTTCAAACACAATATCTTCCAGATGGAACTTCCTCCCGATGACATGGTCAATCAGAGCCTTTTCAATGAGCGAACCTGGCAGGTTCTGGGACTGAAACCAGGGCAGTTGGCCATTGCCGCAGGTGTTGCAGGCGGTATTATGGGAAGTATTCTGGATGTGGCGGCCCATGGGCTCACTTTCGGCATTTTCACCGCCCTGGGGGGGCTTGCGGCGGCAGGGTCGGCGTTGCTGGGCGGGTCCAAAATGACGAATCTCAAAATCAAGGGCATCAGAATCGGAGGATTTCGGATTCAGACCGGGCCCATGGAAAACCCCCAATTCATGTTCGTGCTCATTGACCGGGCCTTGCTTCTTTACGCCCGCATCATTAACTGGGCCCATGGCCGCAGGGGTCTTCCGGATTCAAAAGCAGAAATTCAGGACCCGGCCCCCATCAAAATGGGCTATACGTCCCTTTGGGAAGACCGGGAAAGAAGGGCCTGTTTCAGGCTATTCAAGATGATTCGTACAGGGACCTTTGAGTCGGGTTCTTCAGAGAAACAGGCTTTTCTGGATTTGATTCTAACCACCCTGGAGAAAATTTCCCGGAACGCCTATCAGGATACCTGATGAAGAAGAATGGGGAGGGCGCCGGAAAAACACAATCAGGCACCTTGCTCTTGCAAGAGGAGTGGGTGGGAGGCTTCCAAGACCCTACAGAAAATCCCGATCCTGGACCAGTTTCAGGATTTCTTTTTTGGTGCGCACCAGCTCTTCATTGGCCAGGCGAAGTCGAATGGAGGCAAATTCCGCAAACACACGGTAGAGGAGGAGGAGAAATTTGTCGATTTCCTCCTGGCTGCTCAGTCGTTCCTTGGCCGTGGTGTCAACGGCCAGACAGACGGTGTTTTCCATTGCGTAAATGGAGGCCGAACGGCTCACGCTGCTGATAATCCTCATCTCACCGAAAATTTCTCCTGGCTGATCAATTTCGGCGATTTGAACCCCGTCTTTTATAATCTGGATTTTGCCCTTGAGAAGAAAATAGAGCCAGGGGTCCAGGTCTCCTTCCTGAATGATGCACTCGCCGCTTTCATATTCCCGGATTTTGCTCAACCGTAAAAGCTTGCTCAGGCTCTTGGTCTCAAAATTCTTCAAATAAGGGAAGTCCATGAGTCGCTGGATATTGCGAAGATCCTCTTTTAAATATTTGGATTCTTTCATGTCGTGATCACTCCCGCGTTAGGGTCCAGGGTCCAAGTCAACGGCTATGGATAATCTTTTTCAGCCTCCGTTTATATTGCCTTGTCAATCGGCATTTTGCCGGAAAAAATATAGGTTGAGCCGGTCTGATTCCACCTAGACGTTATCCAGCCAGCTTCTGGTCACGTTATCATCAAAGGCCACCGGATATTTTCCATCAAAACAGGCTTTGCAGAAATATTCCTCAGGGTTTTGCATGCCCATCGCTTCCAGAAGCCCCTGGATGCTGAGATAATGCAGGGAATCCAGGTCGAGGAAATCCTTTAAGGCATCCACCGACATATTGGCGGCGATGAGCTCGCCTTTGGTTGAAAAATCAATGCCGTAGTGGCAGGGGAAACAGTGGGGCGGGCCGCTGATTCTCATGTGGACTTTTTCCACCCCCAGTTCGCGCAAGGCTTTGACCCTGGTTCGTGCGGTGGTTCCGCGAATAATGGAATCCTCGATAATGATGATGTCTTTTCCCTTCAGGAGTTCTTTCACCGGGTTCAGCTTGATTCGAACACCGAAATCCCGAAGACTCTGGGAAGGCTGAATAAAGGTGCGGCCCACATAATGGTTTCGGATCATGGCCATTTCAAAGGGAATGCCGGACTCTTCGGAATAACCCAGGGCTGCATAGACTCCCGAATCCGGGAACGGCATGACAAGATCTGCTTCCACCGGGGCTTCGCGGGCCAGTCTCCTGCCGTGCTCTTTTCGTGTGAGATAGACATTGTGGCCGTTAATGGTGCTGTCCGGCCGGGCGAAATAAATAAATTCAAAGATACAGAAAGAGGTTTTCGGGGATTCCTGCTTGTGAATGCTACGGACTCCGTTTTGGTCGATGACAACGATTTCTCCCGGGTCCAGTTCACGGATGAATTTTGCCTCCACCAGATCCAGGGCGCAGGTTTCCGAAGCCAACACGTAATTGCCGTTGAGCTTTCCAAGGCATAGGGGCCTGAACCCGTTGGGATCTTTGATGCCCACCACTTCTCCCCGGTTGGTGAGCATCACAAAGGAGAAAGCGCCTTTCAGCCTGGAAACCGCCTGGATCAATCCCTTTTCAAATCCCATGTCGAGGTTTTTGATGAAAAGATGTGAAAACACCTCGCTATCCATGGTGGTTTGAAAGATGGAGCCGGATTCCTCCAATTCCTTTCTCAATTCATAGGCATTGACGATGTTGCCGTTGTGGGCGATGGCGTAGGATCTTTTCCGGTGATGCACCAGAAAGGGCTGGGCATTGGTGAGAATGGAGCTGCCGGTGGTGGAATACCGAACGTGGCCGATGGCGCAATCCCCGGCGAGTTGTTCCAGGTGCCTTTTTTTGAAAACATCGGCGACCAACCCCATCCCCTTGTGGGCGATGATGTTGTCGTTCCGGGCCACGGCAATTCCTGCGCTCTCCTGACCCCGGTGCTGAAGGGCATAGAGTCCAAAATAGCATAAATTCGCGGAATCCGGGTGGTTGTGAATGCTGAACAGGCCGCAGGCTTCTCTGGGTCTTTCTGAATCAGTCATTTATGAGTGATACTCCTGAATGGTTTTTACCGACAGCATATCCGTGGCAAGGGATGAGATGCTTTTCACCACCGCATTGGCGGCAGCAATGGTGGTCACATAGGGAATTTTATATTTAATGGCGGCTCGGCGGATTTCATAGCCGTCTCTTTTGGTATCGCCCCCGGTACCCCCGGTGTTGACGATCAACTGGATTTCACCGTTTTTGATGGCATCCACTGCATGGGGCCTGCCCACGGACACTTTTTTAATGGTTTTGTTTTCGATGCCGTGGGCTTTTAAAAAATCCGAGGTTCCCCGGGTGGCTTGGATGGAAAAGCCCTGGCGGAGGAATTCGGTGGCCACGGGCAGGGCTGCCTGTTTGTCCCGGTCCTGAACACTGATGAAAACACTGCCTGAAACCGGAATGTTCTGCCCGGCCGCCAACTGGGATTTGGCGTAGGCTGCGCCGAAGGTTTCGGCAATGCCCATGACCTCGCCGGTGGATTTCATTTCCGGCCCCAGAAGGGTATCCACGTTGGGAAACCGGTCAAAGGGCATCACTGCCTCTTTCACTGAAATATGAGTAGGCACGACTTCTTCGGTAAAGCCCAGTTCCTTTAATGTTTTTCCCACCATAACCTTGGTGGCGAGTTTGGCAAGTGGTATTCCTGTGGCCTTGCTCACAAAGGGAATGGTCCGCGAGGCCCTGGGGTTGACTTCCAGAATATAAAGCTGTTGGTCCTTGATGGCATACTGAACATTCATGAGTCCGATCACCCGAAGCTCTTTGGCCATGGCCTTGGTGGCTGCGGTGATTTGTTCAATCATCAAGGGGTCGATGCTGTAAGGAGGGAGCACGCAGGCGGAATCTCCGGAGTGGACCCCGGCCTCCTCGATATGCTCCATGATACCGCCGATGACGGTCAACTCTCCATCTGAAATGGCATCCACATCCACTTCCACGGCATCCTCCAGGAATTTGTCGATGAGCACGGGATGGCCGACAGAGGCCGCAAGGGCCAGGCGAGTGAAGCTTTCAAGATCTTTTTCATCATAAACGATTTTCATGGCTCGTCCACCCAGCACGTAGGAAGGCCGGACAATCACGGGGTATCCGATGGCTTGGGCCACGACCCCTGCCTCTTCGATGGTCACCGCCGTGCCGTTGGGCGGCTGGGTGAGACCGAGTTTCTTCAAGAGGGCCTGGAAAAGCTTTCGATCTTCGGCCCGGTCGATGTTTTCCGGCTGGGTTCCGATGATGGGGGCTCCTGCGTCAAAAAGGGGAACGGCAAGATTCAGGGGCGTCTGGCCCCCGAACTGGATGATGATCCCGTCGGGTTTTTCTTTTTCCACAATGTGGAGCACGTCTTCCCTGGTGAGAGGCTCGAAATAGAGCTTGTCCGACGTGTCATAGTCCGTGCTCACGGTTTCCGGGTTGCTGTTCACCATGATGCTTTCAATGCCCAGTTCCGCAAGGGCAAAGGAAGCGTGTACGCAGCAGTAGTCAAATTCAATGCCCTGGCCGATGCGGTTGGGGCCTCCCCCGAGGATCATGATTTTTTTTCTATCCGATGGCCGGGCTTCGCATTCGGATTCATAGGCAGAATAATAATACGGGGTGGCTGCGGCGAATTCCGCAGCGCAGGTGTCCACCAGCTTATACACCGGCCGGATATTGGCTGCGGTTCTCAAATCTTTGACCTGCTGCTCGGTCATTCCATAAAGATAGGCGATCTGGACATCCGAAAACCCAAGGGTTTTTGCTTTTTTGAGCAGGCTATTGGAAAGGGTGGGCTTTTCGGTGCTGATCAGGGTTTCAAAATCCACGATCTGTTTGATCTGGTAAAGGAACCAGGGGTCTATGCCCGTGTGCTCGTAAATGGTTTCAATGGACATGCCCTTGATCAAGGCATACCTCAGATAAAACAGGCGCTGGGAATTGGGTGTGGTGAGTTTCTGCTCGATTTCCGAATCGGGTATGGACTTGGCCTCTTCGTATCCTGCGTCCTTGCCATCGGCTCCCAGACCCATTCTTCCGATTTCAAGGGACCGTATTCCTTTTTGCAGGGCTTCCTTGAAGGTCCTGCCGATGGCCATGGTTTCCCCCACGGATTTCATGGCCGTGGTGAGAAAATCCGGGGTTTCCGGGAATTTTTCAAAAGTCCATCGGGGGATTTTCACCACGCAGTAATCCAGGGTGGGTTCAAAAGAAGCCATGGTTTCACCGGTGATGTCGTTTACGATTTCATCCAGAGTATAACCCACGGCGAGTTTTGCCGCAATTTTTGCAATGGGAAAGCCCGTGGCCTTGGACGCCAGGGCCGAACTTCTGGACACTCTGGGGTTCATTTCCACCACGATCATCTCCCCGTTTTTCGGGTTCACGGCGAATTGGACATTGGAACCTCCTGTGGCCACGCCGATCTCCCGCATGATGGCAAGGGAAGCGTCCCTCATAACCTGGTATTCCCGATCCGTCAGGGTCTGGGCCGGGGCCACGGTGATGCTGTCTCCGGTATGAACCCCCATGGGGTCCATGTTCTCAATGGAGCAGATGATGACCACATTGTCATTGTGGTCCCGCATGACTTCCAACTCGTATTCCTTCCACCCCAGAACCGATTCTTCCAGCATGATTTGTCTGGTGAGGCTTGCATCCAGGCCGGATTTGGCATAGAGTTCCAAGTCTTCCGGGTTGTAGGCCACGCCGCCGCCGGTTCCTCCCAGGGTAAAACTGGGCCGAATGATGATGGGGTACCCGATGTCGGCCGCGATCTTTCGGGATTCCTCCATGTTGACGGCAAAACCGCTTCGGGGGATTCTAAGACCGATGTTGTTCATGGCGTCCCGGAACTGATCCCTGGCTTCGGCCTTTTTAATGCTTTTCAGGGAGGCGCCGATCATCTCCACGTTGTATTTTGCAAGGACTCCCATTTCCGCAACAGCCACCGCAATATTCAGACCGGTTTGTCCCCCCAGGGTGGGCAGCAGGGCATCGGGTCTTTCCCTTTCAATGATCTTTTCCACAATGGCAGGGGTGATGGGTTCGATATAGGTGCGATCGGCCAGTTCCGGGTCGGTCATGATGGTGGCAGGATTGGAGTTCACAAGAATGACTTCAAACCCTTCCTCTTTCAAGGCTTTGCAGGCCTGGGTTCCGGAGTAGTCGAATTCGCAGGCTTGGCTGATGATGATGGGGCCTGCGCCGATGATCAGAATCTTTTTTATATCCGTTCTTTTGGGCATGTTATCAATTTCTGTGGTGCGTTGAAAAGTAAAGGGTTTTGATTCAAGATTCCTGCTTTGTTATCATGTCCTTGAACCGTTGAAACAGATACTCCGCATCATGGGGGCCGGGGGAGGCTTCCGGGTGATATTGAACCGAATAGGCCGGAATGGTTTTGTGCCGGAACCCCTCCAGGGTATTGTCGTTCAAGTTCATATGGGTGATTTCAATTTCTTTGCCCACCAGGCTGTCCAAATCCACCGAAAAACCGTGGTTCTGGGAGGTGATCTCCACCTTGCCTGTGGATAGCTGTTTTACCGGCTGATTGGCTCCGTGATGGCCGAATTTCAGCTTGAAGGTGGTTCCTCCCAGGGCAAGCCCGAGTAGCTGATGACCCAGGCAGATGCCGAATATGGGCCGATACCCCAGAAGATTTTTAATGGTCTTTACCGCATAGTGAACCGGTTCAGGGTCTCCGGGGCCGTTGGAGAGAAAAATGCCGTCCGGCTCCAGGGCTTTTACGGTTTGTTCCGTGGTGGTTGCCGGAACCACCAGGACTTCAAACCCCAGTTTTTCAAGGTTCCTTAAAATATTGTATTTGATTCCAAAGTCAAAGGCCACCACGGATTTTTTTTCTCCCCGGGATTTCCAAACCCGGGAGTTCAATTCGTCCAAGGGGGGTTGGCAGCTCGAAATCCCCCCGTTTTCCCAGAAATAAGGCTTGGATGAGGTCACCTCCTTTACCAGATCGAGGCCTGTCATGGAGGGAGAAGCTTTTGCTTTTTTCACCAGGGAGGACGGATCTTTATCCTCTGTGGAGATCACGGCCCTCATGGCCCCGGCATTACGGATGTGAAGGGTGAGGGCCCGGGTGTCCAGTTCTTCAACGCCCATGATCCTCCAGGATTTCAGATAATCCGCAAGATTTCCCGTGGCCCTGAAATTGCTGTAAAAGGCCTGGTATTCCCGAATGATGAAAGCTGAAACCCATATCCGGGTCGACTCCATGTCTTCCGGATTGATGCCGTAATTGCCCACCAGAGGATAGGTCATGACCACCATTTGGCCCCTATAGGAGGGGTCTGTGAGCACTTCCTGGTACCCGGTCATGCTGGTGTTGAACACCACTTCTCCTGCGGTTTCCCCCGGTCCGGTGAAAGACCGGCAGGGGAATATCCGGCCATCTTCAAGTGCTAATAATGCGTCCATTCTCTTTTTTCTCCACGCTCTCCGCGTCTCCGCGTGAGCTTCGCCTTCATTCTATAGGGTCATTTTCCACCAGGTCCCAGATGCCGCAAGGGCAGGCTCCGGCGCAGAATCCGCATCCGATGCATAGATCCGGATTCACGCGATATTCGTATCCGGTTTCCGTTCCCGGAAGTTCCGCCCGACGGATGGCGGATTGGGGGCAGACAGTTTCGCAGATACCACAATCCCTGCAAGCCCCGCAAGAGGAACATTGGGACCCGCAGGATTGAAGATCTTTATATTCCGTGATCCTGGGATCAAAATATTCCAGGGTGATTCTGTTTTTGTCGATCATTCTTCGAGGATCGCCCACCGGCTGACGGCCTGCAATCATGTCCGCAATGGCCTTGGCTGCGATGCGCCCGGAACCGATGGCATCCGTCAGGAGGCCCGGTTTCACCGCATCCCCGATGGCAAAAATCCTGCCGTTTGCGGTTTGTTGGTATTCATTGGCCAGGATAAACCCACGTTGGGTGGCGATATCTTCCGTAAGAAATTCCAGGTTCGGCGCATCCCCGATGGAAACAACCACCGTATCCGCCGGAACCAGCTCTCCGGTGGTGAGCATCACCCCTTCCGGCGTGATTCCCTTTGTAAAACAGGGCCATTTGAATTTTGCACCGGCTTTTTCCGCTTCCTCCCGCTCTTTTCCAAAGGAGGCCGGCTCCATGATGTCGATCAGGGTGATGTCCGTGGCCCCCAGCCGGTGGGCTTCGGTGGCCACATCGCATCCCACGTTGCCTGCGCCGATGACCACCACCCGTTTTCCGGGTTTGATGCCTCCGGTCTTGGCTTTTTCCAGAAACTCCAAGGCAGGAATCAGTCTTTCGTTTCCGGGAACCGGAAGGGTCCCGGGCTTGTGAGTGCCCACGGCGATGACGATGAAGTCGAAATCTTCCTTCATCTTTTCAAAATCTTCCCTGGCCAGTTTCTGCTGAAGGTGCACTTTGGGAATCACTTCATTGATCCGGGCAAGTTCCGCATCCAGAACCTCTTTGGGCATCCGGCTTTCGGGAATCACCGAGGCGATTTTCCCCCCCAGGGTAGGGGCCATGTCAAAGACAACGGCTTCATGGCCCGCAAGGTTCAACTGCCAGGCCACGGAAAGCCCGCCGGGTCCCCCTCCGATAACGGCGATTCTTTTTCCGCTTTTTTCCGGAATCACCGGCATCTTCGCCTGAATGCTGGCTTTGCCCAACTTGGAAACATCCAGGGGAACCATGAATCCCGTGTGCCGGGTGCAACCCTGCATGCAGAGGTTGGGGCAGAGGTATCCGCAGACCGCTGCCGGAAAAGGCGTGTAGGACAGGGCAATGTCTACGGCTTCATCCATTCGGCCTTCCCGAATCAGTTGCCAGCGCTGCTGGACCGGAATGCCGGTGGGGCAGGACGCTTCGCAGGGGGAGGCGTATTTTTTATTTTCCCAAACCGGCACAAACCGTCGAAGCTGATCCGTGGTGATGACCGGAATTACCGATCGGTCAAGGTTTGTGAGATCTCCGATGAGCCCTCCCCGGCCCAGTTCCTTATCCCAGATTTCCGATTGAAAAGATTTCATGGAGCGTCTTGCGGCACCCACCCTTTCATGGGGTTTCCTGGCGTGGATGAGCTGCCAGTCCTCCTTTCGGGAAAGGGCATCCAACAGTTCAGGCTGTTTGATATGTTCCAGAAAGGATTTCAGGTTATCAAGGAGCCAAAGCCATTCTTCTTCCGATAGGGGGGCTATGATTGCGTCTGTCCGGCTGAACCCGGAATGGGGGCCTCTGAAAAATACTTTTCCGCCCACCATGCCTACAAAGGGCCGATAGCCCAGAACATTTTTAGGGGACTGGGAATTGTACCCGCAAACCACGGCAATTCCGCCTGCCATGAATTCCCCGAAGTAATCCCCTACGGACCCCAAAACCCAAAGCTCCGGCGGCGGTGTGCGAGGGTTATGCTTGGTCATGGTCATGGCGCGTGAACCCACATTGCCGGCCACATAGATTTTCCCCTGGGCCATGGCATTGGCCACTCCGTTTGCCGCATTGCCGTGGATGACGATTTTTGCCCCGGTGTTGAGCCATCCCACATCGTCCGAAGCTGGACCCATGATTTCGATATAGGTGTTGGGATACCCCATGGCCCCCACCCGTTGGCCGCACTGGCCATAGACGGATATATGGATGGATTCATCCCCGGCTTTCCACAGCCTTCCGCCAATGCCGTGCTGGCCCAGGGCTTTGACCAGCAGATGCCGGTGACCGGCTGAAACCGCCTGCTGCAATTGTTCTTCAAGGATACGGGATTCCAGCCTTTCCCCGTTTCTTTCTCCGGATATTTCATAAATCGGTTTGCTATTCATTCGAAAAACTCCGTTTTCCATATCCCGTTTGTAGAACAGGCATGCCTGTTCCCTATCATTTTAAACCACGTATTTTATGCTCAAACGATCCGCTGCATGGTAATCGCTAATGCCCAGAGCGTCGGACATGCCAATGGGAAGGGATGTGGATCTCCCCAGGGGGGCAACGATCTTTTTCAGTTCCATATCAAAGCTCAGAAACACATCCACCACCCGTTGGGCCACACCCTCCGGATCCAGCCTTCGGTAAAGCCTGGGATCCTGGGAGGTGATGCCTTTGGGGCACAGCCCGATGTTGCAGATGTTGCATCGATCGGATTCCGATCCCAGACATCCTGCGGCGGCCTGCATGATGTATTTGCCGATTTGGACCCCGCTGGCCCCCAGCATGATCAGGGCCGCGGCATTGGCCGCCAGGTTGCCGTTTTTCCCGATGCCACCCCCGGCGAACAGGGGAATCTCGTTCTGTTTTCCCAGGGCCACCAGGTTCAGGTAGCATTCCCTTAAATTGCTCGCGATGGGGTGGCCCATGTGATTCATGGAAATATTGTAGGCCGCGCCGGTCCCCCCGTCCTCGCCGTCAATGGCAAGGCCAGCGGCATAGGGATTCCGGGTGAGGTTGTTCAAAACCGCAAGGGCCGTGGAGGTGCCTGATATTTTCGGGTAGACCGGCACCCTGAATCCCCAGGCCATGTACATGGACTGGATCATTTTGGCCACCGCTTCTTCAATGGAGTACTTGGTCTGATGGGTGGGCGGGCTGGGAAGACTGATGCCCATGGGCACCCCCCGAATGGCTGCGATCAGCTTGTTGACCTTGTACCACATGAGCAAACCCCCGTCTCCGGGTTTGGCCCCCTGGCCGTATTTGACCTCGATGGCGCAGGGGTCTTCCTTCATATGGGGAATGGCATGAATGATTTCATCCCATCCAAAATATCCACTGGCGATTTGAAGAATCACATATTTCAAAAATCGCGAACGAAGCAACCTGGGCGGGCAACCCCCTTCTCCGGTGCAGATGCGTACAGGCATGTTCAGCTCTTCATTGAGGTAAGCCACCCCCATCTGGAGACCTTCCCACATATTGGGGGAGAGGGCCCCGAAGGACATGCCGCCGATGATAAGGGGGTAGATCTCCCTTACCGGGGGAATCCATCCGTTTTGCTTCAAGGCGGCAAGGTTCTGTTCCGGGGGCAGAATTCTTCCCAGAAGGGTCCTGAGTTCAAATTCATGCCGGCCCGCATCCAGGGCAGGGTCGGTGAGCATGGAGATTCTCATGAACTTGATTTGATCCAGAATCCCGCCCTCTACATTGCGCCGTCCTCCACGGTTGCGTGGTTGACCGCCCCGGTCCCGGTGGAATTTCAGTTTGTCGCTTTCATCCCCTTTGCAGGGCATAACGGCGTCATTGGGGCAAACCAGACTGCACATGGCACAGCCCACACAGGCATAGGCAGGATCTGTTTTCTGCCGGATGCCGTAGTAGAGCTCCAGCCGG
>VMSV01000019.1 GCA_013791935.1 Desulfobacteraceae bacterium | reverse complement strand
TCGCCACCAAGGATGCCTATGGCAAGCGCAGTAGAAATAATAAATAACAATGGAGTGTGAATTATTTTGATGAACTGCCAAGCTATATAGAGGCAGGCGCTTGCCCAAGGCATCCTAAATGGCTCAGACAACATAAGCTTTGCAAACGGGGCATCCATTCCGCTCAATCCTTCCCTTTGAGAATCAAATGCGGTTACCCTGAAACCCGGAGGAGCGGGCTTTACATTTTACCCGGGGACTGGTAAATTTACCTTTCATGCTTTTTCACCAACCCTCAAAGGAGGCGGACATGAACTTTTTAATTATCGGCGGAGATGCTGCTGGCATGAGCGCCGCCAGCCGTGCCAAAAGGAACCAACCGGATCTTACGGTTACGGTTCTGGAACAAACCGAGGATGTTTCCTACAGCGCCTGCGGTATGCCGTATAATATCGCTGATACAAAAAGGGATATGAACGATCTTGTGGTGAGAGAAGCCCGAGTCTTCCGGGAAAAACAGGGGATTCAGGTACTGACCGGCCACACGGCTCAAACCCTCCACCTGAAACGGAAAACAGTTTCCGGCAAAAAAAGAGACGGAACCGGTTTTGAGCTTCCCTATGACAAAATTCTCATCGCCACCGGGGCAAGACCCATTCAACCGGATATTCCGGGCCATGACCTTCCCGGAGTGCTCTATTTGAAAAACCTGGAGCAGGGTAGAAATATCAAGGCCTTTCTTCAAACCCATCCGGTGAAAAAGGCTGTGATCCTGGGCATGGGGTATATTGCCCTGGAGATGTGCGAAGCTTTTCGGGAAAGGGACATTCAGGTCAGCATGATCAAGCCCCGGGAGACCTTCCTGCCTTGGATGGCCCGGGATCTGGCCGAGATGGTCAAAGAGGAACTCACTTCAAGGGGTGTGACACTGTATTCAGGAAGTCGGGTAACAGAAATTCGGGGCATAGAAACCGGCGGACTTCAAGTGGTGTATTCCGAGGGTTCCCTTGATGCCGACCTGATCCTTGTCGCCACCGGTGTGGTCCCCAACAGCGAGATTGCTGCCGGGGCAGGGTTGGAACTCGGCCCCGGAAAATCCATTGCCGTGGACAGAAGCTTAAGAACCTCTGCACCGGATATTTATGCCGCGGGAGACTGTTCTGATGCCTATCATGTGGTTACCGGGGAAAAAACATGGATTCCTCTGGCCTTAAGGGCCAATCGGGCTGGCTGGGCCGTGGCAGACGCTATCTGCGGAGAAGATGTCACCCTGGAAGGGGTGGCCGGAACCGCCGTGTTCAAGGTTTTTGATCTTGAAGTGGCCCGAACGGGCCTGGGTATGGAGGAGGCAAAACAAGCAGGATTTGACCCGGAAGAGGAAATCATTCATTCAAGATCCAGAGCCCATGCCCATCCCGGATCCGAAACCATCAGGGTCCAGATGGTGGGGGACAAGACCACAGGAAGACTGCTGGGGGTTCAGATGGTGGGAAAAGAAGGGGTGGCCCACCGGATCAATGCCCCTGCCGTAGCCTTATCCTCCGGCATGACCGTGGCCCGATTCAGTCAGTGCGACCTGGCCTATGCACCGCCCTTCGGCCCGGTCTGGGACCCGGTGCTCACGGCAGCGAACCAGTGGATGAAAAAGCAGCAACAACCGTTAGATACAGTCCCTTAGGATAAGGAAGCAAATCTCTCCTGGAGCCGGGCATACATATACAGACCATAAACCGCCCGTGCCGCTTCCTTGGGAAATTCATAAAAGGGGATATTCTTTTTTCTCATCACATCAAACACAATGCCTTCCATCTTGGTTTTCATGGCCAGGGCAATGAGGGGCTTGCCGTATTTTTCAGGCACCATGGAAATAATCTCTGCAGCATTGATCTTGTCTCGAATGGTTTCCGGGCTGACCCCCCACAGGGGCGCATCGGTGATGATGGAATGGATGTTGGGGTTCTTGGCCAGAAGCTCCACCACATTGGCCAGGGTCATGGAATTGGGGTCCGCAGCCAAGTCCACGGGATTTCTCGGCGGGGCTGCATGGGCAATGAGGTGCTTGGCGATCTTGTTCATGGTATCCGCATCCAGCTCCGGCACCCGAAGCCCATAGCCATTGCAGGCATCCGTGGACACCACGCACATACCGCCGCCGGAGGCCACGATTCCCACATTGTTTCCCTTGGGCAACGGTTGTTTGGACAGGGCTTCGGCAATGTCAAAGGCATGGCTTACGTCATAGGTCCGGATAATCCCCGCTTGTTTGCAGGCTGCATCAAACATCTGGTCGGACCCGGCTATGGATGCCGTGTGGCTCATGGTGGCCCTGGCTCCGTCTTCCCCGCTTCCGGATTTATAAACGATGATGGGTTTTTTCCGAATCACTTCTTTTGCGTTTTTGAGAAAACGGTCCGCGTCCTTAAGTCCTTCAATGTAAAGAACGATCACCTTGGTGCGGTCATCCTCTCCCAGATATTCGATATAATCCGCCATGGAAAGGTCGGCCTGGTTCCCCACGCTGAGAAACGTGTTAAACCCGTACCCCTTGTCGTTGGCCGTTTCCAGCAGATACGCCCCCATGGTGCCACTCTGGGAAATAAAAGATATCCCTCCGGGTTCCGGGGAAAAATCAAAGGCCGTATTCAGGCGCACCGCTGATGTATAGATCCCCATGCCGTTGGGCCCCATGAATCGTATGCCTGCGGATCTGGCGATTTTCACCACTTCATCCTGAAGGGCTTGTCCTTCCGGGCCGGTTTCAGCAAATCCCGCTGAAATGACCACCATGGCTTTGACCCCTTTTTCAGCGCACTCCTTCACCATGGCCGGAACCATGGGCGCCAGAACCGTAATTATGGCCATGTCCACCGGGCCGGGAACATCCTTGATACTCCGATAGGCCTTAAGTCCTTCTATTTCTTTGGATTTCGGGTTGATCGGATAGATGGGACCTCGAAATGAAGACCTGAGTGGCCGCGCCACCATCTGATTTCCCCATTTTCCCGGGGTTCCAGAAGCACCGATAATGGCAATGGACTGCGGTGCAAAAAGCGGTTGTAGTTCCTGATACATGCTCTGGCCCATAAATCCCCCTTCCTCAAAAATGTTTTTCATCCACTTAAATTCGTCTTTTATTCTTTATAGAATCCGGCAAAAACCGTCAAGGTTTCATTCCACTGGGCAACCGCATTTTATTCTAGAGGCGATGGATTGAGTGGAATGGATGTTTCGTTTGCAAGGCTTATGCTGTTTTAGGCATTTTGCCGGGATGGCTGAAAAGCCGGCTTTTGTTCAAAATCTACAATTATGTCTGCAATCTCCCTGCGTATTTACAAATATGTTCTTTAATGACCGGGACGCCCCTCTTCTATGAATATTAATCGCATACAAATCAGATAGTTATAAATTGCTCTCTCCGGCATAATTATTGCTCATTGAATTTCCGTGCAATGATTAACCAAGGAGGAATCAATGAGGAAAAATGCGTGGGCTTTGATCATCTTATTCATTTCAATTTTTATTTCACAGCCTGCCTGGGCAGACACAGGCCCTGGAATTGACACCGGAACCACCGCTTGGATGCTTATCTCAACCGCCCTGGTGCTTCTGATGATCCCTGGCCTTGCCATGTTCTACGGTGGGCTGGTGCGGACAAAAAACGTCATCGGAACCATGATGCACAGCTATGTTGCCATGGCGGTGATCGGGGTTCTCTGGGTGGTCTGCGGTTATTCCCTGACCTTCGGAAAAAGCACTCTCGGGGGATTCGTCGGGTGGAACAACGATTATTTCTTTTTAAAAGGCATTGATGACAGCATCACCGGAGGCATCCCGGAATATATTATAGCCATGTTCCAGGGCAAATTCGCCATCATCACTCCGGCCCTCATCAGCGGAGCCATGGCGGAAAGGGTCTATTTCCGGGGGTATACACTGTTTATCGCCCTGTGGTTTCTTCTGATCTACTGCCCGCTGTGCCACTGGGTTTGGGCTTCGGACGGATGGCTTTTCAACCTGGGGGCAAGGGGAGCCATTGATCTGGCCGGAGGATTGGTGATCCACGTTTCCGCAGGCGTCAGCGCCCTGGTCATCGCCCTTCTTTTGGGCAAACGCCACGGATATCCCAAAACCGCCATGAACCCCAACAATCTGGTTATGACCATGATGGGAGCCGGATTGCTCTGGGTGGGATGGTTCGGGTTCAATGCGGGATCAACGGTTCAGAGCGGGCTGGATACGGCAAGGGCCCTCACCATGACCCAGGTATCCGCAGCCAGTGGTGCCCTTACCTGGCTTGCCATTGAAGCCATAACCTTTCGCAAGGCCACTTCCCTGGGATTTGTATCAGGCATTCTTGCCGGTCTTGTGGTCATTACGCCGGCAGCCGGTGTGGTGCAGCCGATTGGAGCCATGATTCTGGGCGCACTTTCATCCCTGGCCTGTTTTTTCGCCCTCAAAGCCAAAATCCTTTTGGGCTATGATGACAGCCTGGACTGCTTCGGCATCCACGGTGTTGGCAGCGGATTGGGCGTTCTGCTGCTCTGCTTTTTCATTCGGGAAAGCTGGATGGTAAAAGCCGGGGAATCGGCTGGCGGCTGGACCCTCTGGAATCAGTTGTGGGTTCAGCTTCAGGGCATGGGGGCCACCATTGCCCTGGCTGCCGGGGGAACAGCTCTGATTTACTTCGTGGTTGAAAAAACCGTGGGCTTCAGACTCGACCCCCAGAAGGAACAGGAAGGGTTGGATCAGTCCCTACACGGCGAACACGGGTACGGGTTGATGCATTCCGATGCGATTCGATAAGGCATGAATCAGGAATCAAAAGGGGAGGATTTCTGGAAATCCGGGAGAAATCTCGTGTTTTCAGAATCATCCCCTGAAGGCTCAGGGAGAAACTGGACAAAGAGGTTCTCAAAACCCAGGTCCCGGACATGGTCATACACAGCAGTAAATTCTTCATGGGTCAACCTGCGGTTTAAGGCCGTCTCTTTCTGGTGCCCAACCGGGCTGTACTGGGACATGAGGCTGATGGGCAGTTTTTTCCCGAATTCCAGAAACAGTGTGGTCAGGGCAAGGATGGAATTGCCCACATTTCCCGGCAGAATCAAATGCCGCACCAGAACCCCTTTTTTGCTGACCTCTTCCCCGGTTTCAAACACATCCAGAAAACCCTTCTGCCGGATCATCTCCGTGAGAGCGGCAAGAGCCACCGTTGGGTAATTCCTGCACCGGGAAAGGCTCTCCGCAAGGTTTTCATCCGCATATTTGAAATCCGGCAGATAAATATCAGCAAATCCTTCTGCATATTTCAACATCTCCAGGGACTGATATCCTGAAGTGTTGAACAGCATGGGGGTGTTCAGCCCCATTTCTTTCAGGGTTCCGATGGCCTCAAACAGGTGGGGGAAAAAATGATCCGGAGTAACGAAATTGATATTGTGAACCTGCTGGTGGAAAATGAGATCTTCCAGTTTTGTTACAAACTCTCCCTTGGAAAGGGTTTCTCCCGTCCCTTCCAGCGAGATCTGGTGGTTCTGACAAAATGAGCACTTCAGGGAACAGCCAGCGAGAAATACCGTGCCCGAGCCGTGGGTACCGGAAATCGGGGGCTCTTCTCCGAAATGGGGGCCGATGAACCCCACCCGCAACCGGTTGCTCTCTCCACAAAACCCCCGGCTGTTTTTTCGGGTACGGTCCACGCCGCACTGCCTTGGGCAAAGCTGGCAGTTTTCATAGGACTTAAAAAAGTTCAAATCATCCATGGCCCTAATCAGCTTCTTTGAACCCTATCTTTTTGATGGCTTCCAGATAACCCGGATACCGGGAAAGGTAAAAAGACAGGGGCTTGGGGAAATTATCGCCGAAAATTCCGTCGATGAAAAGCTGGCTGATCTCCCGGTGTCGCTGAAGGGTGAACTGGGAACTGACCAGGATATGGCGCTCGT